>NZ_JAGPYQ010000001.1:8134221-8435489 GCF_018070025.1 Streptomyces liliiviolaceus
CCCTGCTCCGATGATGCCGATCTTCATGGGGGCTCGCCCTTCGAGGGGGTGGGTGACTCCTGGCGCGATATACCAACCCGGGTTCATACCGGGCTATTCCGAGCCCCACTCGGATGGACGAACACGACAAAGGGGCGCCCACCCTGAACCGGTGGGCGCCCCTGTCGCTCGGGTCACTTGTTGATGTGGGCCCAGAACTCGTCGAACGAGAGCAGCTTGTCGCCGTTGAGGTCCTGGGCGGCGATGACGGCCTCGGCCACCGACTCCGTGACGTTCCAGTCCCCGCCCTGGGCCAGGGCCTTCTTGAACTCGGCGGCGGTGATGTAGCCGTCCCCGTCCACGTCGATGCGCTCGAACGCCTTGCGTGCTTCCTCGATGTCCGCCACCGGACCCGCCCCTTCGTGGTGCTTCACTGACGAGGTCAGATTAACGTTCCGCTCCGGCGCGCGACGCGGCGACCACCCGGGCGCCGGAGTCAGTGCCAGGGCTCGTAGTGCGGGTTGCTCTCGCAGTCGCTCATGATCTCGGTCTTGGTCTTCTTGTCGACGGGGCAGACGCCGATGATGTACTGCCGCGCGATACCGCCCGGGAAGGCGACCTCGACCTGGTCGGCCCACCTGTGGGTGTCGCCGATGGTCTTGTTGACGTCCACGCCGCCCGGGGCGTCGATGTAGTAGTTGTAGCCGCTCTTCCACCACGTCTTGTAGAGGTCGTGGTCGTAGCTCGTGGAGACGTACGGGGAGGGCTGGTTGACCAGGACGTACTGCTCGATGTCGTACTGGCCGTCGATGACGTCCTTCGGCAGGAAGCCCTGCTCGAAGACGACGGCCGGGCCGCGGCCGTCACTGCGGTAGAGCGTGCCGCAGCTGGTGCGCCAGGCGGGGTCCGGGGTGATGCGGTCGACGTCCACGCGGTGGTCGGCTGCGGCGTGGACGGGGTCCGCGAACTGGGGGCAGGCGGGGGCGGCTGCCGCCTTCGCCGTGGGCTTGGTGGGGGTCTGTGCGGGGGGTGTCGCGGCGGATGTCGTGAGGACTGCGGTCAGGGTGAAGGCGAGGGTGGCTGCGTGGCGCTTCCAGCGGGGTGTGATCATGGGAGCACGATCTCGGTGGGGTCTGCGGCGGGGGTGGACCCTCACTCGTATGGCGGCGTGTCCCTGGGCGGGGTTGCCGCGGGGACCTTTTTCGCCCCCGCCGCCCCTACCCGTTCCCGTCCACGCATGGGGGCTGCGCCCCCTCGCCCCCCTTGTCGCGCTTCGCGCTCGTCCTCAAACGCCGGACGGGCTGAAAGATGTCTTTCAGCCCGTCCGGCGTTTGAGGACCGGGGGTTCGGGGGCAGCGCCCCCGAGTCAGTGACGGGAAGGGTAGGGGCGGCGGGGGCGAGAAACCCCTAGCGGTCCGCCACCCTCATCTCGAACCATGTCGTCTTGCCGCGTGGGAGGAGGTCGACTCCCCAGCGGTCGGACAGTTTGTCCACGAGGAACAGGCCCCGGCCGCTGACGTCCGTGTCCTGGACCGGCATCAGACAGGGCAGCCCCCGCGAGGGATCGCGGACCTCGACGCGGATCCATCCGCGCCGGCGCCGCATGCGAAGCCCGAAGACCCGCGCCCCCGTGTGCCGCACGGCATTGCCCACGAGTTCCGACACCAGTAACACGGCGTCCTCGGTCATCTTCGGCGAGAGCCCCCACTGGCGGAGCACCACGACCTGGGTGAGCCGGCGCGCCGTGGCGGCGGACTCCGGCCGGGACGGCAGCGGCACCTCCGCCTCGGTGGGGTTGCCGAACAGTTCCAGCGCCTTCAGCGCGTGTTCGTCCTCGACAGCAGGCGACCAGCGCGCCGCGGTCGCGCTCCCGTGCCGCCGCGGCTGTTCGATGCCCTCCAGCCCCGCCATGCCCCCATCATGACCCCCGAAGGGGCTTCTGCGGGGGTGTTCCGGAGGAATACGCCCCCCGGAACCCATTGTTCCGCATCATCCGATTGACATATGCCATCGGCATCACAGTGGCCTATGGACCCCATCTGGCCTGCGCGGACAGGGGCGTTCGGGGCAATCGCCCGCGCTCCCCCGCAAGGAAGCCTTAAGCCTGCCTTAAGGGTCCGATAAGCCGTCCGCCGAGCCGAATCTCCACGCGCACGGGTGATACATCGCGTCAACAGCAAGTGGACCGGCGGCAGTTTTCCAACTTCTTTCGCGTCAGCGGAACTTCGCCTTGCCCGGGCCCTCCTCGACGAAGCTCCGCATCCCCGACTCCCGGTCCTCCGTCGCGAACAGGCCCGCGAACCAGGTGCGTTCGACCGCGAGTCCGGTCTCGATGTCCGTCTCCAGGCCGACGTCGACGGACTCCTTGGCCGCGCGCAGCGCGAGCGCCGGTCCCTGGGCGAGTTTCGCGGCCCAGGCGTGCGCCTCGGTGTACACGTCGGCGGCCGGTACGACCTTGTCCACCAGGCCGAGCGTCAGGGCCTCGTCGGCCTTGACCATGCGGCCGGTGAAGATGAGGTCCTTCGCGCGGGAGGGGCCGATCAGCCGGGACAGGCGCTGGGTGCCGCCGGCGCCCGGGATCAGACCGAGGAGGATCTCGGGCTGGCCCAGCTTGGCGTTGTCCCCGGCGATCCTGTAGTCGGCGCACAGCGCCAGTTCGCAGCCGCCGCCCAGCGCGTAGCCGGTGACCGCGGCGACGACCGGCTTGGGGATGCGGGTCACGGCGGTGAAGGAGTCCTGGAGGGCCCGGGAGCGTACGACCATGGCCGCGTGGTCCATGGCCTGCATCTCCTTGATGTCCGCGCCCGCCGCGAACACCTTCTCGCCGCCGTAGAGGATGACGGCCCGTACGTCCTCGCGGCGGGTGGCCTCCTCGGCGAGTTCCTTGAGCCGGTCCTGTGTGGCGACGTCCAGCGCGTTCATGGGCGGACGGTCGAGGCGGATCGTGCCGACACCTTCGGCGACTTCGAGATGCACAGTCATGAGGGCACCGTATCGGGGGGTCCGGGGGGTCGTCCCCCGGGGAGGACGCAGCACGAAGGCCAACGGCAACGGCCCCGGTGTGCTCCGTCACAGCGGAGCGCACCGGGGCCGTACGGCGTCAGCGAGCGGGGCGGCGGGTCAGGCCGTCCACTTCTCCCACGACATGTTCCAGCCGTTGAGGCCGTTGTCCGGGTCGATGATCCGGTCGTTGGAGTTCTTCACGATCACGACGTCGCCGACGATCGAGCGGTCGAAGAACCACGCGGCCGGGGCTCCCCGGTCACCGCCGCCGCGCTGGTCGCGCAGGCCTATGCAGCCGTGGCTGGCGTTGTAGTTGCCGAAGGCGTCGCCGCCCCAGTAGTTGCCGTGGATGAACGTGCCCGAGTTGGACAGGCGCATCGCGTCCGGCACGTCCTTGATGTCGTACTCGCCGCCGTAGCCGACCGTCTCGCCGTTCATACGGGTCACCCGGAGGCGCTCGCTGATGACCATCTGGCCGTTCCAGGTCTCGTAACCCGCCTTGCCGGTCGTGACCGGGATGGTCTTGATGACCTTGCCGTCGCGCTTGACGGTCATCTTCTTGGTCTTGACGTCGACGGTGGAGACCTGGCTGCGGCCGATCGTGAACTTCACGGTCTTGGCCTGCTCGCCGTAGACACCGGGCCGGCCCTCGACACCGTCGAGGTTCAGGGTGACGGTGACCTTCGTACCGGACTTCCAGTACTCCTCGGGGCGGAAGTCGAGGCGGTCGTTGCCGAACCAGTGGCCCTCGACGTCGACCGCGGGCTCGGTCTTGATCTTGATGGCCTTCTCGATGTCCTCGGGGTGCGTGATGCCCCGGGTGAAGCGCACCGAGAAGGGCATCCCGACGCCGACCTTGGAACCGTCCTCGGGCGTGAAGATGCCGACGAACGTGTTCTTCGGGGTCAGCGTGGTGAACGCGGACTCCTCGGCGGCCTCACGGCCCTCGGAGTCCTTCGCCACCGCGTGGACCTTGTACTTGGTCGAGGCCGCGAGGTGGGCGGCGGGCGTCCAGCTGGCGCCCCCGCCGGTGATCTTCCCCTCGACCGGGTTGCCCTTGGTGTCCTCGACCTTCACCTCGGTCAGTTTGCCCTTGGCCGCCGTCACCTTGAGCGCGCCGCTGGTCTTGACGGCGTCGGCGCCGTCCTTCGGCGCGATGGTCACGACCGCCTGCGAGACCTTGGTGTCCGCCTGGCTGGAATCCTTGCCCTTGTCCTTGTCCCCGCCGGACCCGGAGTCCGAGTCCCCTCCTCCGCCGCACGCGGTCACGAGAAGCAGCAGCACCCCCAGCACAAGTGCCAGGGCTCCCTTGCCGTTCCGTGTCCGCGCGCCAACCGACGCCCCCGATATCGGTCGCCCGTTCAAGTTCGTTCTCCCCTCGCACGGCCTGTTCAGGCCCGTACTACGGCGCGTTCACGCGCACGCATCGCGCTAATTAATCACACTGCCAGGAGAGATGACCTCCCGGGAATGTCACCGTTCAGTCCCAACTGCTGGAGCCGGGAGCGCGATGGGGGCCTTTCCTGTGCGTACCCCTATGTCGGTCTACTTCACCGCGGAGCCCGCTTTCCAGGCTTTCCAGCCCATGTTCCACCCACCGAGGCCGTTGTCGGGAGCGACCTTCTTGTCATTGCTGCGGACGACCTCGACGACGTCACCGATGAGGCTGCGGTCGAAGAACCAGCCCGCCGGGGTCGCGGAGCTGCCGCCCTTCACATCGCGCAGTCCCACGCACCCGTGGCTGACATTGGCGGTGCCGAACACGCCCTTGGCCCAGTAGTTGCCGTGCAGGAAGGTGCCGGAGGAGGTGAGGCGCACGGCGTGCGGGACGTCCGGGATGTCGTACTCGCCCTTGCCGTCGGCCCGTTTGAAACCGACGGTGGCCCCGTTCATCCGGGTCACCTCCAGCATCTCGGTGATCACCATCTTCCCGTTGTACGTGGTGTTGCCGGGGGCTCCCGCGGTGATCGGCACCGTGGACAGGAGTTCACCGTCGCGGGTCACCCGCATGGTGTGGGCGGCGGCGTCGACGACGCTGGTCTGGCTGCGGCCGACCGTGAAGGAGAAGGTCTTGTACTGCAGCCCGTACACGCCGGTGGCCGCCTCGACGTCCCGCAGCCGCAGGTCGACGGTGACCTTGGTGCCGGGCTTCCAGTAGGTCTCGGGCCGGAAGTCGAGGCGGTCCTCGCCGAACCAGTGCGGGGCGATCTCCGTCCTCGGCACGGAGGTCACACGGATGGCGCGCTCGACGGCGGCCCGGTTCTCGATCTCGCGGTTGAACTCCAGGGACACGATCATGCCGGTGCCGACGGTAGAGCGGTTCTCCGGCATGACGTAGCCGATGAACCGCTCGTCGGGGACGTACGTCGTGAACGTGACGTGCCGGGCCACCCGCCGGCCGTGGGCGTCGAGCGCGACCGCGTCCACCGTGTACTTGGCGGCGAGCGCGAGCTTCGGGTCGTCGGGCCGCCAGGTCGCGCCGTCCGGGCCGATCGAGCCGGGCACCGGGAACTCCTGCGCGTCCTGGGACTTCACGACCTTCACGGACTCCAGGCGCCCGGCCGGCACCCGTACCTTCAGGCCCTCCTCGGGCCGAACGGCCTTGCTGCCGTCGTCCGGCGAGACCCGGATCGCCTCCTCGGGCGAGCGGGGCTTGCCCAGCATCTCGTCCACCCCGTGCGAGGTGCATCCCGCGGCCGCGGCCAGCAGGGCCGCCCATGTCAGTACGGCGGCCAGCGCGGCCCCTGAGCGCCCCGGGCGCGTCTGTGCGTGCATCACGTGGGACCCAACGACGGAGCGGGCCCCGGGGAAGTGGGTCCGTTCGGCGGGTACCGGACCGCGCCGGGCGGCGCCGGGCGCACCTCGCATTCCGTGCCTCTGTTCGGCCTCCGCCTCAGGAAACGTGAGTGCGAGCCCGGCTCTGGGCAGAACAGTGGGGAGGACGACGCGACAGAGGACCGCGGCCGGGACACCGCGGTCCTCCTCGTGCCGCTCCGACCGAGTCGCGGGAGGGCCCAGGGTGTCGAGCGCAGCCGAGCAGGAGGCAGTGCGGGAACCGGTGCGGGAGGGGCGCGCCCTCGGCGGAGGGCTGCCCGCGCAGGCCGCCCCCGCGGTGAACGGCACGGCCCTCACGGCGCCGGGCGTCTCCGTGTGGCCGGGTGCGCCGACCCCGCTCGGGGCACGCTTCAGGACCGGGCCCGACGGGGTCTCGGGCACCAACTTCGCGCTGTGGGCGGGCGGGGCCGAGTCGGTCGAGCTCTGTCTCTTCGGCTCGCCCGGCGAAGGGGACGGGGGCGGCGGGGGCTACGAGGTCCGGGTTCCCCTCACCGAGCTGACCCATGAGATCTGGCACGGCTTCGTGCCCGGCGTGCGGCCCGGTCAGCGGTACGGCTTCCGGGTGCACGGCCGCTGGGACCCGTGGACCGGCGCCCGCTGGAACCCCGCGAAGCTGCTCCTGGACCCGTACGCCCGTGCCGTGGACGGCGCCGGACGCGACGAGTTCGGGAGTCTGCCGCCGGAGGTGTACGGGCATGTGCGCGACTGGCCGCAGCAGCACGTGGCGGACACCGTGCGCGACGACCGGGACTCGGCGCCGTTCGTCCCCAAGGGGGTGGTCGTCCACGACGACACACCCGGTGACGAGTGGGCGGACGACCGGCGCCCGAAGACGCCCTGGGCGGACTCCGTCATCTACGAGCTGCACGTCAAGGGCTTCACCAAGCTGCACCCCGGGATTCCGGAGGAACTGCAGGGCACGTACGCGGGGCTGGCGCACCCGGCCGCGATCGAGCACCTGACGTCGCTCGGTGTGACGGCCGTGGAACTGCTGCCGGTGCACCAGTTCGCGCACGAGGACCATCTGCTGCGCCGGGGCATGAAGAACTACTGGGGCTACAACTCGATCGGCTACTTCGCCCCGCACGCGGGATACGCGGCCTCCGGGACCAACGGCCAGCAGGTCGGCGAGTTCAAGCGCATGGTGCGCGCGCTGCACGCCGCGGGCATCGAGGTCATCCTCGACGTGGTCTACAACCACACGGCGGAGGCGAGCGAGCTGGGCCCGACCCTGTCGCTGCGCGGGATCGACAACCGCGGCTACTACCGGCTGCAGGACGACGCCCGGCGGTACGCGGACTACACGGGCTGCGGCAACACCCTGCACGTCGTGCAGCCGCACGTGCTGCGGCTGATCACGGACTCGCTGCGCTACTGGGTGACGGAGATGGGCGTCGACGGCTTCCGCTTCGACCTCGCGGCGGCGCTCGCCCGGTCCATGCACGACGTCGACATGCTCTCCCCGTTCCTCGCCGTCATCGCGCAGGACCCGGTGCTGCGCCGCGTGAAGCTGATCGCCGAGCCGTGGGACGTCGGCTCCGGCGGCTACCAGGTGGGCGCCTTCCCACCCCTGTGGACGGAGTGGAACGACCGCTACCGCAACGCCGTACGGGACTTCTGGCGGGGCGCGCTGCCGGACGTACGGGACCTCGGGTACCGGCTCTCGGGGTCGAGCGACCTGTACGCGTGGGGCGGGCGGCGGCCGTACGCCTCGGTGAACTTCGTGACCGCCCACGACGGTTTCACCCTGCGGGACATGGTGTCGTACGAGCGCAAGCACAACGAGGCGAACGGCGAGGGGAACCGGGACGGCACCGACGACAACCGGGCGTGGAACTGCGGCACCGAGGGAGAGACCGAGGACGCCCGGACACGCGCTCTGCGGCGCCGCCAGCTCCGTAACCTGCTGACCACGCTGCTGCTCTCCACGGGCGTCCCGATGCTGGTCGCGGGCGACGAACTGGGGCGCACGCAGGGCGGCAACAACAACGCGTACTGCCAGGACAACGAGATCAGCTGGCTCGACTGGAGCCTGCTGGACGACCCCGGCTGGCGGGCCCTGTCCGACCTGACGTCCCGGCTGATCGCCCTGCGCCACGCGCATCCGGTGCTGCGGCGGCGCGCCTTCTTCTCCGGGCGGGCGCACTCGGCCGACGGGCTGCGGGACCTGGCGTGGTTCACCGCGCACGGCACGGAGATGACGGAACGGGACTGGTACGCGCCCGCCGGCACGCTGGGCATGTTCCTGTCCGGCCGGGACATCCCGGGGCGGGACGCGCGGGGCGTGCCCGTGACGGACGACAGCTTCCTCGCGGTGCTGCACGCGGGCGACAGACCGGCGGCCTTCGTCCTGCCGGGGCCGCCGTGGGCCCGGTCCTACGAGGTCGTCGTCGACACCTCGCGGGAGGAGCAGTCGGCCGCGCCGGGCGTGGTGCACCGGGCGGGCGCGACGATCACCGTGCCGGCTCGGGCGGTGCTGCTGCTGCGGGTGGTGGACTGAGGGGGCGCGGTACCCGGCGCGCCCCTGGCCTGCGGTGAGCCCCTGGACCGGCCAAAACTCGCTGGGTGTTGTCAGTGCCGAAACGTAGGCTCGCTGCTGATGCCCACCACACCTGCGCCCGCCGAGGGAACCGACGAGACCCGACCCGCCGAGAGCCGTTCCGCGGTACGCAGCCTGCTGCGGCTGTGGCCCTATGTGAGGCCCGTGCGCGGACGGCTGGCCGTCGCGGCCGTCGTCGCGGTCGCCGCCTCCTGTACGGGTCTGGTGATCCCGCTCGTCCTGAAGTGGATCGTGGACGGTCCGGTGGCCGACCGGAGCACGGGCGGGGTGTGGCTCGGCGCGCTGTACCTGCTGCTGCTCGGGGTCGCGGAGGCGGTGCTCTTCGGGCTGCGGCGGTGGCTGGTCGCCCGGCCGCTCGCCGGGGTCGAGGCGGCGATGCGGGCCGATCTGTACCGGCATCTGCAGCGGCTGCCCATCGCCTTCCACGACCGGTGGGCGTCGGGGCAGCTGCTGTCGCGGGGGACGACGGATCTGATGCTGCTGCGGCTGTTCCTCGCGTTCCCGCTGACGTTCCTGCTGGTCAACTCGGTGACGATCCTCGTGGGTGTCCTGATCATGCTGGCCCAGGACTGGACGCTGGGACTGGTCCTGCTGGCCCCGGCCGTACCGGTGATGATCGTCTGCTGGCTGTTCGAGAAGCGGTACTCGCGGGTGGCGCGGCAGGCGCAGGACCAGGTCGGCGATCTGACGACGCTCGTCGAGGAGAGCGTGCTCGGTATCCGGATCATCAAGGGGTTCGGCCGTCACCGCAGCCAGGCGCTCGCCTTCCGGGACCTGTCCCGGACGCTGCGCGGCACGGAGCTGGTGAAGGCGCGGCTGCTGGCCGGTATCTTCGCCGCGATCACGACGCTGCCCGAACTGGCCATCGGCGCGGCCCTGGTGCTCGGCACGGTCCAGGTGGCCGACGGCTCCCTGTCGGCCGGCACGCTGGTCGCGTTCCTCTCCACGGCCCTCGCCCTGCGCTGGCCCGTCGAGTCGATCGGCTTCCTGCTGGCCATGAGCCAGGAGGCGGCGACGGCCACGGAACGCTACTTCGAGGTCATGGACGCGCCCCCGGAGTCGGACACCGCGCCGGCGTCCGGGGCGGCACGGGCCTCCGGAGTCGGGGCCGGGCTCCGGTTCGACGGGGTGCGGTTCCGGTATCCCGATGCCGAGGGCGACAGCGTTCCCGTCCTCGACGGGATCGATCTGCACATACGGCCCGGCGAGACCATGGCCCTCGTGGGCGCGACCGGGTCCGGGAAGACCACGCTCACCGCGCTCGTGCCCCGGCTGCACGAGGTCACCTCGGGCCGGATCACGCTAGACGGCGTGGACATCACCGCGATGCCCAGGGAGGAACTGCGCGCCCTCGTCGCCGTCGCCTTCGAGGAGCCCACCCTCTTCTCCGCGGGGGTCGGCGAGAACGTGCTCATGGGGGCGCCGGACACCGCGGGCGAGGCCGATCTCACCCGCGCCCTGGCCGTCGCGCAGGCCGACTTCGTCCACGCGCTGCCGGACGGCACGGACACCCAGGTCGGCGAGCAGGGCCTCAGTCTCTCCGGCGGGCAGCGCCAGCGCCTGGCCCTGGCGAGAGCCGTCGTCGGCAGCCCCCGCTTCCTCGTCCTGGACGATCCGCTCTCCGCCCTGGACGTCCACACGGAGGCCCTGGTCGAGGCGGCCCTGCGGCGCGTCCTCGCCGGGACGACCGCCCTGGTCGTGGCCCACCGCCCCTCCACGGTCCTGCTCGCCGACCGGGTGGCCCTGCTCTCCGGCGGCCGTGTCACCGCCGTGGGCACCCATCACGAACTGCTGCGTACGAGCGCGGAGTACGCCTGGCTGATGTCGGGAAGGACAGAGACGACCGAGAGGGAGAACCGATGACGGCGCCCACGACCACCGCGCCGACAGACGACAGCACGGACCGTCCGGCAGACCCGCCGCCCAAGGACGGCGACCCCTTCGACCGGGACGCCCTGCCCGCTCCCCCGCGTGCCACGGCCACCCTCCTGTGCTCCCTGCTCGCCCCCATGAAGGCCCGCGTCGTCCTCGCGGCGGTCCTCCTGCTGCTCCAGCAGGCGGCGGTGCAGGCGGGCCCGATGCTCGTGGCGTACGCGATCGACCGTGCCGTACCGGCGTTCCGCGCCGACGACCACGGCCCGCTGATCGCGGTGGCGACCGCGTACGCGCTGTGCTCGGTGGCGGCCGGCGCCCTCCAGTACGGCTTCGTCCGCGTCTCGGCCCGCGTCAACCAGGACGTCCTGCTGGATCTGCGCGGCAGGATCTTCCGGCACGCGCAGGCGCTCAGCGTCGACTTCCACGAGCGCTACACCTCGGGCCGGCTCATCTCGCGCTCCACGACGGACGTCGAGTCGCTGCGCGAACTGCTCAGCGAGGGCCTCCAGGAACTCATCACCGTCATCCTGTCGTTCGTCTACATCTCCACGATGCTGCTCTGGCTGGACCTGGGGCTCGGCGCGGTCGCGGTCGCGTCGTTCGTGCCGCTGTACCTCCTCATCCGGCTCTACCGGCGCCGCGCCGGGCGGATCTTCGCCGTCCGGTCGACGGCCATCGCAGCGGTCATCGTGAAGTTCGCGGAGACGATGAACGGCATCAGGCCGGTGCGCGCCTTCCGCCGCGAGGCCGTCAACGACGCGGACTTCCACACGCTCAACAGCCACCACGAGCGCGTCAACGGCGACGCCATCCTGGAGATGGCCCGCTATGTCGTCGGCTCCCGCCTGGTCGCCAACACGGCGGTCGCGGGCATCGTGCTGTGGGGCGCGTACCGGGTGGCGTCGGGGTCGCTCGCGCTGGGTGTGCTGGCCGCCGCGGTGCTCTACCTGCGACGGCTGTACGACCCGATCGACCGGCTCGGCATGTTCCTGAACTCGTACCAGTCGGCGGCGGCCTCGATGGAGAAGATCGCGGGTCTGCTGGCCCAGGTCCCCTCGGTGCCGGAGCCGTCGCAGCCGCGTGAGCTGCCCGCGCCCGCCTCCGAACTGCCGGGCCGGGAGGTCGTGTTCGACGACGTGCGGTTCGCGTACCGGACGGGCGGCGAGGTGCTGCCGGCCTTCTCGCTGACGCTCCCGGCGGGCCAGACCGTCGCCGTGGTCGGCTCCACGGGCGCGGGCAAGTCGACGCTCGCCAAGCTCCTGGCGCGCTTCTACGACCCCACGACCGGCCGCGTCCTGCTCGACGGCGTGGATCTGCGCGAGCTGTCCGTGCCCGAACTGCGGCGCGGTGTGGTGATGGTGACGCAGGAGGCGTTCCTGTTCTCCGGCACGGTCGCGGAGAACATCGCCATCGGCCGCCCCGACGCGTCCCGCGAGGACATCGAGCGGGCCGCGAAGGCCATCGGCGCCCACGACTTCATCAGCTCCCTGCCGGACGGCTACGACACGGACGTACGCAAGAGGGGCGGGCGCATCTCGGCAGGACAGCGCCAACTGGTGGCGTTCGCGCGGGCGTTGCTGGCCGACCCGGCGGTCCTGATCCTCGACGAGGCGACCAGTTCGCTGGACGTGCCGGGCGAACGGGCCGTCCAGCGGGCCATGCACACGGTCCTGCGCGGCCGTACGGCGGTGGTCATCGCCCACCGGCTCTCCACGGTCGAGATCGCCGACCGGGTCCTCGTCATGGAGCACGGCCGTATCGTCGAGGACGGCAGCCCCGACCGGCTCGTCACGGACACCGGCCGGTTCGCGGACCTGCACCGGGCCTGGCGCGACAGCCTGGTGCAGGGACACGCCGAGTGACCCCGGAGCGGGCGGCCCCGGGGCGGAAGGGCCGCCTGGAGCGCTTCGCGTACGAGGATCCGGGCGTCCCCGATCTGCGCGGGGGCGGCCGGTACCTGTGGTGGCTGGTCACCCGGCAGCCGGGGCGGTCGGCGGCGGGCGCGGTGCTGGCCACCGTCTGGCTGGTGCTCGTCGCGCTGACGCCGTATCTGCTGGCCCGGGCGATCGACGACGGGCTGGAGCCGGGCGACCGGGCGGCGCTGGCCTGCTGGTGCGCCGCGCTGCTGGGCCTCGGGGTGTTCAACGCCGTGGTGGGCGTCCTGCGCCACCGCACGATGACCAAGGTCCGGATGGACGCCAACTTCCGTACGGTGAAGCTCGTCGTGGGGCAGGCGACCCGGCTGGGCGCCGGGCTGTCCCGGCAGACGGGGACCGGAGAGGTCGTCACGATCGGCGTCGGCGACGTGCTGACGATCAGCTCGGCGCTGACCGTCGTGGGGCCCGGCGTGGGCTCGGCCGCCGCCTATGTCGTCGTGGCCGGGCTGCTGCTGTCGGTGTCGCCGCCGCTGGCCGCGGTGGTCCTGATCGGCATCCCGGTGATCGTCGTCCTCGTCGGCCCCCTGATGGGACGGCTGCGGGGCGTGGAGACGGAGTACCGCGAGCTGCAGGGCACGCTGACGGCGCGGATCGGGGACCTCGCGGGCGGACTGCGGGTCCTCAACGGCCTCGGCGGCAAGGGGCTGTTCGCCGACGCCTTCCGCCGGGACTCGCGCCTGCTGCGGGAACAGGGGTACCGGGTCGGGGCCGTGACCAGCTGGCTGCAGGCGCTCGGGGTGGGGCTGCCGACGATGTTCCTGGCCGTGGTGACCTGGCTGGCGGCCCGGCTCGCCGCCCAGGGCTCGCTGACCGTCGGCGAGCTGGTGTCCGTGTACGGCTATGCGGCGGTCCTCGTGGGTCCGGTGGCGTTCTTCGTCGAGTGCGGCTACCAGATCAGCCGGGGCGTGGTGGCCGCCCGCCGCGTCGTACGCTTCCTGGCCCTGGAGCCGCTGATGGCGGACGGCTCTCCCGCGGACCCGGGCAAGGACCCCGCCGCGCGCCTCCCTCCGGACGCCCCCGCGGAGCCCTCGGTGCTGCACGATCCGCGGTCCGGTGTCCGGGTGGTCCCGGGCGCGCTGACCGCGCTGGCCTGTGCCCGGCCCGCGGACTCCGCCGCCGTGGTCGACCGGCTGGGCCGGTACACCGGGTCGGCGGCCACCTGGGGCGGCGTACGGCTCGACGCGATCGCCCTGCCGCGGATACGGGAGCGGATCCTGGTCGCCGACAACGAGGCCGACCTGTTCGCGGGCACCCTGCGCGACCTGCTCGCCGGCCGCCTGGACCGGCACGGCGGGGACGGCACGCACGGCACGGACGGCACGGCGGCTCTCGACGCGGCCGTCGGCAGGGCCGTGCACGCGGCCGTCGCGGACGACATCGTGCTCGGGCTGCCCGACGGGCTCGACTCGGCCGTGGACGCGCAGGGCCGCAGCCTCTCCGGGGGCCAGCGGCAGCGCGTCCGCCTCGCGCGGGCCCTGCTCGCCGACCCCGAGGTGCTGCTCGCGGTCGAGCCGACCTCGGCGCTCGACGCGCACACCGAGGCCGCGGTCGCCGCCCGGCTGCGCGTGGCGCGCACGGGCCGCACGACCCTCGTCACCAGCACCTCGCCGCTGGTGCTCGACCAGATGGACACCGTGTACTACCTGGTCGACGGCGAGGTCGCGGCCGTCGGCGGACACCGCGAACTCCTCGCCGGGGAGCCGGGATACCGGGCGCTGGTGGCCCGCGACGCGGACCCCGGCGGCGCGGACGCCAGCGGCGCGGACGCCGGGACCACCGGCGAGCGGGACGCGCAAGAACCGGAAGGGGCCGTGCGATGAGCACGCAGTTGCCGGTCGCCCCGCCTGCCGACGTGCGCGCCGCCGCGGCCCGGCTGATCCGCGCGGACGGCCGCGCCTTCGCCGCCGTGCTCGCCCTGAACGCGCTGGCCGCCGCTGCCGGG
The DNA here is from genome assembly GCF_018070025.1 of Streptomyces liliiviolaceus. NCBI lineage: Bacteria > Bacillati > Actinomycetota > Actinomycetes > Kitasatosporales > Streptomycetaceae > Streptomyces > Streptomyces liliiviolaceus. The sequence goes on from NZ_JAGPYQ010000001.1 coordinate 8,148,353, forward strand.
CTGGCCGGCCCGTGGCTGCTCGGCCGCATCGTCGACGAGGTGAGGGCCGGTGCCGGGGTCGCCGCCGTGGACCGGCTGGCGCTCGTCATCCTGGTGTGCGCGCCCGCCCAGTTGCTGTTGGCGCGGGCCGCCCGGTTCGTGGGGCACCGGTTCGGGGAGCGGACGCTGGCGCGGGTGCGCGAGGAGTTCGTCGACCGGACGCTGGCACTGCCCGCGTCCGTGGTGGAGCGGGCGGGCACCGGCGATCTGACGGCCCGCGGCACCGCGGACGTCGCCGCGGTGGGCACGACCCTGCGCGACGCGGGGCCCGAGCTGCTGATCTCCTCGGTGCAGGCGCTGTTCCTCATCGGCGCGGTCTTCCTGCTCGATCCGCTGCTGGGCGTCTGCGCGGTGCTCGCCCAGGCCGGTATCTGGTTCGCCCTGCGGTGGTATCTGCGCCGGGCCCGCCCCGCCTACCTCGCCGAGGGCGCCGCCACCTCGGAGGTCGCCGAGATCGTCTCGGCCACCACGTCCGGGGCACGCACGGTCGAGGCGTTCGGGCTGCAGCGGCGGCGCGTCACCGCGAGCCGGGACGCCCTCGACCTGTCCCGCCGTACCCGCATGCACACCCTGGACCTGCGGTCCGTGTTCTTCCTGTCCGTGGAGATCTCCAACGTCCTGCCGGTGGCCGTCGTCCTGATGGTGGGCGGCGCCCTGCACGCGCGGGGCGCGCTGAGCGTGGGCGCGGTGGTCGCGGCGGCCCTGTATCTGCGCCAGCTGGAGTCGCCGCTCGACACGATCCTGATGCGGGTGGAGCAACTGCAGAGCAGCGGCGCCTCGTTCGCACGGGTGGAGGGCCTGGGCCGAGCCCCGCTGACCGCCCCCGCGGGCCCGGCGTCGGCGCCGGGTCCGCCGTCGGAGTCCCCCGCCCGGGTCCCGGTGGACGACCGGATCGACGTACGGGGGGTGCGGTACGCGTACGACCGGGGCGGCGAGGTGCTGCGCGGGGTCGACCTGACCGTGCGGCCCGGGGAGCGGCTGGCCGTGGTCGGGCCCTCCGGCGCCGGAAAGACGACCCTGAGCCGGCTGCTCGCGGGCATCGACGTGCCGGGCTCCGGCACGGTGACGGTCGGCGGGGTGCCGATCGCCGGGCTGGACCCGGAGCAGCTGCGGCGGCAGGTCGTGCTCGTCACCCAGGAGCACCACGTGTTCCTGGGCACGGTCCGCGACAACCTGCTGATCGCCGATCCGGCCGCCGACGACGCCGCGCTGTGGGCGGCGCTCGCGGCGGTCGGCGCCGACGACTGGGTCCGGGCACTGCCGGACGGGCTCGACGCGGAGCTGGGCCCCGGCGGCCGTCCCCCGGCCGCCGGCCACGCCGGGCCGCCGGGCGGGGCTCCGGTCGCGGACGGCTCGCGGGCCCAGCAACTGGCGCTGGCCCGGGTGGTGCTGGCCGACCCGCACACGCTGATCCTCGACGAGGCCACGGCGCTGCTCGACCCCGCCACCGCACGCCACACGGAGCGCGCGCTGGCCGCCGTGCTCGAAGGGCGCACCGTCATCGCCATCGCGCACCGGCTGCACACCGCGCACGACGCGGACCGGGTGGCGGTGATGGAGGAGGGCCGGCTGACCGAACTCGGCACGCACGAGGAGCTCGTGGCGGCGGGCGGCGCCTACGCGGCACTGTGGCACTCGTGGCACGGCGAGCGCCCGCCCTCCGGCTGAACCCCCGTCTCCCCTACAGCGGTCCGGTGGTGCGGCAACTGGTCCGTATACCGAACATGACCAACCGGACAACGGAGCCTTTCGGCCAACTTCCTGATGCGCACCTGACAGAACGGCCGATCTCCTGCCACTCTTCCCACGACCACTTCACAGCAACCTCACAGAAACCGCCGTGAAGGGGTGAACGGCTCTGCCGGCAAGCGGCGCCCCACGGGCCCGAACGCCGGCACGAGCACGCGTACAAGCACACGCACACGCACACGTACAAGCACGTGGTTCTGCGTTCCGTCTTGTTCTGCCCGGACGGCTCCCGGCCGTCCGGTCCCCCCTGGCCGCGCCTTCGTGGCCACGCAGAAGGAGTCCGTGTTGAAGCGCACCTCCCACAGACCCACAGCCCGTTCCGTCTCCCGCAAGGCGACGGCCGGCGCGCTCGTCGCCGTGGCCGCCCTGCTCGCCGCGGCCGTCCAGACCGGCGCCGCGACCGCCGACGCCCCACCCGCCCCGGGCAAGCTCGACAAGGGCTCCCTGGCGGTCAAGCTCTCTCCCGCCCAGCGCGCCGCGCTGATCCGCGACGCCGACTCCGCGAAGACGGACACCGCGGCGGAACTCGGCCTGGGCGCCAAGGAGAAGCTCGTCGTCCGTGACGTCGTCAAGGACGCGGACGGCACCGTCCACACGCGCTACGAGCGCACCTGGGCCGGACTCCCGGTCCTCGGCGGCGACCTGGTCGTCGACACCGCGAAGTCGGGGAGGACCGAGGGCGTCACGCGGGCCGTGCGGGCCTCGCTCACGGGACTCACCACCAGCGCCGCCGTGAAGCCGGCGGTCGCCGAGAAGCAGGCGCTCAAGGCGGCCTCGGCGGAGGGTTCGAAGCGGACCGAGGCCGACGGCGCGCGCAAGGTGATCTGGGCGGCGAGCGGCAAGCCGACCCTCGCCTACGAGACGGTCGTCGGGGGCCTCCAGCACGACGGCACCCCGAACGAGCTGCACGTCATCACGGACGCGGCCACCGGCGAGAAGCTCTTCGAGTACCAGGGCGTCGAGAACGGCACCGGCAACACCCAGTACAGCGGCACGGTGACGCTCGGCAGCGCGCAGTCCGGGTCGACGTACAACCTCACGGACACCGCGCGCGGGAACCACAAGACGAACAATCTGAACCGCGGTACGTCGGGCACCGGCACGCTCTTCTCGGGCCCGGACGACGTATGGGGCAACGGCGCCGCCTCGAACACCGAGACGGCCGCCGCGGACGCCCACTACGGGGCCGCGCTGACCTGGGACTACTACAAGAACGTCCAGGGCCGCACGGGCATCCGCGGCGACGGCGTCGGCGCATACTCCCGCGTCCACTACAGCAGCAACTACGTCAACGCCTTCTGGCAGGACTCCTGCTTCTGCATGACGTACGGCGACGGGTCGGGCAACGCCAAGCCGCTCACGTCGATCGACGTGGCCGCGCACGAGATGACGCACGGCGTGACCGCGAACACCGCGGGGCTCGTCTACAGCGGTGAGTCGGGCGGTCTGAACGAGGCGACCTCCGACATCTTCGCGGCGGCCGTCGAGTTCTACGCCGGCAACAGCTCCGACGTGGGCGACTACCTGGTCGGCGAGAAGATCGACATCAACGGCAACGGCACCCCGCTGCGCTACATGGACAAGCCGAGCAAGGACGGCGCGTCCAAGGACAGCTGGTACTCGGGCATCGGCTCGGTGGACGTGCACTACTCCTCCGGTCCGGCGAACCACTTCTTCTACCTGCTCAGCGAGGGCAGCGGCGCCAAGACCGTGAACGGCGTCGCGTACGACTCGCCGACCTCCGACGGACTGCCGGTCACCGGTATCGGCCGCGACAAGGCCGCGCTGATCTGGTTCAAGGCGCTCACCACGAAGTTCACCTCCACGACCAACTACGCGGCGGCGCGCACCGGCACGCTCGCGGTCGCGGGTGAGCTGTACGGCACCACGAGCGCCGAGTACACGGCCGTGCAGAACGCCTGGGCCGGCATCAACGTCGGCACCCGGCCGGGCGGCGGGGGCGGCGGCACGTCCTTCGAGAACACGACCGCGGTATCGATTCCGGACAACGGGGCCGCCGTCACCTCCTCGATAACTGTTTCCGGCCAGGCCGGAAACGCCCCGTCCAACTTGATCGTGACGCCGAACATCACCCACACCTGGCGCGGTGACCTGGTCATCGACCTGGTGGCGCCCGACGGCTCGACGTACCGCCTCAAGTCCTTCAGCTCCTCGGACTCCGCGGACAACGTCACCGAGCCCTACACGGTCAACGCTTCAACCGAAGTCGCCAACGGGACCTGGCAGTTGAAGGTTCAAGACCAGGCGGCGCAGGACGTCGGCAGGATCAACAGCTGGAAGATCACCTTCCCGACGAGCTAGCCGCGCGGACCCGGCACACAGGGGGTGCCGTCCCGGGAAGCGACTCCCGGGGCGGCACCCCCTTTGCCTGCGCTTTGCCGCTGCCTTGCCCCCCACTTCCGGTTCCATTGCCCGGTCTTTGCGGGCGATCAAGTCCGCATTGCGTACGCCGATCTTCGGGCAGCGGACGATTTCCGGCCAACCTCCATTTGCCCCGCTGACATGTACGCGACCCACCTGGCACTGTTCACCTGGCACGGCAGGCACACCCGCACCGCAACTTCACAGCAGCCCGACCGCTTCCCCATACCGGTCGGACACCCCCCACGAAGGAGCTTGTGTGACCCCCCTCTACGCGCGTCGCAACCGCACCACTCTGGCCATCGCCACCGCTGTCGCGGCCGGTGCTCTCCTCACCACCGGTCTGACCACCGGTGCCTCCGCCCAGACCCCGGCGGAGAGCTCCGACGCGTCCCTCGCCGCGTCCGCGGTCCAGCTGTCCCCGGCAGCCCGTACGAGCCTCATCCAGAAGGCCGAGGCAGCCGCTCCGGAGACCGCCGACGAGATAGGCCTCGGCGCCGACGAGAAGCTGGTCGTCAGAGACGTCGTCAAGAACGCCGACGGCACGACCCACACCCGCTACGAGCGCACGTACGCGGGACTCCCGGTCCTCGGCGGCGACCTGGTCGTCCACGAGACCAAGGCCGGCGCGACGCAGGGCGTGACCAAGGCGACCAAGGCGACCATCAAGGTCGCCGACACCACCCCGTCCATCGCCAGGTCGGCGGCCGAGAAGCAGGCCGTGACCGCCGCGAAGGCCGAGGGCAGCACCAAGTCGGCCGCCGACAAGGCGCCCCGCAAGGTCGTCTGGGCGGCCGACGGCAAGCCCGTCCTGGCCTACGAGACGGTCGTCGGCGGCTTCCAGCACGACGGCACCCCGCAGGAGCTGCACGTCGTCACCGACGCCGAGTCGGGCAAGAAGCTGTACGAGTGGGAGGCGGTCAAGACCGGTATCGGCAACAGCCAGTACTCCGGCACCGTCACCATCGGCACCTCGCTCTCCGGCTCGACGTACCAGCTCAACGACACGTCCCGGGGCTCGCACAAGACGTACAACCTGAACAAGGGCACCTCCGGCACCGGCACCCTGTTCACCGACGCGGACGACACCTGGGGCACGGGCGCGGCGTCCAACACCCAGACCGCCGCGGTGGACGCGCACTACGGCGCCCAGGTCACCTGGGACTTCTACAAGAACGTGCTCGGCCGCACCGGCATCAAGAACAACGGCGTCGCGGCCTACTCCCGCGTCCACTACAGCACGGCGTACGTCAACGCCTTCTGGCAGGACTCCTGCTTCTGCATGACGTACGGCGACGGCGCGGGCAGCGTCAAGCCGCTCACCTCGCTGGACGTCGCGGGCCACGAGATGAGCCACGGCGTGACCGCGAACACCGCGGGCCTCAACTACAGCGGTGAGTCCGGCGGTCTGAACGAGGCCACCTCCGACATCTTCGGCACGGCGGTCGAGTTCTACGCGGCCAGCTCGTCCGACGTCGGCGACTACCTCATCGGCGAGAAGATCGACATCAACGGCAACGGCACCCCGCTGCGCTACATGGACAAGCCGAGCAAGGACGGCGCGTCCAAGGACAGCTGGTCGTCCAGCCTCGGCTCGGTGGACGTCCACTACTCCTCCGGCCCGGCGAACCACTTCTTCTACCTCCTGTCGGAGGGCAGCGGCGCCAAGACGATCAACGGAGTCAGCTACAACTCCACGACGTCCAACGGCACGACGCTCACCGGCATCGGCCGCGACAAGGCCATCAAGATCTGGTACAAGGCGCTCACCGAGTACATGACGTCCACGACGAAGTACGCGGGCGCCCGTACGGCCACGCTGAGCGCGGCGTCGGCGCTGTACGGCTCGACGAGCACCGAGTACAAGGCGGTGGCGGCGGCCTGGTCCGGCGTGAACGTCGCCTAGTACGGCGTGAACGTCGCATAGTGCCCGAATAGTTGTGCGCGGGGCGGTACCCGGGACGAGATCGGTCCCGGGTACCGCCCTACTCTTGGTTCCCATGCCCTTCACGTACGAGGACGTGGGCGCGACCCGCGACGGCCGGTGCCCACCCGGCTTCCACCCGCTGCACGTCCGCACCCGCATAGGCGAGGGCCACGAGGTCTTCAAGACGGCCTCGCAGGCGGTCATGACCTGGGAGGTCCACAGGGCGGCCGGTGTCACGATCACGACGGACGCCGCCGAGGCCGCCCCGGGCGTGGACGTGACGGTCGGCCTGGGCCCCCTCATCAAGGCGCCCTGCCGTGTGGTGTGGACCCTCGACGAACCGCGGCGCGTCGGCTGGGCCTACGGCACCCTTCCCGGCCACCCGGAGTCCGGCGAGGAGTCCTTCGTGGTCGACCGCACGGGCGACGGCACGGTCTGGCTGACCGTGACCGCCTTCAGCCGCCCGGCGAAGTGGTACACCCGCGCGGGCGGCCCGGCGACCCGCGGCCTGCAGCACGCGTACGCGCGCCGGTGCGGGGCGGTGCTGCGGCGGATGTGCGCGGAGTTCGACGAGGCGTAGCACCCGGCGACCCCGCCGCACACCGGCGCCGCGTCACCTCACCGCATGAGCACTCCCGCGCCCTCCGTCAGCTCCTCCGCCGGTACCGCCACCAGGCCCAGTTCCGCGGTGGAGGCGAGGAGCCGGTGGGCCGGGAGGATGCGGACCGTGTAGCCGAAGGGGCCCGTGCGGTCGAGGGAGAGCGGGCCCTCGTAGAGCCAGCGGCCCTCCGCGTCCGGGCCGCCCGCGGGCTTCAGCGGGAACGTCGTGCCGTCCGTGATCCGGTCCTCGGAGTCGACGCGCCCCGAGACCGCCTGCACCTCGACGTCGTCCGGGGCCAGCTCGCCGAGGCCGACGAGGACCCGCAGGGCCAGCGTCGAGCCCAGTTCGGCCGTGGCGGTCACGGCCGTCGTCTCGACATGGTCGACCGTGATGTGCGGCCAGGCCGCCCGCACCCGGGACTTCCACACCGCCAGCTCCCTCGCGGCCGGGTGGTCCATGGAGCGGTGGGCCAGCGCCGCCGGGGTGTAGAGGCGTTCCACGTACTCGCGGACCATGCGGCCCGCCAGGAGCTTGGGGCCCAGGTGGGAGAGGGTCTGGCGGACCATCTCGATCCAGCGGTCGGGCAGGCCCGCCTGGCCCAGTTCGTAGAAGCGCGGGGCCACCCGCTGCTCCAGCAGGTCGTAGAGGGCGGAAGCCTCCAGCTCGTCGCGGCGGTCGTCGTCGACCGCGGTGCCGTCCGCCGTGGGGATCGCCCAGCCGAAGTCCGGCCGGAACCATTCGTCCCACCAGCCGTCCAGCACCGACAGGTTGAGGCAGCCGTTCAGCGCCGCCTTCATGCCGGAGGTGCCGCACGCCTCCAGGGGGCGCAGCGGGTTGTTGAGCCAGATGTCGCAGCCGGGGTACAGCTTCTGCGCCATCGCCATGCCGTAGTCGGGGAGGAACACGATCCGGTGGCGTACGCGCGGGTCGTCGGCGAAGCGCACCAGTTCCTGTACGAGGCGCTTGCCGCCGTCGTCGGCCGGGTGGGCCTTGCCCGCCACCACGATCTGGACGGGCCGCTCGGAGTGCAGCAGCAGGTCCATGAGCCGGTCGCGGTCCCGCAGCATCAGCGTGAGGCGTTTGTAGGACGGGACGCGGCGGGCGAAGCCGATCGTGAGGACGTCCGGGTCCAGTACGCCGTCGATCCAGCCCAGTTCGGCCGTCCCCGCGCCGCGCTGCCGCCAGGACGCGTACAGCCGCTCCCGTACCTCCGCCACCAGTTGCTCGCGCAGGGAGCGGCGCAGTTCCCAGATGTCCTGGTCGGGGATGTCGGCGACGGCGTCCCAGGTCTCGGAGCCGCCGACGGTGAGGGCGTCCTCGGTGCGCTGGGCGCCGATCTGCCGGGCGCCGAGCCGGAACACCTCGGGGGCCACCCAGGTGGGGGCGTGGACGCCGTTCGTCACGGAGGTGATGGGGACCTCGGCCGGGTCGAAGCCCGGCCAGAGCCCGGAGAACATCTCGCGGCTGACCTGGCCGTGCAGGAGGGAGACGCCGTTCGCGCGCTGGCCGAGCCGCAGTCCCATCACGGCCATGTTGAAGAGGTTCGGCTCACCGCCCGGGTAGGTCTCCATGCCCAGGCGCAGGATGTGTTCGACGTCGATGCGCGGGAGTTCCGCGTCGGGGCCGAAGTGGCGGGCCACCAGTTCCCGGTCGAAGCGGTCGATGCCGGCGGGCACGGGGGTGTGGGTCGTGAAGACGGTCCCGGCCCTGACGGCTTCGAGGGCGGCCTCGAAGTCCAGGTCCTCGAAGGACAGTTCGTGGATGCGCTCCAGACCGAGGAAGCCGGCGTGGCCCTCGTTCGTGTGGAACACCTCGGGCCGCGCGTGGCCGGTGAGCCGGCAGTACGTCCGCACGGCCCGTACCCCGCCGATGCCGAGCAGCATCTCCTGGAGCAGCCGGTGCTCGCTGCCGCCGCCGTAGAGCCGGTCGGTGACCCCGCGTTCGCCGAGGTCGTTCTCCTCGACGTCGGAGTCGAGCAGCAGCAGCGGGACCCGGCCGACCTGGGCCAGCCAGATCCGCGCGTGCAGGGCCGTACCGCCGGGGAGGGCCAGGGAGACCTGGGAGGGGGTGCCGTCGGCCTCGCGCAGCAGGGAGACGGGCAGTTCGTTGGGGTCCAGGACCGGATAGTGCTCCTGCTGCCAGCCATCCCGGGACAGGGACTGCCGGAAGTAGCCGTGCCGGTACAGCAGCCCGACACCGATCAGGGGTACGCCGAGGTCGCTGGCCGCCTTGAGATGGTCCCCGGCGAGGATGCCGAGGCCTCCGGAGTACTGGGGCAGCGCGGCGGTGATGCCGAACTCGGGTGAGAAGTAGGCGATGGCGGCGGGCAGTTCGGACGGCTGGGACTGGTACCAGCGGTCCCCCGTCACATAGTCGTGGAGATCGTCGGCGGCGGCGGACAGCCGCCTCAGGAACCTTCTGTCGTCGGACAGCTGGGCCAGCCGTCCGGACGACACGCTTCCGAGGAGCCGCACGGGATCGCAGCCCGAGGCGGTCCAGCGTTCGGGGTCGACGGACTGGAAGAGGTCACGGGTCTCGGCATGCCAGGACCAGCGCAGGTTGCGCGCCAGATCGCTGAGGGGGTGGAGGGCTTCCGGGAGTACGGGACGCACGGTGAACCTGCGGATGGCCTTCACGAGCTTCCACCTTCACAAAGGGCGTATCGCTGTCGCCAAGGACGTACGGACGTCATCCACGACGGTAGCGGCGTGGGTGCTCCACAACCACGGCGCGATCTGCTCCGCGGGGAGCTCGGGATGAGTCTGCGGGCTCGGTGGGGGCCGGCCGCGCAGTTCCCCGCGCCCCTTACGGGGCGCCCTTGTCGGGGCGCGGGCTCTCCGGGGCGCGTGGGCGGTATGGCCGATTCCGCACCGGCGTGCGGGCTTGTGGGGGTTCGCGGCGCACGAGAGGCTGCCGCATGTCGACGAGGGGAGCGCACACCATGACAGTGAGGCGCACACGGCGGCTGCACTGGGCGGGAGGCCTGACCGCGGTCCTGACGGCAGCGGCCGTCTCGGCTCCCGCTCCGCCCGCGCACGCCGCGCCCGAGGGGCGCATATCCGGCAGCGCGAGAACGGGCGCCGTCAGTGGCAGTTACATCGTGACGCTCAAAGGGGCGACGAAAGCCCCGTCGAAGGCGGGCAGGGCGGTCGCCACCGAGTACGGAGCGAGAATAAGCCACACCTACAGCACGGCGCTCAACGGCTACGCGGTGCGGGCCGGTGAGCGGCAGGCGCGGCGGCTGGCCGCGGACTCCCGGGTGGCCTCGGTGGCACGGGACGCCACGGTGAGCGTCGAGCACCAGCAGTCGGACCCGCCGTGGGGCCTCGACCGCCTCGACCAGCGGGAGCTGCCGCTGAACCGCAGTTACACCTGGCCGGAGTCGGCGGGGCAGGGCGTGACGGCGTACGTCATCGACACCGGCGTACGCGTCACCCACCAGGACTTCGGCGGGCGGGCCTCCTCCGGCTGGGACTTCGTCGACGGCGACGCCGTCGCGCAGGACGGCCTGGGCCACGGCACCCATGTGGCGGGCACGATCGCGGGCACGACGTACGGGGTCGCGAAGCTGGCGCGGGTCGTCGCCGTCCGTGTGCTCGACGACACCGGGGCCGGCACGCTGTCGCAGGTCATCGCCGGTATCGACTGGGTGACGACCCATGCGGTGAAGCCGGCCGTCGCCAATATGAGCCTGGGCGGTGTCGCGAACGCGCAGCTGGACGCCGCCGTACGCACCTCCATCGCGTCCGGCGTGACCTACACGATCGCGGCCGGCAACGACGACCGCCCGGCGAGCCTCGACTCACCGGCCCGGGTCGAGGAGGCGATCACGGTCGGGGCGAGCGACCGGAACGACGCCAGGGCGTACTTCTCCAACTGGGGTGCCCGGCTCGATCTGTTCGCGCCGGGCGTGGATGTCACCTCCGCCTCGCACACGGGCGACACCGGCACGGCCACCTTCTCGGGTACCTCGATGGCGGCGCCCCATGCCGCGGGCGCGGCCGCGCTGTATCTCGCCGACCACTCCTCGGCGGCTCCCGCCGAGGTCGCCGGGGCCCTGGTCGACCGGGCCGCCGACGGGGAGCTGTCGGACGTGGGGGCGGGCTCCCCCGACAAACTCCTGCAGGTCGACAACCCTTGACCAAGAACACGTTCGCAGACCGGTCTTGTCCCGCGAATCCCGGGTAGATGCTTCACGGATCAGTTGACGCTTTGCAGATCAGTGGCGGATTCCCAGCGGGCGAGGCCGGTCTTGTGTGTGGACATACGCGCGAGTAGTTAACAAAGTGCCGGATTGCCCACCCGAAAGGGGAGGGAAGGCTCCCTCGGTAACGCACCGCAGGAACCGCCTTCCCACACTCTCATCCGCCCACCCACGTTGACGCGGACAGGAGCGGTCATGCCCGCCATGCACCACCAGCCGTCACCACCCCCGACGCCCGGCACCACACCACCCCCGGATCCGGGGGAGAAAGCGGACCGCCCACCGGCATCGAAGACCCGGACCGCCGAGCAGGCGACACCGGTGGAACCGACCGGCCCGACCCGTCCCACCGATACGACCCGTCCCACCGCTGCGACCGGGCCGAAGAACCAGGCCGGACCCACGGCGCCCGCCTCCGGGCGGACCGCCCCCTCCCCCGAAAGTGCCTTCGTGAGTGCCCCCGTGATCGGCCGTATCCCCGTCCTGGACGTACGTCCCTTCGTCGCGGGTGGCCGCCGCCCGGCGAAGGCCGTGGTGGGAGAGGCCTTCGAGATCTCCGCGACGGTCTTCCGGGAGGGGCACGACGCGGTCGCCGCGAACGTCGTGCTGCGCGGCCCCGAGGGCCGCACGGGCCCCTGGACACCCCTGCGCGAACTCGCTCCCGGCACGGACCGCTGGGGCGCCACCGTCTCCGTACCGGCGCCCGGCCGCTGGACGTACACGGTGGAGGCCTGGGGCGATCCGATCACCACCTGGCGCCACCATGCCCGGATCAAGATCCCGGCGGGCATGGACACCGAGCTGGTCCTGGAGGAGGGCGCGCTGCTGTACGAGCGTGCCTCGGCCGGGGTGCCGAAGAGCAAGGGCCGGCGGGAGGCGATCCTCGCGGCCGTGGAGGCCCTGCGCGACACCGCCCGGCCCGCGGCGGCCCGGCTGGCCGCCGCGCTCACCCCCGACGTGGACCATGTCCTCGCCCGCCACCCCTTGCGCGAACTGGTCACCGCCGCCGATCCGCTGGACCTCCAGGTCGAGCGGGAGCGGGCGCTGTTCGGGTCCTGGTACGAGTTCTTCCCGCGCTCGGAGGGCGCGGTGGTCGAGCCCGGGAAACCGCCGGTCAGCGGTACGTTCAAGACGGCGGCCCGGCGGCTGCCCGCGATCGCCGGCATGGGCTTCGACGTGGTGTACCTGCCACCGATCCACCCCATCGGCGCGACCTTCCGCAAGGGCCCCAACAACACCCTGGACCCCGGCCCGTACGACGTCGGGGTGCCGTGGGCGATCGGCTCGCCGGAGGGCGGGCACGACGCGATCCACCCGGATCTCGGCACGATCGACGACTTCGACGACTTCGTGCGCCGGGCCGCGGAACTGGACCTGGAGATCGCGCTCGACTTCGCGCTCCAGTGCTCACCCGACCATCCGTGGGTGGAGAAGCATCCGGAATGGTTCCACCACCGCTCCGACGGCACGATCGCCTATGCGGAGAACCCGCCGAAGAAGTACCAGGACATCTATCCGATCGCCTTCGACAAGGACATGCCGGGCCTGGTGCGGGAGACGCTCAGGGTGCTGCGGTTCTGGATGAGCCATGGCGTACGGATCTTCCGTGTCGACAATCCGCATACGAAACCGGTCATCTTCTGGGAAGAGGTGATCGGGGAGATCAATCGCACCGACCCTGATGTGATCTTCCTGGCCGAGGCGTTCACCCGCCCGGCGATGATGCACACGCTCGGCGCGATCGGTTTCCAGCAGTCGTACACGTATTTCACCTGGCGCAACAGCAAAGAGGAACTGACCGAATACCTCACCGAACTCTCCGGTGACGCGGCCGCGTATATGCGGCCCAACTTCTTCGTCAACACCCCGGACATCCTGCACGAGTTCCTTCAGCGCGGTGGTCGGGGCGCCTTCGAACTGCGCGCGGTACTGGCCGCGACGCTCTCCCCGACCTGGGGTGTCTACAGCGGATTCGAGCTGTGCGAAGGCGTGCCGGTGCGCGACGGCAGCGAAGAATACCTGAACTCCGAAAAGTACCAACTACGTCCGCGAGACTGGGAGTCGGCGGAACGCGAAGGTCGTAGCATCGCGCCCCTGATCGCCGAACTCAATGCGATCAGGCGCCGCAGCCCCGCCCTTCGACAACTGCGTGACCTGCATTTCCATCACACGGACAAGGAGGCGGTGCTCGCGTACTCCAAGTCGGTCACGGACACACGCGGATCGAACACGGTTCTGGTGGTCGTGAACCTCGACCCCCACCACACCCAGGAAGCCACCATCTCGTTGGACATGCCACGACTCGGCCTCGACTGGCACGCGTCGCTGCCGGTACGCGACGAGCTCTCCGGCGAGGTCTACCCCTGGGGCAGGACCAACTACGTACGCCTCACCCCCGGTCACCGGGCCGCGCACGTACTGACCGTCCTGCGACCGTCCTCACCGCCCACCGGAGGGTCACCCACATGATCGTCAACGAACCCGTCCCGGACACCTTCGAGGACACCCCCGCAAAAGACCGGGACCCCGAATGGTTCAAACGCGCCGTCTTCTACGAAGTCCTCGTCCGCTCCTTCCAGGACAGCAACGGCGACGGCATCGGCGACCTCAAAGGCCTCACCGCCAAACTCGACTACCTCCAATGGCTCGGCGTCGACTGCCTGTGGCTGCCCCCCTTCTTCCAGTCCCCCCTCAGGGACGGCGGCTACGACGTCTCCGACTACACCGCCGTCCTGCCCGAATTCGGCGACCTCGCCGACTTCGTCGAATTCGTCGACGCCGCCCACCAGCGCGGCATGCGCGTCATCATCGACTTCGTCATGAACCACACCAGCGACCAGCACCCCTGGTTCCAGGCCTCCCGCAACGACCCCGACGGACCCTACGGCGACTACTACATGTGGGCCGACGACGACCAGCAGTACGCCGACGCCCGCATCATCTTCGTCGACACCGAAGCCTCCAACTGGACCTTCGACCCCATCCGCAAGCAGTACTACTTCCACCGCTTCTTCTCCCACCAGCCCGACCTCAACTTCGAAAACCCCGCCGTCGTCGAGGAAATCGTCTCCGCCCTGCGCTTCTGGCTCGACCTGGGCATCGACGGCTTCCGCCTCGACGCCGTCCCCTACCTCTTCGCCGAAGAGGGCACCGACTGCGAGAACCTCCCCGCCACCCACCAGGTCCTCAAACAGGTCCGCGCCGAGATCGACGCCCACTACCCCGACACCGTCCTGCTCGCCGAGGCCAACCAATGGCCCGAGGACGTCGTCGACTACTTCGGCGACTACACCGCCGGCGGCGACGAATGCCACATGGCCTTCCACTTCCCCGTCATGCCCCGCATCTTCATGGCCGTCCGCCGCGAATCCCGGTATCCGGTGTCGGAGATCCTGGCGAAGACCCCCGCGATCCCCTCCGGCTGCCAGTGGGGCATCTTCCTGCGCAACCACGACGAGCTCACCCTCGAAATGGTCACCGACGAAGAACGCGACTACATGTACGCGGAATACGCCAAAGACCCCCGCATGCGCGCCAACATCGGCATCCGCCGACGCCTCGCCACCCTCCTGGACAACGACCGCAACCAGATCGAACTCTTCACCGCCCTGCTGCTGTCGCTGCCCGGCTCACCGATCCTCTACTACGGCGACGAGATCGGCATGGGCGACAACATCTGGCTCGGCGACCGCGACGCCGTCCGTACGCCGATGCAGTGGACCCCGGACCGCAACGCCGGCTTCTCCTCCTGCGACCCCGGACGGCTGTATCTGCCGACGATCATGGACCCGGTCCACGGCTACCAGGTCACCAACGTCGAAGCGTCCATGAGCAACCCCTCCTCGCTGCTCCACTGGACCCGCCGCATGATCGAGATCCGCAAACAGAACCCCGCGTTCGGCCTCGGCTCCTACACCGAACTCCCCTCCTCCAACCCCGCCGTCATCGCCTTCCTGCGCGAATACAAGGACGACCTCGTCCTGTGCGTCCACAACTTCTCCCGCTTCGCCCAGCCCACCGAACTCGACCTCCAGACCTTCAACGGACGCCACCCCGTCGAACTCATCGGCGGCGTCCGCTTCCCCGCCATCGGCGAACTCCCCTACCTCCTCACCCTCGCCGGCCACGGCTTCTACTGGTTCCGCCTCCGCAAGGACGCCCTCTAGGCCCTGTCGTCAAATTCCCGCCTGCCGGGCGACGCCTGGCACGCACTCTCGCTGCACCGGGCGAAAGCCCAAGTACGTCCAGTACGCGGACTTCCGCCCGGCACACCGAGAGCACGCACCAGACGCCGCCCGGCCCGCCCTCCGGGCGGACGCCGGGAATTTGACGACAGGACCTAGGACCGGCCCCGACGGGCGGGTACAACGGACGGCGGGGCGGTTTCCCCCGCCCCGCCCTGGGCACGCAGTAGTAACACCCCGACTCCGGGGAAAGGACGCGACGCCATGTCCGAAGCCGTCACCCATTCCGTGCACTCCGCTTCGACAAGCCCCGGTCTTCTCGCGTCCCTCGATCCACTGCTTCGCGAGTGGCTTCCACGGCAGCGGTGGTTCGCGGGAAAAGGCCGTCCCGTCACCGGGTTCTCCCTGGTCTCGGCGACCGAGGTGCTGCCCCTGAACTCCAGACTGGGCCTGCTCAATCTGCTCGTACGGGCCCATCAGCCGCTCGTGCCCACGCAGAGCGCGCCCGCGCATCCGGCCGACTGCTACCAACTGCTGCTCGGCGTGCGCGAGACACTGCCACCGCGGCTGGCGCCCGCGCTGATCGGCCATCCGGCACAGGGCCCCCTGGCCGGACTGACCGTGTACGAGGCGCTGCACGACCCGCGGCCCGCCGATGTCCTTCTGGAGGCCCTGCGGGAGCGGGCGCACATCGGAGAGCTGCGCTTCGAGCGGGACATGACGCAGGAGATCCGGGGCGATCTGGTGCCGCGCCTGGTGACCGCCGAGCAGTCGAACTCGTCTCTCGTCTATGGAGATACGTTCATCCTGAAGCTCCTGCGCAGGATCGTGCCGGGCATCAACCCCGATCTTGAGCTGCCGCTGGCGCTGGCCCGCGAGGGCTGCGCACGGGTTCCGGCACCGGCCGGCTGGATCCTCGCGGACCTGGCCGCCGACTCCCTCGACCCCGGCCCGCACGTTCCCGGCGACCCGTACGTCCTAGGTGTCCTGCAGCCCTTTCTCCAGGGCGCCTCCGACGGCTGGGACCTGGCCCTGCGCGAGCTCGCCAAGGGTGAGGACTTCAACGGTGCGGCGCGGGCGCTCGGCCGGGCCACGGCCGAGGTGCACACCGCGCTGGCCCGTGCGCTGCCCGAGGTGACCATGGGCCGCGCGCAGATGGAGCTGCTGGTGGAGGGGATGACCGAGCGGCTGACGGCGGCCGTCCAGACGGTGCCCTCGCTGCTGCCGTACGCGCCCGGTCTGCGGTCCGCGTTCGACGCGCTCGCCGATCTGGCGGGCGAGGGGCGGACGTGGACGGCCCAGCGGATCCACGGGGACCTGCATCTGGGCCAGTGTCTGCGGTCGCCGTCCGGCAGCTGGTCGCTGATCGACTTCGAGGGCGAACCCTCCAAGCCGCTCGCCGAGCGGCGCCTGCCCCAGCCGACCGCGCGGGACGTGGCCGGCATGCTCCGCTCCTTCGACTACGCCGCGCACTCGCTCCGGGCCGAGGGCACCCAGGTGTCCGCCGTACCCGGCTGGGCGGACGCGTGCCGGGCCGCGTACTGCTCCGGTTACGCCGAGGCCGGCGGGCGCGATCCGCGGACGGACCCGGTGCTGCTGCGCGCGTACGAGACCGACAAGGCGATCTACGAAGTCGTGTACGAGGCACGGCACCGGCCCGACTGGCTGCCCGTGCCGATGGCGGCAGTGCGCCGGCTGGCCCTTCCCGAACCGTCCTGACCGCCCCGACCCGCCCCGCTCCACCTCTCACCGTGCCGAGGAGGCTCCACCCGTGACGCCCCGCCCGAACCCGCCCGCCAAGAAGCCGAAGAGCTCGAAGGCCAAGGCCAAGGCCGCCGACAAGGCCGCAGACAAGGCCAAGGTCACCGGCAAGGCCGCCGACAAGGCCGCTGACAAGGCGAAGGTGAGGCCGGCGGTGGAGGAGACGCGGTCCGACGCGCAGGCCGAAGCCGTACAGGCCGAGGCTGTACAGGCCGACGTACAGGCCGAAGCCGTACAGGCCGATGTGCGGGTCGCAGCCGTGGAGCCCGCGCCCGTCGTGTCCGTGCCGGTTCAGGAGCCCGTCCAGGAGGTGCGGTCGCTGGCCGTGCTGGACCGGGCCGACCGGGAACGGCTGCTCGGGGGCGCGCACCACGATCCGCACGCCGTGCTCGGGGCCCATCCCGTGCAGGACGGGGTGGTCTTCCGGGTGCTGCGGCCGTACGCGCTCGCCGTGACCGTCGTCGCCGAGGGACTGCGGGCCGAACTGCACGACGACGGGGACGGGTTCTTCTCCGCCGTGCTGCCGCTGCGGGAGGTGCCGGAGTACCGGCTGACGGTGGAGTACGAGGGCGCGGTCCAGGACGTCGAGGACGCGTACCGCTTCCTGCCCACGCTCGGCGACTTCGATCTGCACCTGTTCGGGGAGGGACGGCACGAACAGCTGTGGACGATCCTCGGCGCGGAGCCGATGGAGCACCAGGGCGTGCCCGGCACCCGCTTCTCGGTCTGGGCGCCGAACGCCCGCGGTGTCCGTGTCTCGGGGTCGTTCAACTTCTGGGACGGCACCGCGTTCCCGATGCGCTCGCTGGGCTCCTCCGGGGTGTGGGAGCTGTTCGCCCCCGGGGTGCGGGAGGGTGAGCTGTACAAGTTCGAGATCACCCGCCCCGACGGGACGAAGACGATGCGCGCCGACCCGATGGCGCGGCGCACGGAGCTGCCGCCCGCCACGTCGTCGGTGATCCACGCCTCGCGTCACGAGTGGCAGGACGAGGAGTGGATGGCGCGCCGGGCAGACCGCCCCGCGCACGAGGCCCCCTTCTCGGTCTACGAACTCCACCTGGCGTCCTGGCGACCGGGCCTGACGTACCGTCAGCTGGCCGAGCAGTTGCCTGCCTACATCTCCGACCTCGGCTTCACGCACGTCGAGCTGATGCCGGTCGCCGAGCACCCCTTCGGCGGCTCGTGGGGCTACCAGGTCACCGGCTTCTACGCCCCCACCTCCCGGCTCGGCACGCCCGACGACTTCAAGTACCTCGTCGACGCGCTGCACCGGGCCGGCATCGGCGTGATCATGGACTGGGTGCCCGCGCACTTCCCGCGCGACGAGTGGGCGCTGGCCGAGTTCGACGGACGGCCGCTGTACGAGCACGAGGACCCGCTGCGGGCCGCGCACCCCGACTGGGGAACCCTCGAATTCGACTACGGGCGCCGCGAGGTGCGCAACTTCCTCGTCGCCAACGCCGTGTACTGGTGCGAGGAGTTCCACATCGACGGACTGCGTGTCGACGCGGTCGCCTCCATGCTCTACCTCGACTACTCGCGCGAGGCCGGCCAGTGGACGCCCAACGTCCACGGCGGCCGGGAGAACCTCGACGCGGTCGCCTTCCTCCAGGAGATGAACGCCACCGTCTACCGGCGCGAGCCCGGTGTCGTCACGATCGCCGAGGAGTCGACCGCGTGGGACGGCGTCACCCGGGCCACCCACCACATCGGGCCCGGCGGCTTCGGCGGCCTCGGCTTCGGCCTGAAGTGGAACATGGGCTGGATGCACGACTCGCTGGACTACGTGTCCCACGAGCCCGTCCACCGCAAGTACCACCACCACGAGATGACGTTCTCGATGGTGTACGCGTACAGCGAGAACTACGTCCTGCCCATCTCGCACGACGAAGTCGTCCACGGCAAGCGGTCGTTGGTCTCGAAGCTGCCCGGCGACTGGTGGCAGCAGCGCGCCACCCACCGCGCCTATCTGGGCTTCATGTGGGCCCACCCCGGCAAGCAACTCCTCTTCATGGGACAGGAGTTCGCCCAGGGCGCCGAGTGGTCCGAGGCGCACGGGCCCGACTGGTGGCTGCTGGATCCCGCGTACGGGGCCGAGGCCGACCACCGGGGTGTACGCAATCTCGTCCGCGACCTCAACGGGGTGTACCGGCAGGTGCCGGCGCTGTGGGAGCTGGACACCGATCCCACCGGGTTCGGGTGGGTCGCCGGGGACGCCGCCGAGGACAACGTCTTCGCGTTCCTGCGCTTCGGGGCGGACGGGGCGCCGCTGCTCGCGGTCTCCAACTTCTCACCCGTCGTACGGCACGAGTACCGGCTCGGGGTGCCCGACGACGTGTCCGCGTGGCACGAGGTGCTGAACACGGACGCGGGGCGGTACGGCGGGGGCGGTGTCGCGAACACCGATCCCGTGAAACCGGACGATCAGGCGTGGCACGGCCGCCCGGCCAGCATCCGCCTGACCCTGCCCCCGCTGTCGACGGTGTGGCTGCGCCCGGCCTAGGGCTTGTCGGACAGGCCCGTCCTCCTTCTCCGGGGGGCCTCGACCGCCGCCCGTCGCAGCGGACTCGTCGACGAGGAGGTGTTCAGGTGCCGGCGACGGCGCCTGAGGAGGAGGAAGGCCGCGGGGAGCAGCAGGAGCGGGAGGAGACGCAGCGCCCATGTGCCCGCGCCGGCCGAGGTGTCGGGCGGACCGAGACCTGACGCCTCGCGGGGGGTCGGGGCGCCGAGCCACACGGTGTCGGCGTCCATGGACGGCGTACGCAGCGAACGGTCCACCCCTTTGGGGAGCTTCGCGAAGTCCGCCTCGAAGCGGGTGTCCGGGACCTGGCGGAGGGAGACCCGGGAGAAGTCGACCCCGCCGAAGACGTAGTTCTTGGCACCGCCGTCCGCGAGCTTCTCCGTGACGTCGAACTCGCCCCGGCGGTACGAGTCGACGTACCGGTCGAACGTGTCCCTCGGCTTCCAGCGCGCAGTGGTGCGCCAGTGCGCGATGTCGCCCGAGTCGATCAGGTCGCCGTACGTCGTGTCCTGCGTCCTGGCGCGTTCGCGGTACCACTGCGCCGCCACCCGGGCGAGGTGGACGCGGCGCAGGTCGGCGTACTCCGGTGCGGTGTTCACCGCCTTCGTCAGCTCGGGCAGGACCAGGGTGCGGTACAGGTCCTCGTTGTGCTCCTCGGAGGCACGGTCCGGCCGGGGGCAGGAGGGAGGGGCGTCGCCGGTTCCGCCGGCTTCCGACAGGTACTGCGACTCCATCTGCACGTCGAGCGGCGCGTCGAGGATGTACAGCTCGTCGCCGTCCTCGTGGACCGACGCCGGCGCGGACGTGATCCAGTTGCGGGTCGACGCGCACTCGCCCCGGAGGCCGTCCCAGTACCGCCGGCCGAGCGCGGTGTGCGGGTGGATGAGTTCGCCGACGGTCTTCTTCATCCGCAGGTCCGCCTCCAGCATGATCCGCCCGACGTCCGTACGGCCCAGCTCGTCGTCGACCACGCGTTCCGGTTCGGTCGGGTTGAGGTTGACCCAGAAGGCCGAGGGGTCCAGGGAGAGCCAGACGAAGAAGGCGTCGGAGGTGCGGGCGGCGGCCGAGACACCGGTGGAGGTGCGGTTGTCGCCCTTGAGGGGGTCGCGGTCCGCGCCGAAGGAGTACCGCAGGCCGCTGCCGTCCCCCGGGTCGGCCAGGTAGCGCAGTTCCATGGTGGAGAAGTCGATGCCGCCGTTGTTCCCCCCGGGGACGGCCAGGGTGGCGCCCAGACCGGTGGCGGCGTCGGCGTCCGCCGCTCCCCCGCCCCGGCCCTCGTCGCACGTGCCGTCCGCCTTCGCCGCCGCGAGCACGAGCGCGGACGGTACGGGGCGGCGCTGCGACCGGGTGTCCGGGAGCGCGCACGAGGGACCCGAGGGGAGGGCGAAGGGGGGCTTGAACGCGCTCTCCTCCCAGTTCTCCTTCTTCGCCGTCTCCATCACCCCGTCGAGATCCACACCCAGTTGTTCCTGCGCGACACCGTTTCGGTACTGCCTCTCCTTGCCGTACGCCTTCTCCACCTTGAGCTTGGCTTTCCTGTCGGCGTCGGACTTCCCCTCGGCGGCCCAGTCCTTGGCGAGTTTCGCCATGTCCTCGGCCTTCTGGGCGGTCTCCTTGACCGTGAGGTCGTACGGGTACGCGAAGAGGGTCCGCGTCTGCCGGAGGTAGAAGCGGGAGCACTTGGCGCACTGCTGCCGTTCGGAAGCCGAGGCGATCTTCGCCTCCGGGGCGATTCCGGCTTCGTCCTCCAGCTTCTGGAGCCAGCCCTCCGAATGCAGGCGCTCACCGCTCAGCGCGGCGATGCCGGGGATCTCGTTGTATCCCTTTTCCTCCAGTTGCTCGACGAGCCGCGGGTCCAGGAATCTCTTCATCGGTTTGAGGTCGATCATCGACGCCCGCCAGGCCCGGCGGGATTCGAAGGAGGCATAACGGGGGTTGCCCAGAAGGTCGTTCAATTGTTTTTCGGTCAGCAGCAGCGGGTTGAGGAAGTCGACCGCACCGTTGCGGGACTGGTTGAAGGCCTGTTGCTTCTGGTGGTCGGGAAGCAGGCGCCGGAGGAGGAAACGCAGCTGCTCGACCGGCATGAGCGGTGGGCTGAGCAGGGGATTGTCGAACGCCTCGTCCTTCGAGAGGTTCGTCCCGTCCGCCGCTCCCGGCGGCCGGGTGCCGTCGTCCGCCGCGGCGGGCCGGGGCCCGGCGACTCCCACGAGAAGCACCAGCAGCAGCGCCGTGAGCGCGCGGGCCCCCTGCCGCCTCACGTCTCTTCCCCGTCCCCGCTCCGCTCCTCCCCGCCGAACACCTCGTCGATCAGGGCGAGATCGGAGTCACCGGACGACCGCGACCGCGTCACCGCACGAGCCAGCCAGACCCCTGCCCCCGTCACGGCCACCGCCCACACCACCCCCGACGCTCCCCGGGCCACCCCCTCCGGACAGCTCCCGGCCCGGATCGGCAACCCGCCGTGGTACGTGGGCGCCGCGCACTGGGCGGAGGCGGACGGGGGCGAACCCAGTAGGAGAAAAGCGACCGCCGCGGACAGCGCGGCCATCCGTACGGCGAGAGCGGTGATCGCGGCCTTCCTCATGACAGCTCCTCCGCTCCCGCCGGAGTCCCTTTCAGCTCCAGCACCCGCTCCCGCAGCCGGAACTCGGACGGGATGAACTCGTCGGCCTCCGCCCGCCCCCGGTGCCATCCCTGCGTCGCCAGGTCCAGCTGTGCCTGCTGGAACCGCATCAGGTGCCGCACTCCCGCCGTACCGTCCCGCCGCCACACCCGCAGCTCCAGCGCCAGCCTCCGGCGCGGGGAGAGCAGCAGCCCGATCTCCGGCTCCGTCACCGCACCGCGCCCGGACGCGGCCTCCGCGGCCAGCGCACGGCCCACCCCCGCGGCCTGCTCGCGCAGCCCGCGACGCAGGACGAGCACGCCCAGCGCCACGAACACTCCCGACGTGATCAGCGTCAGCAACGGCACGCCCAGCAGCAGACTCAGCGTGTCGTCGTCCCCGAACCAGCCCGACCTGTACCGGTCGAGCCGCATCAGCACCATGTCCGTCCAGAAGTGCCCGCCCACCGCCGCCGTCAGCCCGCCCCCGACCACCAGCAGCCGGTCCCGGCGTCCGGTCAGCCATCTGCTCGCGCCGATCCCGGCCCCGGCGAGCGCCGTGAACGCCACGTGCGCCGCCATGAGACCGACGACCTGCCGGTCCCAGAACTGGGTCGGATGGTGGGCGACGTCGATCAGGCTCATGAAGTGGACCGTCTCGACGAGGTTGTACCCGAGGCCGACCGCCGCACCGATCACCACTCCGGACACCACACCGTCGAAGTGACGCCGGAAGAGGAGGAACAGGACCGCCACCCCGGCCGCCTTGCCCAGTTCGGCCATCACGGCCGCGTTCAGCGCCATCAGCGTGACGTACCTGCGCACCTCGGCCTGCGGGTGCTCGAATTCGAGGAGGAACCCCGGCGCGTACCGCTGGTACCAGGTCATCATCACGATCCCGAACCCACCGCCGATCAGCGCACCCCACCCGAAGCCGCTCAGCAGCAGCCACCCGGGCATCCGCCGCAGCGACTGCGTCCGGTGCACGAACAGCAGCGCCGCCCCGCTGACGAGCAGACACAGCAGCAGCTGCCGCGGAGCGTTCCCGAACGCCGCCGACGGCATCGCGGCGAACGGCAGCAACAGCGCGGCGAGGATCCCGAACCGGCAGGCACGGACGTTCCGTACGGACAGCCCGCCGCCCCCGGCGCGCCGGTCGGCGAGCAGCCGCAGACCGAGTACGAGGGCGACCGCCCATCCGCCGAGCAGCAGTACCCGCGTCACCTTGAACGGCGTCGGCTCGGGCGGCAGGAAGCGGATGAAGACGCTGGACCACTGGTGCAGGTCGGGCGCCGCCCGGAAGAGGAGCTGGCCGGCGACGTAGGCCACCGACAGTCCGACCGCGATCACGATCGCCAGGGTCGTCCCGCGCCGGGCCGCCGGCGGGTGCGCGGGCTTCGGCGGCACCACCGCGCTTCCGGCGGTCATGAGCCGCCGTCCAGTGGGGGGATCGAGAGTTCGGGCAGGCTGGGAATGTAGGTGGGGAAGCTCGGGATGCCCTCGGTCGGAAGGTTCGTCGGCAGGTCGTCCGGCAGTTCGGTGGGACGGTCGGTCCAGTAGTCCGTGGGCAGGTCGGTGGGCAGTTCGGTCGGGAATCCGCTCGGCAGGGCGGTCGATCCCGTACCGGTCGGATAGGACTCCGGCAGCGGATACGCGGGATCGGTGGAGACGCCGAGCACGACGGCGACGAGAGCGCACACGGCCCCGATCCCGCCGGCGACCGCCAGGAGCAGCACATGGGGCCGGGGTCCCGGCTCTGGCCCGCCGTCGGGTAATTCCGGTAAGGGTGCGATGGCTGCCTCCCCCGAGGTGTGCCGACCACGGCTGCGTCCGATGCACACGTCCGCACCGCGTGGAAGGCCTGCTGAGCCTACTTGCCCCACATCATGCCCATTCCTGCGCCCGAGTTGAACCCGTATACGCGGATCGTCATCGACGTACGAGCGGAGGGAACCATTCGCGGCCGTCTCCTCGTGGTCGTCACAGGAGGCCGGCGGGAGGAGGCACATGGACCGTACGACGGAGGTCGCGCAGGACGGGAATCGGTCCTGCGCCTCCTCACCTGGAGAGCGCCCCTTCCCACCCACCCGACGTGCGGGTCAGACCGACCCCGCCAGCGCCTCGGCCAGCGCCTCCGGCAGCGGAGCCGCGTGCACGATGCCCAGTGACTGCGTGGCCCGGGTCAGGGCCACGTACAGGTCGCTCGTGCCGAAACGGCCCGGCTCGACCACCACCACCGCGTCGAACTCCAGCCCCTTCGCCTGCCGGGGATCGAGCAGCGCCACCGGTCGGGTCAGATCCGGATCCTCCCCCGCCACCACCCCGTCCAGCCGGGCCGCCAGCTCCCCGTGCAGGTCGCGCGGCGCGATCACCGCCAGCCGCCCCTCGGCCGGGGCGAGTTCGGCGACGGTCTTCTCCACCGCGCCGGGCAGGTCGGCGCCCAAGCGCACGAGGGGCCGCACGCCCGTGGACCGCACGGAGCTCGGCGGCTCGAAGTCCGCGTGCTCCGCACGGGGAACCGCCGCGGCGACCTCCATGATCTCGGACGGCGTGCGGTAGTTGACCGCGAGACGGGTGTGCTCCCAGCGGTCCTCGACATAGGGGCGGAGGATGTCCGACCAGGAACCGACACCCGCCGCCTCGGCCGTCTGCGCCGGGTCCCCGACGAGCGTCATCGACCGCGTCGGACTGCGCCGCATCAGCAGCCGCCAGGCCATCGGCGACAACTCCTGCGCCTCGTCGACGATGATGTGCCCGAACGCCCAGGTCCGGTCGGCCGCGGCCCGTTCGGCGGCACTGCGGTGGTCGTCCTCCTCGTGGCGCTCGGCCATCCGTTCGGCGTCGATGATGTCGTGCGCCGACAGGACCTCCGCGTCCTCGGCGTCCATGTCCTCGAATTCGTACGTCCTGGACGCGTAGGAGACGTCGAGGACGCCCTGCGCGTAGGCGACCTGCCGGTCCCGTTCCTGCTCGGCGGCGGCGCGGGTCATCCGGTCGTCCTCGCCGAGGAGTTCGGCGGCCTCGTCGAGGAGGGGCACGTCGGAGGTCGTCCAGGCCCGGGTCACCGGACGGCGTACCGCCTCCGCGTCCGCCACGGTGAGGTACGCGTCGGGCTCGGCGAGGAAGTCCGCGACGAGGCGCCGCGGGGTGACGCGCGGCCACAACTGGTCGATGGCGGACCAGACCTCGGGGTTCTCGGCGAGATCGTCGCGGATCTGCGTGATGTCGCTGGGGTCGAGCAGATTCGTGCCGTCGAAGGGGTCCGTGCCGATCCGCTCGGCGAGCATGTCGGTGAGGGTGTTGAAGATGTGGCCCTCGAAGTGCTCACGGGCCACGTTGTGCGGCAGCCGCGCCTCACGGGTGCGGTCGCGGGCGACGCCCACGAGACCGGCGTCGAGCATCAGGATGTCCCGGTCGTGCTCGATGGCGATCACCGGGTCGGGCAGCGCCTGCCGGTCGCGTACGACGGCGGCGAGGACGTCGGCCATGTCGGCGCGGCCCTTCACCGCGGCGGCCTCGGGCGTGTCGGAGGCGGTCGCCCGCACCCCGGGGAACAGTTCGCCGACGGTGGCCAGCAGGACGCCCGTCTCGCCGAGCGAGGGCAGCACCTCGCCGATGTAGCCGAGGAAGGCGGGGTTCGGGCCGACGATGAGGACGGCCCGCTTGGCGAGCAGCTCCCGGTGTTCGTAGAGGAGGTACGCCGCCCGGTGCAGCGCGACGGCCGTCTTGCCGGTGCCGGGCCCGCCCTCCACGACCAGGATGCCGCGGTGCGGGGCGCGGATGATGCGGTCCTGCTCGGCCTGGATGGTCTGCACGATGTCGCTCATGCGGCCGGTGCGCGCGGAGTTGAGCGCGGAGAGCAGTACGGCGTCGCCGGTCGGGTCCTCGTGGCCGGTGCGCCGCCGGTCCCCCAGGTCGAGGATCTCGTCGTGCAGGGCGGTGACGGTACGCCCCTCGGTGGTGATGTGCCGACGGCGGCGCAGGCCCATGGGGGTGTGGCCGGTGGCGAGGTAGAAGGGGCGGGCGACCGGGGCCCGCCAGTCGATCAGGATCGGGGTGTGCTCGGTGTCGTCGGCGCGGATGCCGATACGGCCGATGTGGTGGGTGGGACCGGAGGAGTCGGCAGAGGACGAGGCATCGGAGGGGTCGGCGAGGTCGATCCGGCCGAAGCAGAGTGAGCCGTCGACCGCGTTCAGCGCGGCGAGCAGGCCGGAGCGTTCGGCGACGAGGACGTCACGTTCGAGGCGGGCCTGCATGGGGGTGTTGCCCTGCGCGAGCGCGTCCGCCACCGAGGCCTCGGTACCGCCGCGCAGGGCGTCGACGCGCGCGTACAGGCCGTCGACGAATTCCTGCTCGCGGCGCAATTCATCGTCCGGCAATCCATTGGTCGAGTTTGTGACTGCGTCTGTGTTGGAGGACCTGTTTGACAATTCCGCTCCCGGCCGGATATACTGTGCACAGTGAACTTCTCCGTGACTTCTTTTAAGTAAGTCGCGAACCATTCAATATACGCAAAGAAATCCCCCGCAGGCAATTGCCCGCGGGGGATTTCTTTATTCCCTCGCTCAGAGCACGTCCGCGAGTTCCTCCAGGAGCCGCCGCTTGGGACGGGCGCCCACCATGGACTTCACCGGCTGCCCGGCGCGGAACACGATGAGCGTGGGCATCGACAGCACCCCGTACGCGTTGGTGGTCTCCGGGTTCGTGTCCACGTCCAGCTGCACCACCTTGAGCCGGTCGCCCTCCTCCGCGGCGACGGCGCTCAGCACCGGCGCGATCTGCCGGCACGGCGGGCACCAGTCCGCGGTGAACTCCACCAGCACGGGCAGCTCCGCGCCGATCACCTCCGCCTCGAAGCTGTCGTCCGTCACCTCGGCCACACCCACTGCCTTGATCACTCCGTCCGCCCTCCCAGTTCGCACACGGGTTCCGGACCGCCCGGAACCGCCGCCTCGGACGCCAGCTCGTCCATCGCCCGCTCGGCGCGCGCCAGCTGACCGCCTACCTGTTCCCGTACCGACCGCAGCTCGTCGATCAGCGCGTCGAGCTCGCCCAGCTTGCGCCGGTACACGGCGAGCGAGGCGGGACAGGAGTCGCCCTGCGGGTGACCGGCCCGCAGACACTCCACGAAGGGCCGCGTCTCCTCCAGGTCGAACCCGAAGTCCTGCAGCGTCCTGATCTGCCGCAGCAGCTTCAGATCGTCCTCGTCGTACGCGCGGTAGCCGTTGCTCCCGCGCCGCGCGGGCAGCAGGCCCCGCGACTCGTAGTACCTGAGCGTGCGCGTGGTGGTCCCGGCCCGCTCCGCCAGCTCGCCGATTCGCATGCCGCGACGTTAATCCTTGACGCCCACGTCAAGGCAAGCGCGGTGACCGTCGCGTGCGTCGTGCGGGTGCAGTGGGGGTTGCCCGCGCAGTTCCCCGCGCCCCTGGGGTGCCTCGGGCCGTATCCATCGTGCGGGCGCGTGGGGGTTGCCCGCGCAGTTCCCCGCGCCCCTGACGGGGCGCAGCCCCGCTTTCAGGGGCGCGGGGAACTGCGCAATCTTTTAGGGGCGCGGGGAACTGCGCGGCGAGCCCCCACCGGACCCGCACCCGTCCATGCCACCGCAAAAGCCGCCGGCGGCCGGCCAGGTCGGGGGAACCTGGTCGGCCGCCGGCGGCCGGGGAAGGGGCTTGGGTGCGGGCAGCGGAGCGCTACGCCTTCGCCAGCTCCTTGTCACCGGCCTCAGGCTGATCCGGCACATCGGCCGAGCCGTCCGCAGGACCCCCGTGCCCGTCGTCCAGCAGCGTCGTCTCGTCGAACGGAATCCGCCCCGCGAGCACCTCGTCCACCCGGGGCCGGTCGATCTCCTTGGTCCACGTACCGATGAGGACCGTCGCCACCGCGTTGCCCGCGAAGTTCGTCAGGGCGCGCGCCTCGCTCATGAAGCGGTCGATGCCGACGATCAGACCGATGCCGTCCACCAGCGCCGGCTTGTGGGACTGCAGACCGCCCGCCAGGGTGGCCAGACCCGCGCCGGTGACACCCGCCGCGCCCTTGGAGGCGACCAGCAGGAAGAGGAGCAGCGGGATCTGCTCACCGATGGCCATCGGCGTACCCATGGCGTCGGCGATGAACAGCGAGGCCATGGTCATGTAGATCATGGTGCCGTCGAGGTTGAAGGAGTAGCCGGTCGGAACGGTGATGCCGACCACCGGCTTGCTGACACCCAGGTGCTCCATCTTCGCGATGAGCCGCGGCAGCGCGGACTCGGAGGAGGAGGTGGACAGGATGAGCAGGAACTCCCGGCCCAGGTACTTGAGCAGCAGGAAGATGTTCAGGCCCGCGACGATCCGCAGCAGCGCGCCGAGCACGATGAAGACGAAGAGGAAACAGGTGACGTAGAAGCCGAGCATCAGGACGGCGAGGCTCTTGAGGGCGTCCACACCCGCCGAGCCGGTCACCGCCGCGATCGCGCCGAACGCACCGATGGGCGCCGCCCACATCACCATGGCGAGGATGCGGAAGACCAGGCGCTGGATGTGCTCGATGCCGCGCAGGATCGGCGTGCCGGAGGAGCCCATGGCCTGCAGCGCGAAGCCGGTGAGCAGCGCGACGAGCAGGGTCTGCAGGACCTCGCCGCCGGTGAAGGCGGAGACGATCGTCGTGGGAATGATCCCGAGCAGGAACTCCTCGGTGTTCTTGGCCTCGACGACCTGTCCCTGGCCGGCGTCCTTGATCGCGTCGGTCACCGCGAGGCCCGTCCCGGGCTCCAGGATGTTGCCGACGACCAGGCCGATGGCGAGCGCGACGAACGACATGACCACGAAGTAGCCGAGCGCGATGCCGCCCACCGCGCCGACCTTGGCGGCCTTGCGTACCGAGCCGATGCCCAGGACGATCGTGCAGAAGATGATCGGCGAGATCATCATCTTGATCAGGTTCACGAAGCCGGTACCGATCGGCTTCAGCTTCACCGCGAAATCGGGGGCGATCAGACCCACCGCGATACCGGCGGCCACGGCGATGATCACCGCGATGTACAGATAGTGCGTGCGGTCCCGCTTGGCTGCGGGAGCGGCAGGTGCCGTATCGGGTGTGCTGGTCACGGCTGCCCTCCTTGACGACGTCGTCGGCATCATCCGGCGTGCGGCTCACGTCCGGGGGTTGTCGGTGACTATCTCCCGGCGTGTGAGGGCGGTCACCCTTCCGTTCATTTCGTTCACACATTTCCTGGCGGGCACACTGTTGCCATGCGCCTCCCCAGAGCCCCACGTCCCCGCAGCCTGGCCGGCCAGCTCTTCGCCATGCAGGCCGTGCTGGTCGCCGTCGTGGTCGCGGGCTGCGCGCTCTTCACGTACATCAGCGACCGCAGCCAGGCCGAGGCCGCGGCGGGCCGCCAGGCCATGGGGGTGGCGCGCTCGGTCGCGGACTCCCCTTCGGTACGGGAGGCCATCCGCACCGCGGACCCGACGAGGACGCTCCAGCCGTACGCGCTGGCGGTGCAGCGCGGTGCGCAGGTCGACTTCGTGACGATCATGGACCCCGAGGGCATCCGCTGGACCCACCCGAACGAGGAGCTGATCGGCAAGCACTTCCTGGGGCACACGGACCGTGCGCTGCTGGGCCAGTCGTTCACCGAGACGTACACCGGGACGCTCGGCGAGTCCGTGCGGGCGGTCACGCCGATCCATGACGGCGGCCGGATCGTCGGTCTCGTCAGTGCGGGGATCAAGGTCGACGAGATCAGCGCGCGGGTCGAGGAGCAGGTCAAGGCCCTGTTCGGGGTGGCCGCGGCGGCGCTGGCGCTGGGCGCCATCGGCACGTACGTCATAAACGCCCGGCTGCGCCGCTCCACCCACGGGATGAACGCGTCCGAGCTGAGCCGGATGCACGACTACCACGAGGCCGCGCTGCACGCGGTGCGCGAGGGGCTGCTGATGCTGGACGGGCAGTTCCGGGTGGCGCTGATCAACGACGGCGGGCGCGAGCTGCTGGGGGTGGGCGGTGACGTGGTGGGCCACTCGGTGGCGGAGCTGGAACTGCCCGCTCCGCTGACGGGGGCGCTGCTGTCGGGCGAGCCACGGGTGGACGAGGTGTATCTCACCGAGTCGCGGGTGCTCGTCATGAACACCTCGCCGGTGTCGGGCGGTGAGCGCCGGGGCACGGTCGTGACCCTGCGCGATGTCACCGAGCTGCAGTCCCTGATGGGCGAGCTGGACTCCGAGCGGGGCTTCACGACGGCGTTGCGCTCCCAGGCGCACGAGGCCGCGAACCGGCTCCACACGGTCGTCTCGCTGATCGAGCTGGGGCGGGCCGAGGAGGCGGTCGACTTCGCCACGGCCGAGCTTGAGCTGGCGCAGGCCCTGACCGACCAGGTCGTGGCGGCGGTCAGCGAGCCGGTGCTCGCCGCGCTGCTGCTGGGCAAGACGGCCCAGGCGAACGAGCGCGGTGTGGAACTGGTGGTCTCCGAGGACAGCAGCATCGACGACGGCCTGCTCCCGGTCTCCCTCACCGCCCGTGACCTGGTGACGGTCCTGGGCAATCTGATCGACAACGCCGTGGACGCGGCGCAGGGCTCGGTGGGTGCCCGGGTCACCGTCACCGCGCTCGCGGACACGGAGGGCCTCGTCCTGCGGGTCACGGACACCGGGGCGGGGGTGGACCCGGCCCACACGGAGGAGGTCTTCCAGCGCGGCTGGTCGACGAAGCCGTCGGGCCCCGGCGGACGCGGCCTGGGCCTCGCCCTGGTCCGCCAGGCCGTATCCCGCCACAACGGCACCCTGACGATGACGGAGGCCCCCGAAGGCGGCGCATCCTTCGAGGTACGCCTCCCCCTACCCCCCACCCCCCAGCGCCCTGAAGGAGCGCGGGGAACGGCGCGACCGGCCCCCACCGACCGGCACTCCGAAAAGGACCCCGCACCCCCTCGCCCTGAAGGGGCGCGGGGAACGGCGCGGCCAACCCCCACCGACCCGCACCTCAAAACCAACCCCGAGCCCCTCCCCCCTGAAGGGGCGCGGGGAACTGCGCGACCAGCCCCCACCGACCCGCACCCGCAAACCGAACCCGAGGCCGGGTCGGGGCCAGGGCCAGGGGCCGGGTCAGGGGCAGGGGCCAAAACCCAAGCCGCGCCCACGCCCCACGGAGGCACCCCATGACCACGCCCTCCCCCGGCCAGGACATCCGCGTCCTGATCGTCGAGGACGACCCCGTCGCGGCGGACGCGCACGTCCTCTACGTGGGCCGCGTGCCAGGATTCGTCGCGGTCGGCAAGGCCCACACCGGCGCCGAGGCCAGACGCGCCCTGGACCGCACCCCCGTGGACCTCCTCCTCCTCGACCTGCACCTCCCCGACGTGCACGGCCTGCAGCTCGCCCGTTCGCTGCGCGCCGCCGGCTACCACGCGGACGTGATCGCGGTGACGTCCGCGCGCGACCTCACGGTCGTACGGGAGGGCGTGTCGCTCGGAGTCGTGCAGTACGTACTGAAGCCGTTCACCTTCGCCACACTCCGCGACCGGCTCATCCGCTACGCCGAGTTCCACGCGGCCGCCGGCGAGGCCAGTGGTCAGGACGAGGTCGACCGGGCCCTCGCCACGCTCCGGGCGCCGGGCCCGGCCGCCCTGCCGAAGGGGCTGAGCGCGCCCACCCTGGAGAAGGTCACGCACGCGCTGCGCGACCACACGGAGGGGCTGACGGCGACCGGCGTCGCGGAGGCCGTCGGCATCTCGCGGATCACGGCCCGGCGGTATCTGGAGCATCTGGTGGACGCGGGACGCGCGGGCCGCAGCCCGCAGTACGGACAGGTGGGCCGGCCCGAGCTGCAGTACCGGTGGGTGAAGGGTTGACCAGGTCGGGGGCCGAACAATCGGGCCATATGAGGGACTACACGGAGCTACGGGACACCTACGGGCCGCGACCGGGCGCGATCGGCCACGATGAGACACGACCGTAACGGAGCAGTCGCGCAAGGTCATTGACCTGACGCGACCACTCCTCTTACGTTCGGGCCATCGAACAACGGCCACAAAGACGTCGGCCGGCAGGAGGTCGTACCCGTGCGTCCCACCCCCGCTCCGTTCCTTCTCGCGACCCTGCTCGCCGCCTCCGCGCTCACCGCCTGCGGCAGCGGTTCCGGCAGTGATCCGGACACCGTGGAGATCTCCTACAAACAGTCGATGGACAACTCCGTGCGTGTCATGGACACGTACCTCGCGGACATCAAGACGGAGTTCGAGAAGGCCAACCCGGGCAAGGAGGTCAAGCTCGTCCCGATCAAGGCCCCGGACTCGGAGTACTACACGAAGCTCCAGCAGATGCTCCGCTCCCCCAAGACCGCGCCGGACCTGGTCTACGAGGACACCTTCCTCATCAACTCGGACATCACGAGCGGCTACCTCAAGCCCCTGGACCCGTACCTCGACAAGTGGGACGACTGGGGCCAGTTCATCGACACGGCGAAGTCGGCGGCGCAGGCGGAGGACGGGAAGACGTACGGCGTCCCGGACGGCACGGACACCCGGGGCCTCTGGTTCGACAAGGACATCTTCGCGAAGGCGGGCCTGCCCGCGAACTGGCAGCCGAAGACCTGGGACGACATCCTCGACGCGGCCCGCACGATCAAGGAGAAGGTCCCGGACGTCACGCCCATGAACGTGTACACGGGCAAGCCCGCGGGCGAGGCGGCCACCATGCAGGGCTTCGAGATGCTCCTGTACGGGACGGCCACCGGCGCCACCGAGAGCCCGCTGTACGACACGGCGTCCAAGAAGTGGATCACCGGCAGCCAGGGGTTCAAGGACTCGCTCCAGTTCGTCGAGACGGTCTTCAAGGAGAAGCTCGGCCCGGACGTCTCGGACGCCCTCGACCCGAACTTCGCGACCAGCGTCCGCGGTGAGCTCCTCCCCGAGGGCAAGCTCGGCATCAACCTCGACGGCTCCTGGCTCCCGCAGGACTGGCTGAAGGGCAGCGGCCACGAGTGGCCGGAGTGGTCCAAGAAGCTGGGCCTCGCGTACATGCCCACGCAGGCCGGTCAGTCCCCCGGCAAGGTGAGCATGTCGGGCGGCTGGACCTGGGCCGTCCCGAGCAAGGCGGCCAACCCCGACCTGGCCTTCGAGTTCATCAAGACGATGCAGACGAAGGCGAACGCCCAGAAGTGGTACATCGCCAACTCCGGTATCGCGGTGCGCACGGACGTGGCCGAGGACCCGGCGTACGCGAAGGCGCAGCCCGGCATCGAGTTCTTCACCGGCCTGGTGGCGAACACGCACTACCGCCCGGCCTACCCCGCGTACCCGAAGGTCTCCACGGCCATCCAGGAGGCGATGGAGAGCGTGACGACGGGCGACAGCTCGGTCGCGGAGGCGGCCAAGGGCTACGACGAGGAACTGAAGTCGGTCACGGACAACCAGGTCATCAAGAAGTGAGCGCAGCACGGCGAGAAGTGAGCACAGTGTGGTCGTAAGTCAGCGGGGAGCCGGTCCCGGTGAGCGCACGGTGGTCGTCAAGGAGAGCGGGAACACCCGCGCTCCGCGGCTGCGCACCCTCACCCGGGCCCTCCCCGTCACCCCCGCCCTCGTCATCCTCGTCCTCTTCCTGGCCGGCCCGATCGCGTACTGCGCCTACATCGCCTTCACCGATCTGCAGCTCACCGGCCAGGCCGAGTCGTCGTTCACCGGTTTCGACAACTTCCGTACGGCCTTCGAGGACGACGCGTTCCTCAACGCCGTATGGCTGACGCTCGTCTTCACGTTCCTCAGCTCGATCGTCGGCCAGAACACACTGGGCCTGGCCCTGGCCGCGCTGATGCAGCGCGCGTCGAAGCCGGTCCGTACGCTCACCGGCGGGATCGTCGTCACGGCCTGGGTGCTCCCCGAGGTCGTGGCCGGCTTCCTCCTGTACGCCTTCTTCCGCCGCGAGGGCACGCTGAACGCGATCCTCGACTGGCTGCATCTGCCGTCCCAGAACTGGCTGTTCACGCTGCCGATCCTGGCGGTGTCGTTCGCGAACGTGTGGCGCGGCACGGCCTTCTCGATGCTGGTGTACTCGGCCGCCCTGAACGAGATCCCGAAGGAGATCACCGAGGCGGCGGAGGTGGACGGCGCGGGCGGCTGGCGCCGGATGTGGCACATCACGCTGCCGATGATCCGCCGGTCCATCGGCACGAACCTGATGCTCAACACCCTCCAGACGCTGTCGGTGTTCGGGCTGATCTGGGTGATGACGAGGGGCGGCCCGGGAAACCGCAGCCAGACCCTGCCCCTGTTCATGTACGAGCAGGCCTTCCAGAAGAGCATGATCGGCTACGGGACCGCCGTCGCCCTCCTCCTGCTGGTGGTCGGCTCGCTGTTCTCCCTGGTCTATATGCGCCTGCTGCGGACGGAGGTCTGAGATGGCCGCGCGTACGACCCTCAACGCCCGCCGCGCCAACCGCCGTCACGCGGCCGACGCGAGCCTCCTGCTCGTGGCGGCGGCGTTCGTGCTGCCGCTGGCCTGGGTGATCCTGTCCGCCCTGGACCCGCAGGCCGGACTGAAGGTGAAGCTGCCCGACGGGGTCACGTTCGACAACTTCGACGCGGTCCTGAAGCCGGACGTCACCTACACACCGATGCTCAACAGCCTGATCCTGTGCGGCTTCGCGACGCTGCTGACGGTGGTCTGCGCGGCGCTGGCCGCGTATCCGCTGTCGCGGTTCCGGTCCCGGCTGAACCGCCCGTTCCTCCTCACGATCATCTTCGCGACGAGTCTGCCGATCACGGCGATCATGGTGCCGGTGTACGCGCTGTTCGTGCAGGTGAACCTGATCGACACCATGCAGGGCACGATCTTCTTCTTCACCGCGTCCCAACTGCCGTTCGCGATCTGGCTGATGAAGAACTTCATGGACGGTGTGCCGAAGGAGCTGGAGGAGGCGGCCTGGACGGACGGGGCGTCGTCGTTCCAGTCGCTGCTGCGGGTCGTGCTGCCGCTGATGGGCCCGGGGATCGCGGTGGTGACCGTCTTCTCGTTCGTGGCGATGTGGGGGAACTTCTTCGTCCCCTTCATGCTGCTGCTCTCGCCGGAGCAGATGCCGGCGTCGGTCAGCATCAACGACTTCTTCGGCAACCGCGGGACGGTGGTCTACGGGCAGCTGGCCGCGTTCTCGATCATCTACTCGACGCCGGTGATCCTGCTGTACGTGCTGGTGGCGCGGAAGCTGGGCGGGGGGTTCGCGCTGGGCGGGGCGGTCAAGGGCTGACCGCCCCGCCCGGGACACGGACTCCTGCGGGATCAGCTGGTCGTGACGGCCGTGTCGTCGACGACGAAGCTGGTCTGCAGCGAAGTGTCCTCCACGCCGCTGAACTTCAGGGCGACGGTGGAGCCGGCGTACGAGGACAGGTCGAAGGTCTTCTGGACGTACCCCGTGGCCTTGTTGAGGTTGGAGTAGGTGGCCAGGGTGGTCGAGCCCGCGGTGACGGTGAGCTTGTCGTAGGCGGTGCTCGTGGACGTCTCCGCGGTGTCGATGTGCAGCCAGAAGGTGAAGCTGGCCTTGCAGCCGGCGGGGATGGTCACCGACTGGGACAGCGTGTCGGTGTGCGTGGACCCGTACCCGTCGAGCCACGCCTTGTACGAACCTCCGTGGGCCGCCTGGTCGGTGTCGCTGGTGATGACACCGCTGGTCGCGGTCCAGGTGGTGTTGCCGGACTCGAAGCCGGCGTTGCCGAGCAGCTGCGCCGAGGTGCAGGTGCCGCCGCCGGTGGAGCTGACGGTCCAGGTGAAGGACGCCGTGCCGGTGGCACCGGTGCTGTCGGTGACGGTGACCGTGGTGCTGTAGGTCCCGGCGGCGGTCGGGGTCCCGGTGATGGCGCCGGAGCCGCTGATCGACAGGCCGGTGGGCAGGCCGGTGGCGGCGTAGGACAGTGAGCCGCTGTTGGTGCTGCTGGCCGAGATCTGCAGGCTGACCGCAGTGCCGACGACGGAGGACTGGCTGCCCGGGTTGGTGACGGTGACGCCACCGGTCGGCGGGGTGACGTGGCTGCCCACGTTGATCCCGGCGAAGGCGTTCGCGACACCCGCGTACTGCGTGGAGCTCGCCCCGTACAGGGAGGTCGCCGCGTTCAGGGCGGCGGTGCGGGCGCCCGCGTAGTTCGTCGTCGACGTCATGTACGTCGTCAGCGCCTTGTACCAGATCTGCAGGGCGGCGGCGCGGCCGATGCCCGCGACGGCGACACCGTCGGAGGTCGGGCTGTTGTACGAGACACCGTTGATGACCTTGCTGCCGCTGCCCTCGGAGAGCAGGTAGAACATGTGGTTCGCGGGGCCCGAGGAGTAGTGGACGTCCAGGTTGCCGATACCGGAGTACCAGCTGTCGGAGGAGCCGCCGTCCTTGTCGGGCTCGTCCATGTAACGCAGCGGGGAGCCGTCGCCGTTGATGTCGATCTCTTCGCCGATGAGGTAGTCGCCGACGTCGTTGGAGTTGGCGGCGTAGAACTCGACGCCGGTGCCGAAGATGTCGGAGGTCGCCTCGTTCAACCCGCCGGACTCACCGGTGTAGTTGAGGTTCGCGGTGTTGGAGGTGACACCGTGGCTCATCTCGTGCCCGGCCACGTCGAGCGAGGTCAGCGCGTGGGTGCCGCCCGAGCCGTCGCCGTACGTCATGCAGAAGCAGTCGTCGTCCCAGAAGGCGTTGACGTACGCCGAGCTGTAGTGGACGCGCGAGTAGGCGGCGACGCCGTCGTTCTTGATGCCGCTGCGCCCGAACGTGTTCTTGTAGAAGTCCCAGGTCGTCTGGGCGCCGTAGGCGGCGTCCACGCCGGCGGTCTGGGTGTTGGAGCCGGACCCGGTGCCCCACACGTCGTCCGCGTCGGTCATCAGGGTGCCGGTGCCCGAGGTGCCGTTGTTGAGCGAGTACGTCTTGTGGCCGCCGCGCGTGGTGTCGTACAGCTGGTACGTCGAACCGGACAGCGTGGTGTTCAGCGTGACCGTGCCGCTGTACTGGCTGTTTCCGGTGCCGGTCTTGACGTCCTGGAACTCGTGGAGCTTGGCCCCGGTGCTCGCGTCGGTGATGACGTGCAGCCTGCTGGGGGTGCCGTCGTCCTGGAGGCCGCCGACGACCGTCTCCCAGGCGAGCTCGGGGGTGCCGTCGCCCGCCCAGATCACCTTGCGGGCGCTGTCGGCGGTGGGCTTCTGGGCGTCGAGCGCCCTGGCCGCCTTGAGGGCCTTGGTCTCGGCCGCCGCCTTGGTGTAGGTCGCGGTGGTGGAGGAGACCTTGAGGGTCCGCTTCCCGGCGAAGGTGGTGCTCACCGTTCCCTTGGCCACGGAGGCGGGCGGGGTGTGCACGACCAGGTCGCCGCCGAGGACCGGGAGCCCGGCGTAGGTGCGCTCGTAGCGGGTGTGGAGCGTGCCGTCGTTGTCCTTGACGACGTCCTTGACCAGCAGCTTCTCCTTGGCGCCGAGGCCCAGGGAGTCGGCGGTCGTACCGGTCTTCTTCGCCGCGCTCCTGATCAGCGCGGTGTGCTGGGCCGGGGTCAGCTCGGCCGTGAGGCCCCCGCTGCGCACGGGGCTGGGGTGGGGGGCGGCGGGCTCGGCGGCTGCGGGAACCGTCTGTACACCGACGGCGAGGAGGGCTGCGGTGGCCACCAGGGCTCCGGCTGCGGCCGCCTGGCGGGGGATTCGTCTCACTCGTACTCCTACTGCGACGGCCGCGGATCGGCGGCCGGTGACAGCCCGGACAGACGGGATGTGCTGCCCGGGACGAGCTGAGCAGGGGGTGCGGGACCGTCACCGCGGGCAGGCTGTGGGGGAAACCGGGCCGTGGCTGGGGGAAGAATGGCACCGTTGACCTATACATGTCAGTCCCCGGCAGATGATCCGAGGGTTATCCCTCTGTGACCCTCAGTGGGCCTGTGCGGGGCCTGTGCCACCCCTGTGCGAGCGGCGGCCGTCACCATCCGTGGGCACTTCCTCCACCGAACGGTTCGCGCCGCGCCGTTTCCCGGCCCTTCGCCGCCGCCGCACGCGTGAGGGCGCACGGAAGGGCGTGACACCCGCCGGCGCCCGCCCGGCGGCGCGCCTGGCGGAATTTCGCGCTCCGCCGCCGACGCATCCGTGCCGCATATGCCCGTCGACGCTGCTCATGGCGCATGCCGGAGCCGCCCGGCACGCACGCGCCGCGATCACGGGCCCGCGCGTGCGCCGCACCCCGGACACCTCGGCCTAGGCGCGCGCTCCCTGGACAACTGTCCGAAATAGTAGGTTCACACAATCCGTGAGCCTGGCCGAACAGACCGTAGTCACCGCAGCCCCGCGGCCATACGTTGTGCCCGTGCACCAACAGTCGGCCCCGCAGCCCACCCCGCCCTTCGACGCCCCGGCCGCCCGGAAACTGCGTATCGCCCTCGGCATGGG
Source organism: Streptomyces liliiviolaceus (assembly GCF_018070025.1). Lineage (NCBI taxonomy): Bacteria > Bacillati > Actinomycetota > Actinomycetes > Kitasatosporales > Streptomycetaceae > Streptomyces > Streptomyces liliiviolaceus. The sequence goes on from NZ_JAGPYQ010000001.1 coordinate 8,186,686, forward strand.
TCCCGAGCATGTCGCATACGGGATACGGACCTCGTTCGGACTGCCCCATGTGACACCCGACCTGGTCGACGCCTGGGAGCGGGGCCTGGTCAGCCCCGGCAACGGCGAACTGATAGCCCTCGCGGGCGTGTTGTGGTGCTCACCGGGCGAACTCATCGGCGCGCCGAGGACGTTGCGCGAGCACCGGATCGCCCGCGGCCTGCCCGCCGAGGACGTCGCACGCGCCGTGGGCCTCGAACTCCTCGCGTACGTAAGGATGGAGGAGGCGGACGCATGGCGCGGCGGCGAGCGGCAGTCGGCGGCGCTCGCCCGGGTGCTCGACCTCTCGCTGGCCGACCTCGTCACGGTCACCGGCCGTGAGCCGAAGCTGGCGATGATGCTGCGCGGCGCGGTGACGACCCGCTGGCAGGCGTACGTCCGCCCGGTGGGCAAGCTGCTGACGCTGGAGCGGCGGATCGTGGGGCACGCGCTGCGGGCCCTGCACACCGAGTACCAGGGGCGGATGGTGCCGACCCTGAGCTGGGGCGGCGGCGCGGCGGCGGCCGAGGCCGACGACGCGGGCCGGGACTTCCTGGACCGGATCGTCGACCGCTTCTGGTCGACGATCCGGCGCGACGCCGAGAGATACAGCGGCGGGTGAGGCCGGCTGCCGGCCGGAGGGAAGCCGGCTGCCGGCCAGGGAGAAACCGGCAGTCGGCCGGAGAGGAGCCGGTCGTCGGCTAGAAGACCGACTCCGCCTCGTCCATCCGGTCCTTCGGGACGGTCTTCAGCTCGGTGACCGCCTCGGCCAGCGGGACCATCACGACGTCCGTGCCGCGCAGCGCGGTCATCCGGCCGAACTCGCCGCGGTGCGCCGCCTCCACCGCGTGCCAGCCGAAGCGCGTCGCGAGCACCCGGTCGTACGCGGTCGGCGTGCCGCCGCGCTGGATGTGGCCGAGGATGACCGGCTTGGCCTCCTTGCCGAGGCGGCGCTCCAGTTCGTACGCCAGTGCCGTCCCGATGCCCTGGAAGCGCTCGTGGCCGAACTGGTCGATCTCGCCGTGGCCGTAGTCCATGCTGCCCGCGACGGGGTGCGCGCCCTCGGCCACGCAGATGACCGCGAACTTCTTCCCGCGTGCGAAGCGCTCCTCGACCATCTTGATGAGGTCGGCCGGGTCGAAGGGGCGCTCGGGCAGGCAGATGCCGTGGGCGCCGGCGGCCATGCCGGACTCCAGGGCGATCCAGCCGGCGTGGCGGCCCATGACCTCGACGACCATCACCCGCTGGTGGGACTCGGCGGTCGTCTTGAGGCGGTCCATCGCCTCGGTGGCGACCCCGACGGCGGTGTCGAAGCCGAAGGTGCGGTCCGTCGACGAGATGTCGTTGTCGATCGTCTTGGGGACGCCGACCACGGGCAGGCCCGCGTCCGACAGCATCCGCGCCGCCGTCAGCGTGCCCTCGCCGCCGATCGGGATCAGTACGTCGATCCCGAACTCGCGCGCCATGTCCTGGGCGTTCTCGCAGGCCTCGCGGAGGCGGTCGCGCTGGAGCCGGGAGGAGCCGAGGATGGTGCCGCCGCGGGCGAGGATGCCGCTGACGGCGTCCAGGTCGAGGGTGCGGTAGCGGCCTTCGAGCAGTCCCGCGTAGCCGTCCTCGAAACCGACGACCTCGGCGTCGTAGTTGGTGACGGCGCGGTGCACGACCGACCGGATGACGGCGTTCAGTCCCGGACAGTCGCCGCCTGCGGTAAGAACTCCGATACGCATCGTGCTGTGTCTCCTGCTCGCTGTGGGGCCGTGTCTCCTGGGGTGCCTGAGAGCCAGTCCGATTGTTTCATGTGCCACAGGGGGCCGCTGTCCGCACCCTTCGCGCCCCCTCGACCGCCGTCGCGCCCTGCTCACGCCCCCGTCGAGCCTCCGAGCCCCTCCCCCGCCCCTGTGGAGCGCCCGTCCGCCCTTGGCCTGACGGGCGCCTTAGCCATGCCCGGAGGTACTGTCAAGAGGGTTCAGCCGGCGACGTCGGCTGCGTTTTTACCGACATCGGAGGAAACGGAGAGCACGCGTGACGCGCAGCGTGTACGTGACCGGGATCGACCGAGGTGACGGCCGCCAGGTCATCGAGCTGGGAGTCATGGAGCTCCTGACCCGCCAGGTGGACCGGGTGGGGGTGTTCCGTCCCCTCGTCCACGACGGACCCGACCGGCTCTTCGAGTTGCTGCGCGCCCGCTACCGCCTCGCGCAGGACCCGGCGACGGTCTACGGCATGGACTACCACGCGGCGTCCGCGCTCCAGGCCGACCAGGGCACGGACGAACTGGTCTCGCAGCTCGTCGACCGTTTCCACGCGGTGGCCCGCGACTACGACGTCGTCCTCGTCCTCGGCACGGACTACGCCGACACCCAGTTCCCGGACGAGCTGGCGCTCAACGCCCGGCTGGCGAACGAGTTCGGCGCGTCCGTGATCCCCGTGGTGGGCGGCCGCAAGCAGACCGTGGAGTCGGTGCTCGCGGAGACCCGCAACGCGTTCCGCGCCTACGACGGCCTGGGCTGCGACGTCCTCGCGATGGTGGTGAACAGGGTCGCTCCCGCCGACCGCGGGGACATCCACGACCAGCTCGACAACCGCCTGCCCGTGCCCTGCCACGTCCTGCCGGACGAGCCCGCGCTCTCCGCGCCGACGGTCGCCCAGATCACCCACGCCCTCGGCGGCAAGGTGCTCCTCGGCGACGACGCGGGGCTCGCCCGCGACGCCCTGAACTTCGTCTTCGGCGGCGCGATGCTGCCGAACTTCCTGGGCGCGCTGACCCCAGGCTGCATGGTCGTCACCCCCGGCGACCGCGCCGACCTCGTGGTGGGCGCCCTCGCCGCGCACAGCGCCGGCACCCCGCCGATAGCGGGCGTGGTGCTCACCCTGAACGAGCGCCCGAGCGACCTCGTCCTCACCCTGGCCGCCCGCCTCGCCCCCGGCACCCCGGTGGTCGCGGTCGAGACGGGATCCTTCCTCACGGCGTCCGAACTCTTCGCCATGGAAGGCAAGTTGAACGCGGCCACGCCCCGCAAGGCGGAGACGGCGCTCGGCCTCTTCGAGCGGTACGTGGACACCGGCGACCTCCTCAGGCGCGTCTCGGCACCCAGCAGCAGCCGTGTCACGCCGATGATGTTCGAGCACAAACTCCTGGAGCAGGCCCGCTCCGACAAGCGGCGCGTCGTGCTGCCCGAGGGCACCGAGCCGCGCGTCCTGCACGCCGCCGAGGTGCTGCTGCGCCGCGGTGTCTGCGACCTCACGCTGCTCGGCCCCGTCGACCAGATCCGCAAGAAGGCCGCCGACCTCGGTATCGACCTCGGCGCCGCCCAGCTGATCGACCCGCAGACCTCCGAGCTGCGCGACCGCTTCGCCGAGCGGTACGCCGAACTCCGTTCCCACAAGGGCGTGTCCGTCGAGCTGGCGTACGACGTCGTCTCGGACGTGAACTACTTCGGCACGCTGATGGTCCAGGAGGGCCTCGCCGACGGCATGGTCTCGGGGTCGGTGCACTCCACGGCGGCCACCATCCGCCCGGCCTTCGAGATCATCAAGACCAAGCCGGAGGCGTCGATCGTCTCCTCGGTCTTCTTCATGTGCCTGGCCGACAAGGTCCTCGTGTACGGCGACTGCGCGGTCAACCCCGATCCGGACGCGGAGCAGCTGGCCGACATCGCCATCCAGGCCGCCGCCACCGCCGAGCAGTTCGGTGTCGAGCCGCGGATCGCGATGCTCTCGTACTCGACCGGCACGTCCGGCTCGGGCGCGGACGTCGACAAGGTGCGTACGGCCACCGAGCTGGTCCGCTCCCGCCGCGCCGATCTGAGCATCGAGGGACCGATCCAGTACGACGCGGCCGTCGAGCCGTCCGTCGCGGCGACCAAGCTGCCCGGTTCGAAGGTCGCCGGGCAGGCGTCCGTGCTGATCTTCCCGGACCTCAACACCGGCAACAACACGTACAAGGCCGTGCAGCGCTCCGCCGGCGCGATCGCCGTCGGACCGGTCCTCCAGGGCCTGCGCAAGCCGGTCAACGACCTGTCCCGGGGCGCGCTCGTCGGGGACATCGTGAACACGGTCGCCATCACCGCGATCCAGGCCCAGGCGCAGCCCCCGGCCGCCCCGGCGTACGAAGCCCCCGCCCCCACCGCGACCCCGAAGGTTCCCGTCCAGTGAGTGCCACCCGCGTCCTCGTCCTCAACTCCGGCTCCTCCTCGGTGAAGTACCAGCTGCTCGACATGGGCGACGGCAGCCGGCTGGCCGCGGGCCTCGTCGAGCGCATCGGCGAGGAGACCTCCCGGCTCAAGCACTCCCCGCTGGCCACCGGCGGCGAGCCCCGCGAGACGACCGGCCCGATCGCCGACCACGAGGCCGCGCTGAAGGCCGTCGCCGGGGAGCTGTCGCGGGACGGGCTCGGTCTGGACTCCCCCGAGCTGGCCGCGATCGGCCACCGGGTGGTCCACGGCGGCAGGCGGTTCACGCGGCCGACCGTCGTCGACGACGCGGTCCTCGCCGAGATCGAGCGCCTCATCCCGGTGGCGCCGCTGCACAACCCGGCCAACCTCACCGGTATCCGCACCGCTCGGGCACTGCGCCCGGACCTGCCCCAGGTCGCCGTCTTCGACACGGCGTTCCACACGACGATGCCGGAGTCCGCGGCCCGCTACGCCATCGACGTGAAGACCGCCGACGAGCACCGCATCCGCCGGTACGGCTTCCACGGCACCTCGCACGCGTACGTGTCCCGCAAGGCCGCCGAGCTGCTCGGGCGGGCTCCCGAGGACGTGAACGTCATCGTGCTGCACCTGGGCAACGGCGCGTCGGCCTCGGCGGTCGAGGGCGGCCGGTGCGTGGACACCTCCATGGGGCTGACGCCTTTGGAGGGGCTCGTGATGGGTACGCGCTCGGGAGACGTGGATCCCGCGGTCATCTTCCATTTGATGCGCGTTGGCGAAATGTCCACGGACGAGATCGACACTCTGCTCAACAAGAAGAGCGGGCTGCTCGGACTGTGCGGTGACAACGACATGCGGGAGATCCGCCGCCGTATCGACGAGGGCGGCGAGGACGCCGCACCGGCGCGGCTCGCCTTCGACATCTACATACACCGGCTGAAGAAGTACATCGGCGCGTATTACGCGGTACTGGGCCGGGTCGACGCGGTCGTCTTCACGGCGGGCGTCGGGGAGAACGCGGCCCCGGTGCGCGAGGCCGCGATCGCGGGTCTGGACTCGCTGGGCCTGGCCGTGGACGGCGGCCTGAACGCCGTACGGTCCGGCGAGGCGCGGCTGATCTCGCCGGAGGGCGCGCGGGTCGCGGTGGCCGTCGTGCCGACCGACGAGGAACTGGAGATCGCGCACCAGACGTACGCGCTCGTGGCGGACAAGGACGCCGGGACCGCCTGAAAAAGCCTCGAAGACATTAAAAAGTCCGCTGGGAGAACGACGGGAAAACAGCCGGTCGGGTCCACGCCTGAGCGCACACCCGCCCATTTGTATCTTCCACCAGACGGAATATTCCGAAGCGAAACAAACCGATAGGATCGCCCCCATGCGCCGTTCCAAAATCGTCTGCACACTCGGTCCCGCCGTCGACTCCCACGAACAGCTCGTCTCGCTGATCGAGGCCGGCATGAACGTGGCCCGTTTCAACTTCAGCCACGGCTCCCACGCCGAGCACCAGGGCCGCTACGAGCGGGTCCGCTCCGCCGCCCGGGAGACCGGCCGCGCCATCGGCGTCCTGGCCGACCTCCAGGGCCCGAAGATCCGGCTGGAGACCTTCGCCGAGGGCCCCGTCGAGCTGGAGCGCGGTGACGAGTTCACCATCACGACCGAGGACGTCCCGGGCGACAAGTCGATCTGCGGCACCACCTACAAGGGTCTGCCGGGCGACGTCTCCAAGGGCGACCAGGTCCTGATCAATGACGGCAACGTCGAGCTGCGGGTCGTCGAGGTCGACGGCCCGAACGTGAAGACGATCGTCATCGAGGGCGGCGTCATCTCGGACCACAAGGGCATCAACCTGCCCGGTACGGCCGTGAACGTGCCGGCGCTGTCCGAGAAGGACGTCGACGACCTGCGCTTCGCCCTGCAGATGGGCTGCGACCTGGTCGCGCTGTCCTTCGTGCGCGACGCCCACGACGTGAACGACGTCCACAAGGTCATGGACGAGGAGGGCCGCCGGGTCCCCGTCATCGCCAAGGTGGAGAAGCCCCAGGCGGTGGAGAACATGGAGGCCGTCGTGGCGGCCTTCGACGGTGTCATGGTGGCCCGTGGCGACCTGGCCGTCGAGTACCCCCTGGAGCGGGTCCCGATGGTGCAGAAGCGCCTCGTGGAGCTGTGCCGGCGCAACGCCAAGCCGGTGATCGTCGCGACCCAGATGATGGAGTCGATGATCACCAACTCCCGCCCCACGCGCGCCGAGGCGTCCGACGTGGCCAACGCGATCCTGGACGGGGCGGACGCGGTCATGCTGTCGGCCGAGTCCAGCGTCGGCGCGTACCCGATCGAGACCGTGAAGACGATGTCGAAGATCGTCGTCGCGGCCGAGGAGGAGCTGCTCTCCAAGGGCCTCCAGCCGCTCGTGCCGGGCAAGAAGCCGCGTACGCAGGGTGGTTCCGTGGCCCGTGCCGCGTGCGAGATCGCGGACTTCCTCGGTGGCAAGGGCCTGGTGGCCTTCACCAAGTCCGGTGACACCGCCCGCCGCCTGTCCCGCTATCGCGCGGCCCAGCCGATCCAGGCGTTCACCACGGACGAGGGCACCCGCAACCAGCTCGCGCTGAGCTGGGGCGTCGAGTCGCACGTCGTGCCGTTCGTGCACAGCACCGACGAGATGGTCGAGCTGGTCGACAGCGAGCTGCGCAAGCTCAACCGCTTCAGTGACGGCGACATCGTCGTGATGACCGCCGGCTCGCCCCCCGGCGTCACCGGCACCACGAACATGGTCCGCGTGCACCACCTGGGCGGCTGACCGCCTCCCGTACGCGGCTGAGGGCGCTCCCTGGTTCACAGGGGGCGCCCTCGGTGCGTTCTGCCGTGCTGTCTTGCTGCCGTGCTGTCCACCGCGTCCCGGGGGCTAGCCGAGGGGCGTGTTGTACTGCCTCATCCCGGGGATCGTCAGGTCGCCGCCGAACTGGGCGGCCTGGACGACCTTCACCTTCGTGAAGTAGATCAGCGGGATGTTCAGCGGCGGAGGGTTCTCCGGGTCGAACGTGATCGGGATCAGTCCGAGCAGGTTGCCGGAGATGCTCTCCGTGTACATGACCGTCTTGCCGTCCTTGATGGTGGACGTCGTGCCGCTGCCCGCCTGGACGTGGTAGCGCACCCCGGCGTCCTTGTCGTCGACCGTCTGGTGCAGGTCGCCGATGTCGGTGCCGTTGGAGATCACGTACTTCAGGACCTTCTTGACCGAGCCGTTGGCGGTCTTCACCTTGACGATGCCCTTGTAGTCGGCGCCCTTGAGGGTCAGGGAGCTGGCCTCCAGCATCCACGGGTCGTCGGCGAGGGCGGGGATGCCCTGCTCGACACCGCTCTCGTCGTCCGTGGCGGCCGGGCAGTCGTCGGGGTCCGTGGTGGAGCTCGCGGACGGGCTGGGCGTCGCGGAGGCGGTGGCCTCGTCGGCCGCGTCCTCCAGCTCGTCCTTGGCGTCCTTCGCGGCCTCGGACGCCTTGTCGGTGACGTCCTTGGCCGTGTCCTCGGCCTTGCCGGCCGTGTCCTTGACGGTGTCCTCGACGTCGTCGGCCGCGTCGGACGCGCCCTTGGTGGCCGAGGCGCTGGGCGTGGCGGACGGCTCCGCGGTGGGGGTCGCGGTCTCCTTCCCGCCGGGCGTGAGGATGTCCTCAAGCGCGTCGCCGATCTCGTCCAGGACGTTGCCGCTGCTCTGCGACGGCGTGGGCGTCGGTGTGGACGCGCCGCCCCCGGACCCGGCCGGCTTGCTCGCCGAGGCGGACGGCGTGGGTTCGGGCTTGTCCTCGGAACCTGAATCCGAGGAAGAGCCGTCGCCCGTCGAGCCGTCGCCCGCGGAGTCGTCGTCCGAGGCGGGAGCGCTGGTCGAGGCGGAGGGCGACGGGGTGGCCGTCGTGTCCTTCTCCTCGTCGGCCTTGTCGTCCTTGGCGTCCTTGGCGCTGTCGTCCAGCGCCTCGACGCAGTCCTTGTACTCGTCGATCGTGAGGTTCTTCGCCGACGGCTTGTCGTCGGCCTGGGCGAGGGTCGGTGTGAACCCCATGCCCATGAGGATCGCGGTCGGCATCGACGCTATGGCTATCGCCTTGCCCGCGGGCACGTGCAGCCTGGTGAACAGCGGCTTCCTGGGGGCTGCGTGCCGCGGCCCGGTTCTCTCACGGGACTCGCCCGCGGAGTCCGCGTAGTGGACCTCGTCAGCCGGCACTGTGCCTCCCGTTCGCCCCGTCATCGGGGCTCGTTCCTGACAGATCGTTCGGCCCGCCCGTCCCGTCGGCCGGCGCGGCCTGCGGAACGCCTCCCTTGTCCGTACGGTCCGTCCCGGTCCGACGCTCGGCCGACTCCTCGCCCGGCACCCACGCGACCGCCATCCCGCCGCCCACCAGGGCCAGCAGGAAGCCGATCAGGAAGCCGCCGAGGTTCGACACGGGGATGGAGACCAGCCCCAGCAGGATCGCCGCGACACCGGCGAAGACCCGCACGTGCTTCTGGTACCAGAGGCTGATTCCGAGAACACCCAGGAGCACTCCGATGATGAGCGAACCGGCACCCGCGGTCGTCGCCATGGCCAGCGTGAGATGCCCGATCTGAAGGTTCGCATACGGGAAGTACGCGATCGGGAATCCGGCGAGCAGGATGAACAGGCCGGCCCAGAACGGGCGGCCACCACGCCAGACACGGAACCGCAGCCGCCAGTAGTCGAATTGACCGCGCGCGGCAGGATTCCCTGCAGGAGTCTCGGCGCTCATGGAAAACAGCTCCCTGGAACGGCGTTGCTGTGAGAGGTTCACGTACTGCTCAGAATGACTGAGCAAGGTACTACTCAGTAGGACTGAGCAGGGGGACGGGCGGGCGAGGCAGCACAGGCTCCCTCACCCGCCCAGGGAGTGCTTAGTAGCACTCCTTGACACCCTTGGACAGCGACATCTTCAGACCGCTGAGCTTGAAGGTGCCGGCGGTGGTCGCCCACGCCGTCTGCTTCACGTCGGTCAGCACGGCCTTCTCGGCCTGCTGCGCGAAGCCGTAGGGGTTCGCCTGGTCACCCTTGGCGATTCCCGGACCCTTGCTCGCGTCCTTGGCCGCAACACCGATGTCGATGTTGGTGAAGGTCGCGTTGGCCGAGAGGTCCTCGACGTCGATGTAGAGGTTCTCGGCCTCTACCGGCTTGCTGCCGCCGCCCGCCTTGAGGGTCAGGCTGACCGACCCGAGCAGCGGGATGTCCGGGGTGACCACGGACTGGCACATGTTCGTGATCGAGGCGGACTTGAACGCCGACACCGCGACCGGGTGCGCCGTCTTGTCGCCCTTGAGCGTGTACCCCTGGTCGATGGCTCCGTACTGCGAGAAGCCGGTGCCGACCAACTGGTCAGCCGTCACCTTGAACGACTGACCCGACACGCTGAACGACGCGGCGAGAGCGCCTTGTGCCAGTGCGATGCCTATGCACGCCGTGGCGGCCACGCTGGGCACCATGACGACGGCGAACCGCTTCCATCTGGTCCCGCCACGCACCTGGGACTCCATATTTCCTCCTTCTCGGACGTACATCTCCGGCCCTGGCCGCCGCCAGACAGCGACTCAGCCGGGCAGGGATGGGAGAAGTGCTACGTCCTCGGGAAGGAGAGCGCCCGAACCCGGAGGCGCGCAACGCACCCGAATCACCGGCGATCACCCCCGAGCGACAACCACTGGTCGCGCCTGAACACTTCACGCACAACCTGCCGGACAGGCTCCGCCTAGCGGCGAAGACCCCCCTGTCCAAGGACCGGCGCCACTGCCGCCGCCCCTACTCGGTGGGGACCCAAGGAAACCCGCTGACCCGAGTGGTTGTCGGGGGAAGGTAATGGACCGAGCGTCGCCGATCGTGGTGCATTCTCGCCGCCCGCACAAGGGGGTTCGTTACTGGCTAGTAACGGCCGGATAACCGAACAACGACCCGTCGGTGTCGGCCGACCACCGAGGGTGGCCCCGAGCGAGGTGACAAAGTGATCGAAGATTGGACGGAATCCGACAGATCACCACCCCGGCCTTACTCCCAGTAACAGCGGCCGCGTTTACCAAGTTTTGGTAAAACGCGGCCACTGTGCAGCCTTCGCGGCAAATCCTTCACCCGGGCATCACGGGTCGCCGCGTTTAGCGACTGGTCAGAACAGAGCGCGCGCCAGCGCCCTGCGCGCCGCCGTCACACGCGGGTCGTCGCCGCCGACGACCTCGAAGAGCTCCAGCAGCCGGACGCGCGCCGCCTCGCGGTCGTCGCCCGCCGTACGCGCCACGGTGTCGACGAGCCGCCCCAGGGCGTCCTCCACATGGCCGCCCACCAGATCGAGGTCGGCCGCGGCGATCTGCGCCGGTACGTCACCGGGCTTGTCCGCGGCCTCCTTGCGCACCTGCTGGGGGTCCACGCCCTGCACCCGCTGGAGCAGTTCGGCCTGGGCGAGGCCCAGCTTGGCCTCCGTGTTGCCCGGGTCGTCGCTCAGCACGTTCCGGTACGCCTGGACCGCGCCGGCCAGGTCCCCCGCGTCCAGCGCCTGCACGGCGGCTTCGAGCAGCGCGTCGTACGGACCGACCGGGACCTCGGAAGCCGCGGCGGCCCCCTCCGGGCCGTCCCCCTCGCCGTCCTGCGCCACGGTCACGCCCGTGAGCCCGAACCGCTCCTCGGCGACCTGGACGAGCTGGTCCAGCGTGCCCCGGATCTGCGCCTCGGGAGCGGCGCCCTGGAAGAGCGGCAGGGCCTGGCCGGCCACCACCGCGAAGACGGCCGGGATGCCCTGGATCCCGAACTGCTGCATCAGCATCTGATTGGCGTCGACGTCGATCTTGGCGAGGACGAACCGGCCGTTGTACTCGACGGTGAGCCGCTCAAGGAGCGGGCTGAGCTGCTTGCACGGCTCGCACCACTCGGCCCAGAAGTCGATGACGACCGGCACCTCGGTGGAGCGCTGAAGGACGTCCCGCTCAAAACCCGCCTCGTCGACGTCGATGACGAGACTCGACGCGGACACTGCGGGAACGGCCCCGCCCCCCTGTCGTACCGCTTCGGCGCGCGCCTGCTCCGCCTTCGCCTTGGCCTCCTGGGCCGCTTTCACCGCGGCGAGGTCGACGACTCCGCTCATGGACATGTTCCGTGGCTGCATGCGTCTATCCTCCCCCCTCCGCGCGCCTGTGTGAAAAGCGCTGTGAAAGCCAGTCCTGATACGTGTTTCTGACGCCGGGTCCCCACCTGGCGCCGCGTGGTCGTCGCGCTTTCGCTACGGCCCGTAGCGTAACTGTCCCGGCGCGGCCGGGGGAAGCCCATTCCGGTGATCTCCCTCACCCGTCCACAGGATCCCCCTCGGCGGAACGCCCGGATATGGTCGCCGACATGCAAAGTCGCAGTTCCGCACCCCGTACGGGCCGTACGGGACGTCCGCGCAGCGCCGAGGCCGACGAGGCGATCCTGGCGGCGACGCGTGCGGCCCTCGTGGAACTGGGCTGGTCGGGACTGACACTGGGCGATGTGGCCACCCGCGCGGGTGTCGCGAAAACGACCCTCTACCGGCGCTGGGCGGGCAAGAACGAGCTGGTGGTCGACGCGGTGGCGGTGCTCTTCGACGAGCTCGAACTGCCCGACCGGGGCAGCCTCGCCGCCGACGTGGAGGGCGTGGTCCTGCAGTTCGCCGGGCTGCTGGAGCGGCCGGAGACCAAGACCGCGCTGATGGCGGTGGTCGCCGAGTCGACCAGTGACGCCGTTCTGCGCGACCGTATCCGCTCGTCGATCGTCGACCGCCAGAAACGTCTCGTCACGGAGGGACGCGCCCGCGCGCAGGCCCGGGGGGAGTTGCCGACGGAGAGCGACCCGGAGACGGCCGCCCGCGGCTCGGACCTCATCTTCGACGTGATCGCCGGCGCGGTCGTGCACCGCTGCCTGGTGAGTTCGAAGCCCGTCGACACGGACTGGGCCCGCGACTTCACCCGCCTCCTGCTGAGCGGGCTGACCGCGATCTCACCGGCCTGACCGGTCAGCGACCGGTCAGCTCGTCAGCTCGCACCGGACGAGCTTTCCGCCCGTCCGGGAGCGCCCCATCGGGTTACGGGCGGTCGGAGCAGGCCGCCCGGCGGACGTGCCATGAAGACGTCGATCGGGTCCTGCTCCTCGACGACGAACCCGTGGCGCTCGTAGAGCCGTCGGGCGGCACTGCCCTGCAAGACGTTCAGACGGACGGTCGCGCCCTGAGCGTCGGTCCGCTCCAGCACCGTACGCAGGACAGCGGATCCGAGCCCCCGGCCCTGATGGTGGGGAGCGAGGTAGAAGTGCTCCAGCAACTGCCGGCCTTCGGAGGGCCGGACCGTGACGCAGCCCACGAGTTCGCGGTCGATCTCGACGATCGAGGTGTGCCGCGTGGAGAAGGAGTCCCGCAGCCGCTGCCGCACCCGGTGCTCGTCGTAGCGTCCAAGGCGTTCCAGATCCGCACGCATCACCGTGGCGCGCAGTTCCGCGACCGCCTCGACGTCCGATGACACCGCGGAACGCAGCGTCCAGTCGACGGGACACACGACCAGCACCCCCTGCATCACACCCACCCGCCCGGGCCACCTCATCCGGGCGGTCACAGCGGACCGCTCGCCGGTCAGGCCTTCGCGACCGCGCCCGGGTCGTCGACGACCTTGGACTCCAGCTCGCGGCTGACCTTGCGCTCCACGAAGAACGCGGCCGTCGGGACCGTACCCGCGAGCAGCACCCACAGCAGCTTCGGCACCGGCCACTTCGCCTTGGAGCCCAGGTCGAAGGCGAAGACCAGGTAGACGACGTACAGCCAGCCGTGCGCGACGCTCACGACACGCGTGAAGTCCGCGGCGCCGTCCAGGTCGAGCACGTACTTGCCGATCATGCCGAGGACCAGCAGGACCAGCAGGACACCGGTGACGTAGGCCATGACGCGGTAGCGGGTCAGCACGCTCTTTTTCATGGCTACGAGCCTAACCACCGGTTTGCCACGATCTTCGCGCGGGCCCTACTCCTCGTCGAAGTCGTGCGCCGCCACCCTCAGCGGTCGCAGCATCGCGAAGATCTCCTGGCACTCCTCGGCGTCGTACGCGCCGAGCCCGAAGTCCATCGCCATCAGATCGCGGGTGGCCGCGTCGCAGACCTCGCGGCCCTTGTCGGTGATGGAGGCGAGGGTGCCGCGGCCGTCGTTGGGGTTGGGCCGTTTGTCGACGAGCCCGGACCGTACGAGCCGGTCCACCGTGTTCGTCACGGACGTCGGGTGGACCATCAGCCGCTCGCCGATCTTGGACATCGGCAGCTCACCCGCCTTGGAGAAGGTGAGCAGCACCAGCGCCTCGTAGCGGGCGAACGTCAGCCCGTACGGCTTGACGACCCCGTCGACCTCGGCGAGGAGAATCTGGTGCGCGCGCATGATCGAGGTGATCGCGCCCATGGACGGCACGGACCCCCAGCGCTGTTTCCAGAGTTCGTCGGCTCGGGCGATGGGATCGAAGGCAAGGCTGAGCGGCTTCGGCACGGCAAAACCCTACCGGCCGGTCATATCGCGGTCAGCCCCGTCTCGCCTTTCGGTATTCGCCCGCTTCCGCGCCCTTCTTCCCCGCTCTTCTCCTTCACCCCTTCCGGGCGGCCTCGCCCCCCGTTCCTCCCGTGCGCCGCACCTCCGCCGCCAGGAGCAGACAGCACACCGTCCCGAGCACGCCGACCCCGCCCACCACCGTGCTGACCGGCCAGAACTCGGCCGCCGCCCCGGCCAGCGCCATGCCCACGCCCTGGATGGTCATCAGCCCTGCCGTGTGCACGGTCATCGCCCGGCCGCGCAGTTCGTCCGGCACGGCGTCCACGAACCAGCGGTCGAGCCCCAGCGTGTACGCGCCCGTCGACCCGGCGACCAGCAGCGCGAGCAGGATCCAGCCGAGGTCCGGATGGAAGGGGTAGGCCAGGAGCGGCAGCAGACCGCAGCCGGCGAGGGGCAGCACGATCCGGGAGCGGGTCGCCGGGGAGAGCGCGGAGCCCGCGTACAGCTCCCCCGCGATCGTGCCGATCGGCATCGCGCACATCAGCAGGCCGATCCAGGCCGTGCCCACCCCGATCTCGTCCGCGTACGCGGCGGCCAGTGCCTCCGGTGCGACGACGAACATCGGCGGCACCCAGAGCAGCAGGAGCAGCGCCCGGATGCGGCGGTCGGCCAGGACCTGCCGGGTGCCCGCGAGCGAGTACCGCATCAGCGGTCCGGCGCCGGTCCGCGCGGGCCTGCGCCGGGTGCCGACGCGCAGCAGCAGCGCGGAGGCGAGGAAGGTGCCGAAGGTGATGCCCAGGGCCCCGCGCGGGGACACGAACGTCAGCAGGACGCCGCCCAGGCCGAAGCCCACGAGCACGGCGCTCTGCGACACGATCCGCAGCAGGGAGCGGCCGAGCACGAACAGGTCGCCGTCCCCGAGGATCTGCGTCAGCGTGGCCATCCGGGTGCCGCTGAACACCGGCGAGACGGCGGCGATGGCGCACCGCAGGGCGAGCAGCGCGGCGACGGGGGTGGCCGGCACGGCCATCAGCGCCGCGCATCCGGCGCACACGAGGTCGCACACGACGAGCACCCGCCGGGCCGGGAACCGGTCGGCCACTCCGGACAGCAGCGTCCCGCCCACGAGGTACGGCAGGAAGCCCAGCGCGAAGGCCAGCGCGCTGAGCAGCGGCGATCCCGTCAGTTCGTACACGAGGACGGTCAGGGCGATCTCGCTGACGACGACGCCCAGCAGGGACAGGGCGTGGGCTGCGAAGACGAACCGGAACTCCCCGACGGCGAAGACCCGGCCGTATCCGCTTCCCCGCGTGTCGGCGGAGGGTTCGGGGGCCGCCGTCGCGGTCTGTGTTTCTTCTGGCATGGGAAGCAGCGTCGCGTGGCCGCGCCGGGCACCATAGAGTTTCGGCCCAGGCCGAATCTTCGCACTGAACCTTCGGGCTGGATCTTCGGGTCGAATCTCCGGGAGGCGTGATGCCGTACCACCTCCACTTCGGGGAGGACGACTTCCTCAACTGCCGTTTCGCGCTGTCGCCCCTGTGGGAGACGCACGAGGCGGTACGCACCCTGCGGCGCCCCGAGCGGCAGGGCTACCACCCCGCCTGGCTGCGCCGCATCCGTTCGGCCGCCGCCGAGCTGGACCTGGAGCCGCTGTGGCTGCTGATGCCGCAGCGCGGGAACAGCCCGGACTGTCTGATGCCCCCTCCGATCGGGCCCGCGGCCACGTTCGAGGAGGAGATCGCCGCCGTGCGCGCCACGGACCCCGAGCTCGCGCGGACCGAACTCGCGATCTCCCTCGCGGACACCCCGGGCGCCACCGAGTCCCCGGCCGGCCGGGCGATGCTCGCCGACCCCGCCCGCGCGGTACGGGAGCTGGCGGACACGACGGAGGCGGCCTGGCACGCCCTCGTGGAACCCGCCTGGCCGAGGCTGCGGGCCCTCCTGGAGGCCGACATCGCCTTCCACTCCCGGCGCCTCGCCGAGGTGGGCCTCGCCGGACTGCTCCCGGAATTGGACCGGCGGGTCGCCTGGGACGCGGGCAGGCTCACGGTCGACTCACGGGGCGAGCACGTACGCGAACTGGGCGGCCAGGGGCTCGTGCTGATGCCCAGCGTCTTCACCTGGCCGGACGTGGTGAGCGGCTTCGACCCGCCCTGGCAGCCGGCGCTGGTCTACCCGGCGCGCGGCATCGGGGGCCTGTGGGCCGAGCCGTCCGACCGCACACCCGAAGCCCTCGTACGGCTGCTGGGCCGGGGCCGGGCCGCCGTGCTGGCCGCGCTCGCGGAACCCACCTCCACCACGGCCCTCGCGCACCGCCTCGGCCTCGCGCCCTCGTCCGTCTCCGCGCATCTGTCGACGCTGCGGGACGCGGGCCTGCTCGTCGCACACCGGTACGGGCACCAGGTGCTGTACGAGAGGACACCGCTCGGCATCGCGCTGGCCTCGGGCGGGGCCTGACGGGCCGAAAGGGGGCGGGGGCTCGCGGTGTGGCGGCCTCGCGGTGTCGCACCCCTGACCGATAGGCCCGTTATGTCACGATGGCCGGAAAACCGTCACTGACGGTCACCTTCGCCCAAGGGGGCAGGATGTACCGGCCGACCCGTACCCGAACCCGTACCCGCGCGGCGCGCGCCGTGCTCGTCGCGTCCGCCGCGTCCGCCGCGCTGGGACTCGTGACGGGCTGCTCGTCCCCGTCCTCGGACGGGGACGGCCCGGCCGCCGCCGTCCGGGAGACCCGCGCCGCGAACCCCGCCGCGGGCTCCGCGTTCTGGGTCGACCCGCAGAGCCCCGCGGCCCGGCAGGCCCGGGCGTGGGAGCGGCAGGGCAGGGGGAACGACGCCCGGCTGCTCAAGCGCATCGCGGACCGGCCCGCGGCGCTGTGGCCGGCGGGCGACCACCCCGAGTCGAGGATCAGGGAGGCGACGGGGGCGGCCGCCAAGGACGGGCGGACGCCCGTGTTCGTCGCGTACGACATCCCGCACCGCGACTGCGGTCAGCACTCGGCGGGCGGGGCGCGCGACGCCGCCGCCTACCGGGACTGGATCGACCGGTTCGCGGGAGCCCTGGGCGACAGCCCCGCGCTGGTCGTCCTGGAGCCGGACGCCGTCGCCCACATCGTGGACGGCTGCACACCGGGCGAGTACCACGCGCAGCGCGAGCAGTTGCTCTCCGAGGCGATCGTGCGGCTGAAGGCCCAGCCGAACACGAAGGTGTACCTGGACGCGGGCAACCCGGACTGGATCGAGGAGCCGCGGAAGCTCGTCGAACCCCTCGGGCGGGCCGGGGTCGCGAACGCCGACGGCTTCGCCCTGAACGTCTCCAACTTCCAGACCGACGGGATCACCAAGGAGTACGGCCGCCGCCTCTCGGAGGCCCTCGGCGGCAAGCACTTCGTGGTGGACACCAGCCGCAACGGCAACGGCCCGCTGCGCGGCGACCGTGCGCAGGCCTGGTGCAACCCGCCGGGCCGGGCGCTCGGCACCCCGCCCACCACCGACACCGGCGACCCGGTCGTGGACGCCTACCTGTGGATCAAGCGGCCCGGGGAGTCGGACGGGCAGTGCCGGGGCGGCCCCGCGGCCGGGCAGTGGTGGGCGGACTACGCGCTGGGCCTGGCCCGCAACTCCGAGCCCCGGTAGGTCGCCCGGACGCCGCGGGCAGCCCTTCGGTACGTCACTTCACCTGCACCCACTTCGCCTCGGACGGTGTCCCGTCCGCGTCCGACACGAACAGCATGTACCAGCCGGGCGGCACCAGCGTCCGGTCCTTGGGTACGGCCACGGTCACCGAGTCCTTCGACCTGGTGAGTTCCAGCGCGATGGACCGCTGTTCGACGTCCGTGGTGTGCGTGACCGCGCTCGGCCGCATCAGCCGGGCGTTGACGACCTTCTCCGGGTGCCGGGTCGCGAAGGTGGCGCGGCCCTCGCCGTCCACCTCCTGCGGTCCGTCCCCGAGGACGGGGCGGCCCTTGCCGTTCTTGTGCAGGGCGGGCGGGGTGAAGATCTCCATGCGCTGCTCGAAGTGACCGAGCTTGGTGTTCTGCTGGTCGTCGAAGAGCGGGTCGGAGCCGAAGGTGGCGATCCGGCCGTCGGGCAGCAGCAGCGCCTCGGAGTGGTAGTTGCGGCCGACCTTCGGCGAGGCGGCCGTACGGAACGAGTTGGACTTGGGGTCGTAGAACTGCGCCTTGTGGATGTTGCTGGCGCCGCGCCCCCGGTAGTCCTTGGCGCCGTTGGACGTGAACACCGAGTCGTCCGGCATGATCACGCTGTTC
Source organism: Streptomyces liliiviolaceus (assembly GCF_018070025.1). NCBI lineage: Bacteria > Bacillati > Actinomycetota > Actinomycetes > Kitasatosporales > Streptomycetaceae > Streptomyces > Streptomyces liliiviolaceus. Next base: position 8,204,631 of record NZ_JAGPYQ010000001.1, read on the forward strand.
AGATAGCGGGTGCCCTGCGGCAGGTCGGGGCCGTCCTCGAAGGCGGGGTTCTCCTTCTTGAGGTCGACGACGGCCGTGCGCGAGGTCGACTTCTCGGACTCGCCGACCCCGCCGCCGCCGAGGATCATCACCTTCTGGTCCTGGGCGGGCGGCAGCAGGAGCGAGGTCGAGGTCTCCGTCTCGTCCGGGTCGCTCAGCCCCGGCACCTTCTGGAACTTGTTGGTCTTCAGGTCCCACAGACCCGCGTCGCGGCCGAGTTCGGCGGGCCCGTAGCCGGCGTTCGAGGCCGGGTAGAAGAGCTTGCCGCCCTTGGTGAGGAAGAGGGCCGGATAGGTGGGGAAGTAACGCTTGGGCCCGGGGTTCCACTTCTGCGTCTTCGGGTCGTAGATCTCGTTGTCGCCCGGGTCGATCACGCCGACGTCGTCGAGCCCGGAGACCGCGAGCACCTTCCCGTCCTGGAGCCCGACCAGCGTCGGGTACCAGCGGGCCTTGTCCATCGGCTCGACCGGCACGTACTTCTCCGCCGTCGGGTCGAACTCGTAGGCGGCCCTGATCCCCTGGAAGTCCTGCTTCTCCATGGTGATCTTCTCGGAGAGGCCGTACGTGTTGTCGGCGTCCTTGCCCTTGAGGCCGAGGATCTCGTACTGGGCGCGCTTGTCCGTGACCGGCGCCGGGCCGTCCTCGGTGGCCTCGACGAAGACCCGGGCCTCGCTCGCCTTGACCTTCGTCTTCCAGGGCTGCATGACGCCGGCCTTGTTGTAGGTGATCTCCTGGGTGCGCTTGGCCTTGGGCACCGTGACGTCGACACGGCTGATGTACTCGACGCCGGAGGGCGAGCGGAAACGGGTGCCCTTCTTGAGGGCGATGGCCTTGTCCGGGTTCTCGTTCTTCACCCGCATACCGCCGCCGGCCCGCTCGACCTCCCCGTCGAGCAGTTCGTAGCGGGCCGTGCCGCCGGCCACGAGCATGCGGCCGCTGGGCAGTTGGGCGTGTCCGGCGCAGAAGAAGTCGGCCGGTGTGGCGATCTTCTTGAAGGTGTCGGCCTTCGGGTCCCACAGGATCGTGTCGAAGGACCCCTTGTCGAACTTCTTCTGCTCGTTGCCGGAGCCCGCGACGATCAGCACCTTGCCGGTGTGCAGGAGCGCCGCGTGGATGGCGTTGGTACGGAACTCCTTCGGGATGTCGAGCTGCTTCCACGAGCCGTACTTCGCCTGGTAGCCGGGCTGCGCGATCTTGTATTCGTAGTACTGCTCCGAGGCGAAGCCGATGGCGGCCGGCGCGTTGAGTCCGGCGAGCAGCGCGACGCCGCCGACGCCGAGCAGCCGCTTCTGGGTCTTCTTCGAGAGCGTCATCTTCAGTGACGCGTTCTTCACGGACGCCTTCTTCAAGGGCCGGTGGGCCATGGCCTAGCTACCTCCTGTCGTACTGCTGGAGACCGTTCCGGCGGCGCTGCCCGCGAGGGCCGGGGCGGGCTCGGCCGTTTCGCCGATCCGGACGGCGGGCACGAGGTGCCGCTGCGCCCTGCGGTCCCTGGCACGGGTCGCGGTCCACACCGCCACCGGGGCGAGGGAGATGGCCAGCGCGAGGACCGCCCAGGTGCGCATGGCCGCGTGGGTGTGGTCGAGCACGAACGACGCGACCAGGGACGACGTCAGGACCGCCGCCCAGAAGAGATGGATACGGAAGGTCGCGACGCGGTCGGGGCTGGTGTCGCCGCCCTTGGGGGTGATGACGAACCGGCTGGGACGGCGGATCAGGGCCGCGCCGAGGGACTTCAGGTAGATCGGCGCGGAGAGGGCCGACATCGCCATACCGGCCAGCCCGCCCGAGCCCTCCGGTTCGTGCGGCGAGACGTTGTGCCGCCGGTTCCACAGATAGAGCCCGACCTGGAGTGCGGCGGCGTCGCTGTAGAGCATCAGCCACATGGAGGCCGAGACCTGCGTACCGGACGCCCCGAAGCACAGGAACAGGACGCAGCTCAGAATGCCCAGCAGCCAGTTGACGGCCGTCATCGGGTAGTAGACGAGCATCAGCGTGTACGAGAAGAGCCGTCCCGGCGGCATCGAGAAGGGTGCCTTCCAGTACTGCTTGAACAGCGTCTCGTAGGTGCCGCGCGACCAGCGCATCTGCTGGGTGAAGAAGTCGGTCCAGGAGGCGGGGCCCTCACCGACGGCGAGCACGTCGGGGGTGTAGACGGACTGCCAGTGGTGACCGGTCCTCGGGTTCTTGTGCCGGTGCATCTCGAAACCGGTGGCCATGTCCTCGGTGATGGAGTCGTACAGGCCGCCGACCTGCTTGACGGCCGCGATCCGTACGACGTTGTTGGTGCCGACGAACATGGGTGCGCGGTAGCGGTTGCCGGCGCGCTGGATCAGCGCGTGGAAGAGGAACTGCTGGGACTCGGCCGCCTTGGTGACGGGGGTGGTGTAGTTGCCGTACACCTGCGGTCCGACGACGAAGGCGACGTCCGGGTCGCGGAAGTAGCCCATCATCCGTTCCAGGAACTCCGGGAGCGGGACGTGGTCCGTGTCGACGGAGGCGAAGAAGTCGTAACTGCCGCCGTGCATCGCGATCCACGCGTTGTAGTTGCCGTGCTTGGTACGGGTCTTGTGGACGCCCTTGGCCCTGTTCCACTCCGGAACACCGTGCCGGGTGAAGTGCCGGACGCCCAGCTCCTCGCAGAGCGCCTTGGCCTGCTCGTCATCCCCTTCATCGAGAAGCCAGACGTCGAGCGGACCGGTGTGGGTGACCCTGACGGCCCCTTCGAGGGTGGCGCGGACCATCGAGAGCGGTTCCTTGCCGGGGACGAAGGTGGTCAGGAAGGCGACGCGGGTGCCCTCGGCGGGGGTGACGGGGACGGGATCCCTGGCCACCATCGTCGCGTGCGCGATCGACACGACGTTGACGACCATGAAGAGCTCGATCAGGCCGATCGCCACGAGCATCGTGATGTCGAGGCCGACCAGCCAGCGGGCTCCGCCCTCGCGCTCCACCCAGTGGGTGGGCCACACGAGATAGACCAGCAGGAGTCCGGTGAGCACCGGGGCGAGCGTCATGAGCAGGACGGCTCGTATTCGGTGCGGCTCGCTCGACAGGAGCTTGGTGTACTGCACCCGGTAGGCCGAGCCGGACGGCTCCGTGAGCGGTCCGGCCAACCTGCTGTGGGTGTCGTAGTCGTAGCCCTCCGGCCGCACAGCGCCCTCCAGTGCCCAGTGATCGAACAAGCCGATACCCACACAAAAGTGGCATTACGTCGGCGTGTCGAACGGAGGGGGTCCAGGTGGGTGTTGTCTCCGACGGTTGGGGGGTTGCGTCGTCGGGTGGGGGTTGCGTGGTCGGGTGCGGGTTGTGTGTGGCTGGCCGCGCAGTTCCCCGCGCCCCTAAAGGATTGGGGTGCTGTCGGCGGGCTGCTTTTAGGGGCGCGGGGAACTGCGCGAACGGCCCCCACCGGGCCGCAGCCGGGAACGAACCCCGCAGCGCCACGCACCTTCAGGGGCGCGGGGAACTGCGCGGGCCACCCCCACCGGGCCGCACCCGGGACCCAAGCGACCGCGTCACACGGACAGGTGGCGCTCCACCGTCGACACCTTGGACGTCAGTCCGTCCGTCACCCCCGGACGGATGTCCGCCTTCAGGACCAGCGACACCCGAGGCGCCCGCGCCTCAACCGCCGCGACCGCCCGCCGCACGACGTCCATCACCTCGTCCCACTCCCCTTCCAACGAAGTGAACATCGCGTCCGTCCGGTTCGGCAGCCCCGACTCACGAACGACCCGCACCGCGTCGGCGACGTACTCCCCCACGTCCTCCCCGACCCCGAGCGGCGTCACGGAAAAGGCGACGATCATGCGCCCACGATCCCCTCGTTGCGCGCGCGGGACTTGATGACCGCGGCCTCGGCCTCACCCTTGAGCTTGCGCTCGGCGAAGAAGCCGCCCGTCGGCAGCACGGACAGCACGAAGTAGAGCGCCGCGGTCTTCAGCCCCCACTTCGCCCGGTTCCACGCGTCGGCCCAGAAGATCACGTACAGGACGAAGAGCACGCCGTGGACCATGCCCATCACCGGCACCGCGTTGAAGTCCGTGGTCCGCTTCAGCACCGAGCAGACGAGCAGCAGCAGGAACGAGACGGCTTCCGGGCCGGAGACCAGGCGGAGGCGGCGGAGGGCGGAGGCGGTCTTGATGTCCACGGGTCACCTTCGATGTTTGTGAATGAGAGCACAAGCGTTCGCCCATTGTGGCATTGGAGTGCCGGCGGACCGCCTCAGGGGTCCCGCGACGAGGCCCCTAGGGGGACACTCCGGGTCGTTCTCCACCCGTGGGACCTGTCGGCGGAGACGGCCCGCCCGCTACCTTCACTTCGTGGCGATGTTCCGACTACAAGGCAGCAAGGTGCTGGCCGTCGACATGACCGGCGACGCCGTGAAGGCGAAGAACGGCTCCATGGTCGCGTACGACGGTCAGATGGCCTTCAAGAAACTCAGCGGCGGCGGCGAAGGCATCCGCGGCATGGTGACGCGCCGGATCACCGGCGAGCAGATGACCCTCATGGAGGTGAAGGGCCAGGGCACGTGCTGGTTCGCCGACCGGGCCAGCGAGATCAACCTCGTGAGCCTCCAGGGCGACAAGCTCTTCGTCGAGTCGAGCAACCTCCTGGCGACCGACTCGGGCCTGCGCACGGGCACGTCCTTCACGGGACTGCGGGGTGCCTCACAGGGCAACGGGCTCTTCACGACGACGATCGAGGGCCACGGCCAGGCGGCGATCATGTCCGACGGCCCGGCGGTCGTGCTGCGGGTCAGCTCGCAGTACCCACTGACCGTCGACCCGGGCGCGTACATCGCCCATCAGGGCAATCTGCGGCAGTCCTTCCAGTCGGGCGTGACGTTCCGCACGTTCATGGGCGAGGGCGGCGGCGAGGCCTTCCAGATCCGCTTCGAGGGCGACGGGGTCGTCTACGTCCAGCCCAGTGAGCGCAACTCGATCGCGGGAGACGTGTGACATGCCCTTCCGTGAGATCAACTCGAAGATGATCGAGGCCACCGTCGCACCGGGCCAGAAGCTGTTCAGCCAGCGCGGCGCGATGCTCGCCTACAAGGGCGAGGTCTCCTTCACCCCCAACCTGCAGAGCGGGCAGGGCGGCGTCATGTCGATGATCGGCCGCCGGGCGGCCGGCGAGGCGGCGCCCCTGATGACCGTGGAGGGCTCCGGCACGGTCCTGTTCGGGCACGGCGGCCACCACATCCAGGTGATCACCCTCGAAGGAGACACCCTGTACGTGGAGGCGGACCGGCTCCTGGCCTTCGACGGCACCCTGACGCAGGGCACGATGTTCATGGGCTCGCAGGGCGGCGTCATGGGCATGGTGCGCGGCCAGGTGACGGGGCAGGGGCTGTTCACCACGACCCTCAAGGGCCACGGCTCCGTCGCCGTCATGGCCCACGGCGGGGTCATCGAGGTCCCCATCAGCCCGCAGCGCCCGGTGCACGTCGACCCGCAGGCGTACGTCGCCCACCACGGGGACGTCCGCAACAAACTGTCCAGCGCGCTCGGTCTGCGCGATCTGGTCGGCCGCGGTTCGGGCGAGGCCTTCCAGCTGGAGCTGAGCGGCAGTGGCGCGGTGTACGTGCAGGCGTCGGAGGAGAAGCTGTGACCACCTACCCGGGCACGGGCCCCGTGATCCACGACCCGGCGACCCTGCCGGTCGACGACAACGTGAACGCGTACACCTTCTGCGTGGAGCTCAAAGGGAGCGAGTGGTTCCTGCAGAAGGGGAAGATGATCGCCTACTACGGCTCGATGGAGTTCAACGGCATCGGGCACGGCCGCCTCGACCGCCTCGTGCGAACGTCGTTCCATTCGCCGTTGCACGCGAGCGACTGGGTGGTGGCGTCCGGCTCGGGCAAGATGCTGCTCGCCGACCGGGCCTTCGACGTGAATTCCTTCGACCTGGAGGAGGGCAACCTGACCATTCGCTCGGGCAACCTCCTCGCTTTTCAGCCAAGTCTCGCGCTCAAGCAGTCGATCGTGCCGGGCTTCCTGACGCTCATCGGAACGGGCAAGTTCGTCGCCGCCTCGAACGGCCCCGTGGTGTTCATGGAACCCCCGATCCGGGTCGACCCGCAGGCCCTGGTCGGCTGGGCCGACTGCCCCTCGCCCTGCCATCACTACGACCACGGCTACATGACGGGCCTGATGGGCGGTCTACGTGCGATGACGGGCATCGGCGGGGCCTCCGGCGAGGAGCACCAGTTCGAGTTCGTGGGGGCCGGCACGGTGCTGCTGCAGTCCAGCGAGGCACTCATGGCGGAGCAGGCGGCGGGGGCGGTGCCGAACGAGCCGGGAGTGCCCGGCGGCGGCCATCAGGGGCAGCAGGGCGGCGCACCGCGTCTTCCCGGACAGCTGGGGGACCTCCAGCGTCGCTTCGGGCTGTGAGCGGTAGTCTGCAGAGTGTGACGTCGAACGTGTGCACGTCGTCACACCACCCTCACTAGTTCGCCTTTCAACCTTTTAGGTAGACTTGATTCATGGAGACCGAGACGGCCACTCGCTGGCTGACCGATGCGGAGCAGTGCGCATGGCGCACCCACCTGGAGGTCAACAGGCTGTTGACGTACCAGCTCGAAAGGGACCTCCAGCCGTTCGGCCTGACGATGAACGACTACGAGATCCTGGTGAACCTCTCCGAGTCCGAGGGCGTACGGATGCGGATGAGCGACCTCGCGTCCGCCACCCTCCAGTCCAAGAGCCGCCTCTCGCACCAGATCACCCGCATGGAGAACGCGGACCTGGTCCGGCGTGAGAACTGCGAGTCCGACCGCCGCGGGCTGTTCGCGGTGCTCACGGACCACGGCATGGAGACGATGCAGAAGGTCGCACCCCATCACGTGGGCTCCGTGCGCCGCCACTTCATCGACCTCCTCTCACCGGAGGCCCTGGAGGAACTCCACAAATCCCTGACCCCGATCGCAGAACACCTACGCACCCAACGAGGCCGCCCCTGACAGCTGGCGCCCCGTCGGGGGCGCCCCCTCAGGGGCGCGGGGAACTGCTCAATCTTTTGCTTTTTTTGGGGGCGCGGGGAACTGCGCGACCAGCCCCCACCGGGCCCGCAGGCTGATCACCGGCCACCAGCAGGCCGCTCAGGCCACGGCAGGCGCAGCTCGAACAGAGCTCCGCCCGCCACAGCCTCCCGCACGGTGAGCGAACCACCATGCCGCACAGCCACGTCCCGAGCGATGGCAAGCCCCAACCCCGCCCCACCGTCGTCCCGGGCACGGGCCTCGTCGAGCCGCACGAACCGCTCGAAGACCCGCTCACGCTCAGCCGCAGGCACCCCCTCGCCGTCGTCGGCGACCTCCAGGAGCGCCCACTCCCCCGCCCGCCGCACGCTCACGGAGACCGACGACCGGGTGTGCCGCTGGGCGTTGTCCAGCAGATTGCCGAGCACCCGCGCCAGCTGCCCGCGGGACCCGCTCACCTCCAGACGGTCCACGGAGTCCGCCGCCACGGACACCGCGATCCGGTCCCCGGTCCGCTGTCCGGCCTCGTCACGGACGAGCGCGACCAGATCGAACCGCGCGTCCGCCGGCCGCTCCCCCGCGTCGAGCCGGGCGAGCAGCAGCAGGTCGGCGGCGAGCCGCTGCAGCCGTACGGTGTCCTCGACGGCCCCTCCCACGTCGAGCAGCTCCGGGTGCGCGGCGCCCACTTCCAGCTGGGTGCGCAGGGAGGCGATGGGGCTGCGCAGTTCGTGCGAGGCGTCGGCGACGAACCGGCGCTGGCGTTCCACGGACTGCTCCAGGGCGGCGAGCGTCTCGTTGGTCGTCCGGGCGAGCCGGGCGACCTCGTCGTGCGTGTCCGGCACCGGGACCCGCCGGGTGAGGTCCTCGGAGGCGGTGATCGCGGCCATCTCGCCGCGGATGCCCTCGACGGGGCGCAGCGCCCGCCGGGTGACCAGCCAGGTCACCAGGGCCACCACGGCCAGCAGCAGCGGGAACCCGATGAGCATGACGGTCAGGGCCGTACTCACGGCCTCCTGTTCGGCGGTCAGCGGCGCACCGGCGTGCACGGTGACCGTGCCCTTGCCCTCCACCTCGACCGGCACGGCGGCGAAGCGGTAGTCCGCCGTGTCGCCGTCGATGGTCGCGGAGCCGTCGCTGAAGGAGGCCTCGCCGAGTTCGCCGGCCTCGTGCGGGTCGTCGTCGCTGCCGCCGTCGTCGCCGTCATCGTCGTCGTCATCGCCGGTCACGGCCCCGGGGGCCTGCGGCGTGACGCGGTCGACGCCCGTGCCGCTGATCCGCTCCAGGTCCTCGGTGACGGCGACGAGCCTCCCCGCCCCGTCCACGACCTGGACCGGCTGGTCGTCGCTGTCCAGCGAGAGGTCGCCGTAGGCCTGCCCGGACGCGATGTCGGTGGCGACCTTCTGGGCGGCCCGTTCCGCCTCCGTGCCCGCCTGTTCGCTCAGGTTGGTCCACAGCGACAGCAGGACGGCGGCGCCGGCCGCGGCGAGCGCGACGGCCACCACGATGCTCGCGGCGAGGGTGGCCCTGGCCCGTACGGACCCGAGGACGCGTCTCATCGCGACTCCAGGCGGTAGCCGGCGCCGCGCACGGTCCGGATCAGCGCGGCCCCCAGCTTGCGGCGGAGCGTGCTGATGTAGACCTCGACGATGTTGGGGTCGCCGTCGTACGCGAAGTCCCAGACGTGTTCGAGGATCTCCGCCTTGGACACCACCTCGCCCGCCCGCACGACGAGCTGTTCGAGGACCGAGAACTCCTTGGTGGTGAGGGCGATCTCGTCCTCGCCGAGGTGGACGCGCCGGGCGGCGGTGTCGACCTTGAGGTCACCGAGCACATGCACGGGCGACGCCCCGCCCGAGGGCCCGCGCCGGCGCAGCAGCGCCTTCACCCGGGCCACCAGGACGACGTACGAGAACGGCTTGGTGAGGTAGTCGTCGGCGCCGGTGTCCAGGCCCTCCGCCTCGTCGTACTCGCCGTCCTTGGCGGTGAGCATCAGGATCGGCACGTCGTGCCCGGCGGAGCGCAGGGCGCCGCACACCCGGTAGCCGTTCATGCCGGGCAGCATGATGTCGAGGATGACGAGGTCGTACGAGCCCTCGCCGGCCATGTGCAGCCCCTCCAGGCCGTCGTGGACCACGTCGACGGCGTACCCCTCGGCCGTCAGGCCCTTGGCGAGCGACAGGGCGAGCCGCTTCTCATCCTCCACGATCAACAGGCGCATGCGTAAAGAGTCGCAAACCGAACCTGAAGAAGCCTTCAGGCTGCTTCAGGTCCGCTTCAGCGTCGGTCGGCCAGATTGGGACACGTCGAAACGCACCGAAGACGCTCGACCCCGGTCGAAGCCGATGATCTCGGAGGAATCCCCATGAAGCGCAACATCGTCATCGCCACCGTCACCGCCGCCGCTCTCGTCGCAGGCGGGACGGCGACGGCCCTCGCCGTCACGGGTGACGGCGGGGACTCCCAGGTGAAGCAGTCCAGCGTGCGGGCCGCGGACGACGACCGCAACGACCGTGACGACCGTGACGACTCCGCCGACGACGACCGCGACGGGCGTGACGACGACAAGGCCGACGACAAGGCCGAGCGGGCCGCGGACGCCGCCGACGCGAAGGCGGCGAAGGTCACGGCGGCCGACGCGATCACGGCGGCGCTGAAGAGCGTGCGGGGTACGGCCGTCTCGGCCGACCTGGACGACGAGGGCAGCAGCCTGGTGTGGGACGTGGACGTGCTGTCCTCGGGCGGCACCTGGCACAGCGTCAGCATCGACCCGGGCACGGGCAAGGTCCTCGGCTCGCACACCGAGCAGGAGGACGCCGACGACACGGCGGAGGCCCGGGCCGCGCTGAAGGGTTCGTCCGTCACCGCCGTGGAGGCCGCGCGGGCCGCCGCCGCGAAGGGCACGGTCACCTCCGTCGAGCTCGACGACGACGGCCGTACCCCCGCGTGGGACGTCGACACGACCGCCGCGAACGGCGCCGAGAAGGAGTGGAAGGTCGACCCGAGGTCCGCGAAGGTCACCGCGGACACCTCGTCGGACGACAACTCCTCCGACCACGACGACAACGACGACTCGGACGACGACGGCTCCGACGACTGACGTCGGCCGGCATCAGCCGACATCACTTGACGAGTTCGGCGGCCTCCCCGGTCCGTGTGGCCGGGGAGGCCGCCTTGTCGTGCCCGCCGTGCCACGGGGCGAGCGCGGCGACCAGGGCCATCGCGCCCGAGACGGCGAAGCACACCGCCAGGGGCAGTCGGCCGACCAGCAGGCCGACGGCCGCGGCTCCGGCCGAGGAACCCGCGTTCACGGCGGTGTTCACCCATGTCCCGGCCCGGACCCGGGCACCGGGCGGGGCGCTCTCGTCGGCGAGCAGGTACGCCGTGGTGAGGGCCGGGGCGACGAACAGGCCCGCCACGGCCACGGCGGCGGAGAGCGTCACGAGGCCCGGCGCGAGCCCCGCCGCGCCCAGCGCGAGGGCGAGCCCGACCGCCAGCAGCGGAAGCCGCAGCCGGGCCGGCGCACGCCAGTCGACGGCGCCGTTCAGGAGTCCGCCGACCGCGCTGCCCGCGGACAGCGCGGCCAGCACCCAGGCGACGGTGTGCTCGCCGTGGTGCCCCTGCTCCGCGAAGGCCAGCACCAGCAGGTCGACGGCGCCGAGCGCGAGCCCGACCCCCGCGGCGGCGACGACCGGCTGTACGAGCCCGCGCCCGAGGCGGGTCCGCCGCCCGGCGTGGGCGGCGTGCACGGTGACGCCCCTGACCACGGGGGACGTGACGAAGGCCGCGGTGCCGAGCCCCACCAGCAGCGCGCTCAGGGCGACCGCGGCGGCCGGGGGCGCGAAGCCCACCACCAGCCCCACGAGCAGGGGGCCGGAGACGAACAGCAGTTCCTCGGCGACCCCGTCCAGGCTGTAGGCGCGCTGCAACAGCCTTCGGTCCGTGACGAGTTCGCCCCATACGGCCCGCATGGTGGGACCGAGCGGCGGGGTGCACGCGCCCGCGGCGACGGCCACCGCCGCGAGGAGCAGGACCGGGGCTCCCGGGCGCCAGCTCACCGCCGCCAGGGTGCCCAGCAGGGCGGCGTACAGGGAGGCCATCGGGACCAGGGCGCGGCGCGGGCCGTACCGGTCGACGAGGGACGCCCGCGCGGGCGACAGGAACACGCTCGCGGCGCCGAAGAGCGCCACGACGATGCCGGCGGCGGCGTACGAGCCGGTGGCGTCGCTCACCGCCAGCATCACGCCGAGGGCGACCATGCCGTAGGAGAGCCGGGCGACGAGGGCGGCGGTGAAGGTGCGGGTGGTGTGGGGCGTGCGGAGTACCGCGGCGTACGTGGGCCGCGTCGTGGGCGCGTTCATGCGGGGTTCCTCAGGGAGGGGGCGCCCTGTGAGGGCGTCCGGGCTTCGGGGTCGCCTGGGGCCGCGGGGGCTGCGCGGGGGCGCTGCCGGCGCGGGTCATGGGCGGGCCCTATGCCATGTGGAGGAACACGGGGGTCAAGGTAGCAGCCCTTTCCTCGCCCCCGCCGCCCCTACCCGTTCCCGTCCCTGTCTCGGGGGCGCTGCCCCCGAACCCCCGCTCCTCAAACGCCGGAGGGGCTGACTACCAGCCCGTCCGGCGTTTGAGGACGAGCGCGCAGCGCGATAAGGGGGGCGAGGGGGCGCAGCCCCCATGCGTGGACGGGAACGGGTAGGGGCGGCGGGGGCGAGGAAAAAGCCTTCAAGCGCTCGTCAGGTCCCGTACCAGCGAGTCCGCCGCCCGGTACGGGTCCAGGTCGCCCGAGACGATCCGGTCCGCGAGCGCGCTCAGGCGCCGGTCCCCGTGCAGGTCGGCAATCCGCTCCCGCAGCGCCGTGACCGCGATCGTCTCCACCTCGCGGGACGCGCGCGCGAGCCGCCGCGCGGCGAGCTCCCCCCGCTCCTCCATCCACGCCCGGTGCTTCTCCAGCGCCTCGACGACCTCGTCGACACCCTCCCCGCGCGCGGCCACCGTCTTGACGATGGGCGGCCGCCAGTCCCCCGGGCCACGGGACTCGCCGAGCCCGAGCATGTGGTTCAGCTCACGTGCCGTCGCGTCGGCCCCGTCCCGGTCGGCCTTGTTGACCACGTACACGTCGCCGATCTCCAGGATTCCGGCCTTCGCCGCCTGGATGCCGTCGCCCATGCCGGGGGCGAGGAGGACCACGGACGTGTCCGCCTGCGAGGCGATCTCGACCTCGGACTGACCGACGCCGACGGTCTCGACGAGGACGACGTCGCAGCCGGCCGCGTCGAGCACCCGGACCGCCTGGGGCGCGGCCCAAGCGAGCCCGCCGAGGTGCCCGCGGGTGGCCATCGAGCGGATGTAGACGCCGGGGTCCGAGGCGTGGTCCGACATCCGGACGCGGTCGCCGAGCAGCGCCCCGCCGGAGAACGGCGACGACGGGTCGACGGCGAGGACGCCGACCCGCTTGCCCTGCCGCCGGTAGGCGGACACGAGCGCCGACGTGGAGGTCGACTTGCCGACGCCGGGTGATCCGGTGAGGCCCACGACGTACGCGTTGCCCGCGAGCGGGGCCAGCGCGGCCATCACCTCGCGCAGTTGCGGGGACGCCCCCTCCACCAGGGAGATCAGCCGGGCCACGGCCCGCGGCCGGCCTTCCCTGGCCGCGGCCACCAGCGAGGGGACGTCCTGCATCACAGCTCCGTTCGGTCGATCGGCCGGCCCACAGTGCGGGTCAGGCCCTGGGTACCCGCACGATCAGCGCGTCACCCTGGCCGCCGCCACCGCACAGCGCCGCCGCGCCCACGCCGCCGCCGCGCCGCTGCAGTTCGAGGGCGAGGTGCAGGACAAGCCGGGCGCCGGACATGCCGATCGGGTGGCCCAGCGCGATGGCGCCGCCGTTGACGTTCACCTTTTCCGTGGACACGCCGAGATCCTTCATTGACTGGACCGCGACGGCGGCGAAGGCCTCGTTGATCTCGATCAGGTCAAGATCCTCGACGCCGATGCCCTCCTTCTTCAGGGCGTGCTGGATGGCGTTCGACGGCTGCGACTGCAAAGAGTTGTCGGGTCCGGCGACGTTTCCGTGGGCGCCGATCTCCGCGATCCAGTCGAGGCCGAGCGCCTCGGCCCTGGCCTTGCTCATGACGACGACGGCGGCGGCGCCGTCGGAGATCTGCGAGGCCGAGCCGGCCGTGATCGTGCCGTCCTTGGCGAAGGCGGGGCGCAGCCTGCCGAGCGACTCGGAGGTCGTCTCGCCGCGGATGCCCTCGTCCTGGCTGAAGACGACGGGCTCGCCCTTGCGCTGCGGGATCTCGACGGGGGTGATCTCCGCCTCGAAGGTGCCGTTCTTCTGCGCGGCGGCGGCCCGCTGGTGGGACAGGGCGGCGATCTCGTCCTGCTCGGGGCGCAGGATGCCCAGCCGGGTGTTGTGCTTCTCCGTGGACTCGCCCATGGCGATGTTCTCGAAGGCGTCGGTCAGCCCGTCGTGCGCCATCGCGTCGAGCATCTCGATCGCGCCGTACTTGTGGCCCTCACGGGACTTCGGCAGCAGGTGGGGGGCGTTGGTCATCGACTCCTGGCCGCCCGCGACCACGATGTCGAACTCACCGGCGCGGATCAGCTGGTCGGCGAGCGCGATGGCGTCGAGGCCCGACAGGCAGACCTTGTTGATCGTGAGCGCCGGGACGCTCATCGGGATGCCCGCCTTGACGGCGGCCTGGCGTGCCGGGATCTGCCCTGCCCCGGCCTGGAGCACCTGGCCCATGATCACGTACTGCACCTGGTCGCCGCCGATGCCCGCACGGTCGAGGGCGGCCTTGATCGCGAATCCACCGAGGTCGGCTCCCGAGAAGGTCTTCAGGGAGCCGAGCAGCCGTCCCATCGGGGTGCGTGCACCCGCAACGATGACGGAGGTGGTGTTGTTCGTTCCAGACATGAGGAGCGATCCCCTTCCAGCTTGCACAGCCGAGGAGTGAACGAGGGTTTACTCAAGAAGGTACTGAGCGGTAGGCCAGCCGTCATCCGGCCCGTCGTGTGATCGCGCGCACGTTGCGTAACCGTCTCCGGAGCGCTGCACTGACAGCATGCTGACGCGAATCGACCACATCGGGATCGCCTGTTTCGACCTCGACGCGACCGTCGAGTTCTACCGGGCCACGTACGGCTTCGAGGTGTACCACTCCGAGGTCAACGAGGAGCAGGGCGTGCGCGAGGCCATGCTCAAGATCAATGAGACGTCCGACGGGGGCGCCTCCTACCTGCAGCTCCTGGAACCCACCCGCGAGGACTCCGCGGTCGGAAAGTGGCTGGCCAAGAACGGTGAGGGCGTACATCACATCGCCTTCGGCACGGCGGACGTGGACGCCGACGCGGCCGGCATCCGGGACAAGGGCGTACGCGTGCTGTACGACGAGCCGCGCAGGGGTTCGATGGGCTCCAGGATCACCTTTCTGCACCCAAAGGATTGTCATGGCGTCCTGACAGAACTGGTCACTTCGGCGCCAGTTGAGTCACCTGAGCACTGACCTCCGTATATCTGGGCCGGTAGGGTTGGGCACGGCCGTCGCCTCTTCGGGGCGGTCCGGGTCCTCATCGTCAGGATCCGAGGGCCGGGGTCCAGGTTTCGGGGGACGAGCGTCGGGGGAGCAGCCCGTGCTCCGCCGTTGATCTGACACCATTCCCCGGGGGCCCTGTCCGGCGGATGGACGGTGCTCGTTTGGAGAGACTTGCGACCAGGGGACGGATGGGACCGCGCAGTGCGGGGCTACGAACGCCAGGAGCGAGAGCCGGCGGCTGACGTCGACCACCTCTCTCGGTTCGAGGCCGAGATGGAACGGCTGAAGACCGAGCGGGAGAAGGCCGTCCAGCACGCCGAGGACCTCGGCTATCAGGTCGAGGTGCTGCGCGCCAAGCTGCACGAGGCGCGCCGCAGTCTGGCGACCCGGCCTGCCTACGACGGTGCCGACCTCGGCTATCAGGCCGAGCAGATGCTCCGTAATGCGCAGGTTCAGGCCGATCAGCTGCGCCAGGACGCCGAGCGGGAGCTGAGCCAGGCCCGCGCGCAGACGCAGCGGATTCTGCAGGAGCACGCGGAGCAGGCCGCCCGTCTCCAGGCGGAGCTGCATCAGGAGGCGGTCACCCGCCGCCAGCAGCTCGACCAGGAGCTGGCCGAGCGCCGCCAGAGCGTCGAGTCGCACGTCAACGAGAACGTGGCGTGGGCCGAGCAGCTGCGGGCCCGCAGCGAGCAGCAGGCCCGCCGGCTGGCCGACGAGTCGCGCGGCGAGGCCGAGCAGGCCCTGGCCGCCGCCCGCGCGGAGGCCGAGCGGCTGGCGGGAGAGGCCCGCCAGCGGCTGCAGAGCGACGCCGAGCGGGCGCGCGCGGAGGCCGAGGCGCTGCTGCGCCGGGCCCGCACCGACGCCGAGCGGCTGCTGAACGCCGCCTCGACGCAGGCCCAGGAGGCCACCGACCACGCCGAGCAGCTGCGCAGCTCGACCGCGTCCGACTCGGACAACGCCCGCCGCCAGGCCGGCGAGCTGAGCCGCGCCGCCGAGCAGCGCATCAACGAGGCCGAGGCCGCGCTGCGCGAAGCGCGGGCCGAGGCGGAGAAGGTCGTCGCCGAGGCCAAGGAGGCCGCGGCCAAGACGCTCTCCGGCGCGGAGTCGGCGAACGAACAGCGCACGCGTACGGCCAAGGAGCAGGTCGCGCGGCTGGTCGGCGAGGCGATCAAGGAGGCCGAGGCCACCAAGGCGGAGGCCGAGCAGGTCGTCGCGGACGCCCGTACCAAGGCCGAGAAGATCACCGCGGAGGCCGAGGAGAGCGCCCGCAGTCTCACGGCCGAGGAGACCGCGTCCCAGCTCGCCAAGGCGGCCCGTACGGCCGAGGACGTGCTGAACAAGGCGTCCGAGGAAGCCAAGACGACCACCAAGGCCGCCTCCGAGGAGGCCGAGCGCATCCGCGCCGAGGCAGAGGCCGAGGCGGACCGGCTGCGTGCCGAGGCGCACGACATCGCCGAGCAGCTCAAGGGCACGGCGAAGGACGACACCAAGGAGTACCGCGCCAAGACGGTCGAGCTGCAGGAGGAGGCGCGCCGGCTGCGTGGCGACGCCGAGCAGCTGCGCGCGGACGCCAACGAAGAGGGCGAGCGGATCCGCTCCGAGGCCCGGCGCGAGGCCGTCCAGCAGATCGAGGAGGCGGCCAGGACCGCCGAGGAGCTGCTCTCCAAGGCGAAGGCAGACGCGGACGAGCTGCGGTCGAACGCGACGACGGAGAGCCAGCGGGTCCGCACCGAGGCCATCGAGCGCGCGACGACGCTGCGCCGGCAGGCCGAGGAGACCCTGGAGCGCACCCGTACGGAGGCCGAGCGGCACCGCACGGAGGCCGTCGAGCAGTCCGACGAGATCAAGGCGGAGGCCGAGCGGGCCGCCGCCGAGCTGCACGAGGACACCGAGCGGGCCATAGCGGCCCGGCAGGCCGAGGCCGCCGAGGGGCTGACCCGGCTGCACACGGAGGCCGAGGAGCGCCTCGCCTCTGCGGAGCAGGCGCTCACCGACGCCCGGGAGCAGTCCGAGCGGATCCGCCGCGAGGCCTCCGAGGAGATCGACCGGCTGCGCGCCGAGGCCGCCGAGCGGGTCCGTACGCTCCAGGCGCAGGCCGAGACGGAGGCCGAGCGGCTGCGCACGGAGGCCGCCTCGGACGCGTCCGCGTCCCGGGCCGAGGGCGAGGCCATCGCCGTACGGCTGCGTTCGGACGCCTCGGTGGAGGCCGAGCGGCTCAAGACGGAGGCACAGGACACCGCCGACCGCGTACGGGCCGAGGCCCAGGCCGCCGCCGAGCGGCTGGCCACGGAGGCCGCCGAGGCGCTGTCCGCGGCCCAGGAGGAGGCGGCCAGGCGCCGCCGCGAGGCCGAGGAGCTGCTCGGCGCCGCCCGCCAGGAGGCCGACCAGGAGCGCGAGCGGGCCCGCGAGCAGAGCGAGGAGCTGCTGGCCTCGGCGCGCAACCGCGTGGAGGAGGCCCAGACCGAGGCCGTACGGCTGGTCGAGGAGGCGGACCGCCGGGCGACCGAGATGGTGTCGGCCGCCGAGCAGACCGCACAGCAGGTGCGCGACGCCGTGGCCGGGCTGCACGAGCAGGCCCAGGAGGAGATCACGGGCCTGCGCAGCACCGCCGAGCACGTGGCGGAGCGCCTGCGCACCGAGGCGCAGGAGGAGTCCGACCGGGTCCGCGCCGACGCGTACGCGGAGCGGGAGCGGGCGACCGAGGACGGCAACCGGGTCCGGCGCGAGGCGCGGGACGAGGCGGAGGCCGCCAAGACCCTCGCGGAGCGCACGGTCTCGGAGGCGATCGCGGAGTCCGAGCGGCTGCGTTCGGACGCCGCCGAGCATCTGCAGCGGGCGCGTACGGAGGCGTCGGACGCCATCGCGTCGGCCGAGCAGGACGCCTCGCGTTCCCGGGCCGAGGCCCGCGACGACGCCAACCGCATCCGGTCGGACGCGGCGACGCAGGCGGACACCCTCATCACCGAGACGACGGCCGAGGTCGAGCGGCTCACCGCGGAGACGAACCAGGAGGCGGAGCGGGTCCGTGCCGAGTCCGTGGCGAAGGCCGAGAAGCTGATCTCGGACGCGACGGGCGACGCGGAGCGGCTGCGCGCCGAGGCGGCCGACACGGTCGGCTCCGCGCAGCAGCACGCCGAGCGGATCCGCACGGAGGCGCAGCGCTTCAAGGCCGAGGCCGCCCAGGAGGCCGACCGCCTCATGTCGAACGCCCGCGACGAGGCCGACGACACGCTGGACAAGGTGCGCAAGGAGGCCAACAAGCGGCGCTCCGAGGCGGCCGAGCAGGTCGACAAGCTGATCACGGAGACGACCGCCGAGGCCGACAAGCTCCTCTCGGAGTCGCAGCAGAGCGCGCACAAGACCACCGCGGACGCCGAGGCACAGGCCGACACGATGGTCGGCGCCGCGCGCAACGAGGCGGAGCGGCTGCTGTCCGAGGCGACGGTCGAGGGCAACACCCGGGTGGAGCGGGCCAGGACGGACGCCGACGAGCTGCTGGTCGGCGCGCGCCGGGACGCGACGGCCATAAGGGAGCGTGCCGAGGAGCTGCGCGACCGGATCACGGGTGAGATCGAGGAACTGCACGACCGGGCCCGCCGGGAGTCCGCCGAGACGATGAAGGCGGCGGGCGATCGGTGCGACGCGCTGATCAGGGCCGCCGAGGACCAGCTGAAGGAGGCCGAGGCGAAGGCCAAGGACCTCGTGTCGGAGGCCGGTTCGGAGGCGAGCAAGGTCCGGATCGCCGCGGTGAAGAAGGCGGAGGGGCTCCTCAAGGAGGCCGAGCAGAAGAAGGCCGCGCTCATCGCGGAGGCCGAGGGCATCAGATCCGAGGCGGTCCGCGAGGCGCGGGCCGCGGTCGAGGAGGGCAAGCGCGAGCTGGAGGTGCTGGTCCGCCGTCGGCAGGACATCAATGCCGAGATCTCCCGTGTCCAGGACGTCCTGGAAGCGTTGGAATCCTTTGAGGCGCCGTCGGGTGGCAAGGACGGGGGCGTCAAGGCGGGCGCGGCGGCCGGTGCGACCCGTTCGGGTGGCAAGCCGTCCGAGGGCTAGCCAGATGGGCAACTTCCGTGCATGCCGGGGGGCTTCGGTGAAGCTCCCTGGCAAGCGTTCCGGCCGTTAGCCACCAAAAAGGGTGTCATTCTCCATATCAATCGGGCTACTGCTCGATGACACACCGTTTTGGCCCCTAGGATTCCACCTATCACCTCACCGGTCTCATTCGACAGGAACCCCATGAGCGACACTTCCCCCTACGGCTTCGAGCTTGTGCGGCGTGGGTACGACCGCGCTCAGGTGGACGAACGCATTTCGAAGCTCGTCTCCGACCGTGACAGCGCTCTGGCCCGCATCACTGCTCTCGAAAAGCGCATCGAGGAACTCCATCTCGAAACGCAGAACGCCCAGGCCCAGGTAAGCGACGCCGAGCCGTCGTACGCCGGCCTCGGTGCCCGCGTCGAGAAGATCCTCCGCCTCGCCGAGGAGGAGGCCAAGGACCTGCGCGAGGAGGCCCGTCGCGCGGCGGAGCAGCACCGCGAGCTCGCCGAGTCGGCGGCCCAGCAGGTGCGCAACGACGCAGAATCGTTCGCTGCGGACCGCAAGTCCAAGGCGGAGGACGAAGGCGTCCGGATCGTCGAGAAGGCCAAGACGGACGCCTCCCAGCTCCGTCAGGAGGCGACGAAGGACGCGCAGTCGAAGCGCGAGGAGGCGGACGCCCTCTTCGAGGAGACCCGCGCGAAGGCCGCGCAGGCCGCCGCCGACTTCGAGACGAACCTCGCCAAGCGGCGTGAGCAGTCCGAGCGCGACCTGGCCTCGCGTCAGGCCAAGGCCGAGAAGCGTCTCGCGGAGATCGAGCACCGTGCGGAGCAGCTTCGGCTTGAGGCCGAGAAGCTGCGTACGGACGCCGAGCGTCGTGCCCGTCAGACCGTCGAGACGGCTCAGCGGCAGGCCGAGGACATCGTGGCCGACGCGAACGCGAAGGCCGACCGGATCCGGTCGGAGTCCGAGCGGGAGCTTGCGGCGCTCACGAACCGGCGTGACTCGATCAACGCGCAGCTCACGAACGTGCGCGAGATGCTGGCGACGCTCACCGGTGCGGCTGTTGCCGCCGCCGGGTCGCCCGCTGAGGACGAGCCGATCACTCGTGGGGTGCCCGCTCAGCAGTCCCGCTAGGCGCTGGCGCTGGCCCTGGCCCAGTACGGGTCGGGGTGAGGTCGCGGGGATCTGCGGGCCGGCTGTGGCTGGTCGCGCAGTTCCCCGCGCCCCTTCTGGGGCCCCTTGCCACTCCGGTGGCAGGGGGCTTTGTTGCGTTCTAGCGTGGGCGCATGATCGAGATCGAGGGGCTGACCAAGCGGTACGGCGAGAAGATGGCGGTGAATCAGCTGACGTTCGCCGTGCGGCCGGGGATCGTCACCGGGTTTCTCGGGCCGAACGGGGCCGGGAAGTCCACCACGATGCGGATGATGCTCGGGCTCGACCGGCCGACCGCGGGTGACGTCCGGATCGACGGGCAGCACTACGACCGGCTCAAGGACCCGCTGACGTACATCGGCGCCCTGCTCGACGCCAAGGCCATGCACGGTGGCCGCAGCGCCTTCAACCACCTGCTGTGCCTCGCGCAGAGCAACGGCATCCCGCGCAGCCGGGTGCACGAGGTCCTGGACACCGTCGGGCTCACCGCGGTGGCGAAGAAGAAGGCCAAGGGCTTCTCGCTCGGCATGGGCCAGCGGCTCGGCATCGCGGGCGCGCTGCTCGGCGACCCCCGGATCCTGATGTTCGACGAGCCGGTCAACGGGCTCGACCCCGAGGGCATCCACTGGATCCGGAATCTGATGAAGTCCCTCGCCGCCCAGGGCCGTACCGTCTTCGTCTCCTCGCACCTGATGAGCGAGATGGCGCTGACCGCCGACCATCTCGTGGTGATCGGCCAGGGCCGGCTGCTCGCCGACACGTCCATGGCCGACTTCATCAGGGAGAACTCCCGCTCGTACGTACGCATCCGGTCGCCCCAGCGTGAGCTGCTGCTCGACGTGCTGCACCGGGCCGGGGTCGTCGTCGTGGAGACCGGCGTCGGGACGCTTGAGGTGGACGGGTACCGGCCCGAGGACATCGGCGAGCTGGCCGCGCAGCACCGGATCGTGCTGCACGAGCTGAGCCCCCAGCAGGCCTCGCTGGAGGAGGCGTTCATGCAGCTCACGGCGGAGTCGGTGGAGTACCACGCGCACACCGGCGCCCCTCTCGGCGCCGAGCCGCCGCCCCTTCCCGGCGGGCAGCCGGGACCGCAGGTGCCGGGGCCCCAGTGGGGCGACGACTGGAAGAAGGGCTGATTCCATGGCCGCGACCCAGGTCCTGAGGTCCGAGTGGACCAAGATCCGGTCGGTGGCGTCCACACTGTGGACGCTGAGCCTCGCCGCCGTGGTGACCGTCGTGCTCGGCGTACTGATCTCGCTGCTGTCGAAGAACGAGTTCGACAAGATGAACGCGAAGGACCGGCTCTCCTTCGACCCCACCTACATCAGCTTCGCCGGGATGAGCCTCGGCCAGCTGGCGATGATCGTGTTCGGCGTGCTGGTGGTGTCCAACGAGTACAGCACCGGCATGATCCGCACCTCGCTCTCCGCCGTCCCGCGACGCGGCACGTTCCTGTTCAGCAAGATGGCCGTGGCGACCGTGCTCGCCTTCGTCGTGGGACTCGTGACCAGTTTCGTCGCGTTCTTCCTCGGCCAGGCGGTGCTCGGCTCGCACAAGGCGGCGATCGGCGACCCGGGCGTCCTGCGCGCGGTCATCGGTGGCGGCCTCTACATGACCCTCATCGCCGTGTTCTCGATGGGCGTCGCCACGATGCTGCGCAGCCCGATGCTGTCCCTGGGCATCCTGATGCCGTTCTTCTTCCTGATCTCCGCGATCCTCGGCAACGTCTCCGCCACCAAGAAGATCGGACAGTTCCTGCCCGACCAGGCCGGCAGCAAGATCATGCAGGTGGTCACCCCGCTCGACGACGACGTACCGTACGGACCCTGGGGAGGGCTGGGCATCATGGTGCTGTGGGTCGTCGTCGCGGTGATCGGCGGTTACGTGCTGCTGAAGAGGCGGGACGCGTGACGCGAGGTTTTTTACCCGCTCTTGAGGGGAACCGTCAGCGCCCCGATATCCTCCTAACCCTTACGGGGGCGTGTGCCCCGACGTCCTGAACCTTTCGATGGGTGCGGAGAATGATCGAGGCAGTCGGCCTGACGAAGCGCTACGGCGACAAGACGGCCGTGTACAACCTTTCCTTCCAGGTCAGGCCGGGCTCGGTCACCGGCTTCCTCGGCCCCAACGGGTCGGGCAAGTCCACGACCATGCGGATGATTCTCGGGCTGGACAACCCCAGCGCCGGGCAGGTGACGATCGGCGGCTACCCCTACCGCAGGCTGCCCAACGCCCCGCGGCAGGTCGGCGCGCTGCTCGACGCCAAGGCCGTGCACGGCGGCCGGCACGCCCGCAACCACCTGCTGTGCCTGGCGCAGCTGTCGGGCATCCCCGCCCGCCGGGTGGACGAGGTGCTCGGGGTCGTGGGCCTCCAGGACGTGGCGAAAAAGCGCTCCAAGGGCTTCTCGCTCGGCATGGGCCAGCGGCTCGGCATCGCGGCCGCGCTGCTCGGCGACCCGCAGGTGCTCCTCTTCGACGAGCCGGTCAACGGACTCGACCCCGAGGGCATCCTCTGGGTGCGCAACCTGATGAAGTCGCTGGCCGCGGAGGGCCGGACCGTCTTCGTCTCCTCGCACCTGATGAGCGAGATGGCCCTCACGGCGGACCACCTCATCGTGATCGGCCGCGGCCAGCTGCTGGCCGATATGAGCGTCCGCGACTTCATCTCGCACAACTCGGCCGACTTCGCACGGGTGCGCACCCCCGCCACCGACCCCGCGCAGCGCGAGAAGCTGACGGCCGCGCTCACGGAGGCGGGCGGTCAGGTGCTGCCCGAGCAGGACGGCGGGCTGCGCGTCACCGGGCTGCCGCTCCCCCGCATCAGCGACCTCGCCCACGACGCCGACGTACGGCTGTGGGAGCTGTCGCCGCACCAGGCCTCGCTGGAGGAGGCGTACATGCGGATGACGCAGGGCGCCGTCGACTACCGCTCCACCGTCGACCAGCGCGCCGGCCTGCAGCAGCAGCTGCCGCCGGGCGCGATGCCGACGCCGCAGATGCCGGTGCCGGGACAGGGCCAGCCGGGCTGGTACGCGCCGCCGCCGCCCCAGCAGGGCGGGCAGCCGTTCGCGATGCCCCAGGGACAGCCGCCCGCGGGCCCCTACGGCGCTCCGGGCATCCCGGGCGCCGGGGAGCCCAACCCGTACGCGCAGCCCGCCCAGCCGGCCCCTGCGCCGTCCGCTGCCGCACAGCCCGCTCCCGTACAGCCCCCGGCCGCCCCCGCGCAGCCCTCCTCCGCCGCCCCCGACCTGACCAAGCCCGAGGACGCCCGATGAGCACGCCCCAGCCACAGACGCACCAGCAGGCCGCCCCTGCCCCGAACTGGCAGTCGGCGCCCGGGACTTCGTACACCTCGCCGATTCCGATCACGCGCACCCATCTCGGGCACGCGCTCACCTCGGAGTGGACGAAGATCAAGTCGGTGCGCTCCACGATGTGGACGCTCGGCGTCTTCCTGCTCCTGGTCGTGGGGATCGGTCTGCTCGTCGCGGCCCAGACCCAGGACACCGACTACGCGGACGTCCCGTACACGATCCCCGCGTTCTTCGGGCTGATCCTCGGGCAGATCTGCCTGATCACCCTGGGCGTGCTGGTGGTCTCGTCCGAGTACGGCACGGGCATGATCCGTACGACGTTCACGGCCTCGCCCCAGCGCCACCGGGTGCTCACCGCCAAGCTGATGATCTTCTTCGTCGTCGCGTTCGTCGTGTCGGCGCTGGCCATCGGGTTCGTCGGCCTGATCACGTCGGGCATGCACGGCGGGTCCTCGGACAACGCGTGGGGCGGGACCGTCCTGAAGGGCGCGCTGTACGTGTCGCTGCTCGGCGTGCTCGCGCTCGCCGTGGGCTCGATGCTGCGGCACTCCGCGGGCGCGATCACCGCGATGCTCGGCCTGGTGCTGGTCCCGGCGATCATGCCGGCGTTCCTGATGATGTCCGAGAGCCTGCGCACGGTCGGCGAGAAGATGATGGACTACAACGCCCCGAACGCGCTCGCCAAGATCTTCGAGATCGACTCCGAGAACGGCGGCGGCACCTCGCAGCTCCTCCTGCTCGTCGGAGTGACCGCCGCGGCGATCGCGGGCGCGTACGTGCTCCTTGAACGACGGGACGTCTGAGCTCGGCCGTGTCCGAGTCCGAGTGTCCGCCGGGTTCTAGAACCTCGGCGCGTTCCGGGACCGCTGCACCCGCGTGGTGCGGCGGTCCTTCGCGTTCCAGCACGACTTGTGCCAGTGGCGGCGCTCGTCCACCCCTGAGTGCTCGGGCCAGGCGACCACGTGCGGGACGCCGGAGGGGATCTGCTGGTCGCAGCCCGGGCAGCGGTAGGTCTTGCCCTGCGCGCTCGCTCCCGCCACGTGCCGTACGCTCCAGGACTCGCCCTGCCAGCTCTCGGCCGACTGCCAGCCGCCGTACCGGTCGGACGGATCCTCGTCCGCGCTCCGGCCGGAGCCACCGACGTGGGGACGGTTGCGACGCGGGGACACAGGACACCTCACGGAGCTATACAGGGAGCAGGGGCTGCGTCCAGCCTACGCGGAGCTCCCAGGGGTACGCGTACGTCACCAATCCCCACAGACCTCCCGCACGGTCGGCTCATTCTCCAGACAATCCGCCAATCTCCCCGCCAAGCCGTGACTTTGGCACGTGTCAGACGGTTATGCGGGATGGGGGAGCCTCGTCGGCGCAAGGAGGCAGGAGCGCGATGCGCGTAGGAAGTTTCGTTCTGGCGGCCCAGTTTCCCGGTCAGGGACAGGGCGAGGCGCTGCACCGCGCGGTGCGGTCGGCGGAGGTCGCCGAGGAGGCCGGGCTCGACACGGTATGGCTGGCCGAGCACCACTTCGTGCCGTACGGGACGTGCCCGTCGGCCGTGACGCTCGCGGCGCTGCTGCTGGGCCGCACCCGACGGATCCGCGTCGGCACGGCGGTCAGCGTGCTGCCCACCGTGCACCCGGTGGCACTCGGCGAACAGGCCGCGCTGCTGCACGTGACCTCGGGCGGACGCTTCTCGCTCGGGGTCGGGCGCGGCGGACCGTGGGTCGACCTGGAGGTCTTCGGAATGGGCCTCGAAGCGTACGAACACGGGTTCCCGGAATCACTCGATCTGCTGATGCGCTGGCTGCGCCAACCGGCCGTGGCGGGCGGCTCCGAGCGATTCGGCTTCCGCGAGGTCCCGGTCGTACCGAGGCCGTCGGAGGCCCTGTCGGGCGGTGAGAGCCCCGAAGTCGTCGTCGCGTGCACCTCGCCGTCGAGCGTCCGGACGGCCGCCGGGCGCGGGCTCCCGATGCTGCTCGGCATGCACGTGGGGGACGAGGAGAAGGCCGAGATGGTCGCGCTGTGGCGGACGTACGCGCTCGCCGCGGGGCACTCCCCCGACGACATCGCGGTCGCCGGCGCCTCCCATGTGTCGGCCGGTGTCGCACAGATCGCGGACCGGCGGACGGACGCCGTCGAGACGCTGCAGAAGGCCATGCCGGGCTGGCTGCGGCAGGGTCTTGAGGCCCATGTGACGGTGGACGACCGCAAGCGCTCGATGCGCGACCCCGCTGCCTACACCGAACTCCTCTGCGGGCTGCACCCGGTGGGCACGCCCCGGCTGTGCGCGGACCGCCTCGCGGCGACCTCCGAGCGCACGGGGATCACCCGCTTCGCGCTCCTCGTGGAGGGCTCCGGCGATCTGGCCGCCACGGAGGAGAACGTACGGCGGCTGGGGGACGAGGTACTGCCACGGCTCCGGTGACCATCGGGCCGGCGCACCCGACCGGGACCACCGCACCCCGCCTCCGCGGACCCGTGGCCCGGGCCGGACAGGCCCGGACCACGGGAAGCCCGCCGCTCCGGTACAGAACACCTCCCGCGTACGGAGCGGCGAGCGGGGCGGCATCACGGCATCAGCAGTCCCGGAATTCCGGCGACTGGTTCAGCAGTTGACTGCGCACCGACGTGAAGCGGGTCAGGGTGTCGTCCACCGAGCCGTCCAGCGGGAACACTGCCACCCGGTGGCAGTTCTGGAAGGCCAGCCTCACCCCGAAGTGCCGCTGCAACGCACCTCGTATCGCGTCACTCGCGAGGGCACGCAGCAGCTGGCCCCGCGCCTGCTCGTCCGGCGGAGGCGTCTGGTTGTCGGCGAAGTTGCCGCCGTCCACCTTCAGCTGGGCCACCAGGGAGCTGATCATCTCCCATGCGTAGGGCAGGGAGGTCCGGACGCAGTCGACGAATTCCGCTTCGTCGACCTCGCCTCGCTCGGCCTTTTCGAGTAGGGCCGGTGAGACGTCCAGCGACATGGGTTCTCCTCTCGCACCCCCTCGGCAGAGGGGGTTGACGGACAGGGAAGGAGACCGCGATGTCGAACACGCTGAGTACATGCATCGCGACCTCCCGTTTATACGGTAGGCAACTGTTCGTGGCCGCACCAGGACATTGGGCACACAGCGAAGACCCAACGTGCACACAACCGGCCACTTTCGAACAGGGCTTATCCGGGGAAACAGGGGCGACAGGGAAGCCGGTGGGGAGACTCCGGTCAACGAGCATCCTGGCCGGATCGCGCCGACCCGTGCCGGTCGAGTAGCGTTGCCGACCATGCGTCTCGTCATTGCCCGCTGCTCCGTTGACTACGCGGGCCGGCTCACCGCCCATCTCCCGTCGGCCCCCCGTCTCATCCTCGTGAAGGCGGACGGCAGCGTCTCGATCCACGCGGACGACCGGGCCTACAAGCCCCTCAACTGGATGTCGCCGCCCTGCACCCTGAAGGAGGGTTCGGGGGACGAAGAGGGTGTGTGGACCGTCATCAACAAGGCGGGCGAGAAGCTCATCATCACCATGGAGGAGGTCCTCCACGACTCCTCGCACGAGCTCGGCGTCGACCCCGGCCTGATCAAGGACGGTGTGGAGGCACACCTCCAGGAACTGCTCGCCGACCGGATCGAGATCCTCGGCGAGGGCTACTCCCTGATCCGCCGCGAGTACATGACGGCCATCGGCCCGGTCGACATCCTGTGCCGCGACGCGGACGGCAAGACCGTCGCCGTGGAGATCAAGCGGCGCGGCGAGATCGACGGCGTGGAGCAACTGACGCGCTACCTCGACCTGTTGAACCGCGACCCGCATCTCGCGCCGGTCCGCGGCGTCTTCGCCGCCCAGGAGATCAAGCCGCAGGCCCGCGTGCTCGCCACGGACCGGGGCATCGGCTGCACGGTCCTCGACTACGACGCGATGCGGGGCATCGAGGACGACAAGCTGCGGCTGTTCTGACGCGGGCCTGAATTGTTCGTACGGCATGACGGTGGGCCCGGACCTTTCACAGGTCCGGGCCCACCGTCATGCCGTGGCGCGGTCGTACGCGCCCGTGCGGCGCCTCAGATCACCGTCGGCGACCCGGCGCCTCCGCTGTCCGCCGGGCTGCTCGCGGAGCTGCTGGTGGCGGGGGTGGACGCGGGGCCGCTGGCCGAGTCGGAGGTCGACGGGGTGGACGGCGGATCCGAGGGCTCACCGCTGGGGTCGGTGGGCGGATCGGTCGGCGGGTCGGTCGAGGGATCGGTGGGCGGATCGGTCGGCGGCTTCGTGGTGTTCGACGGCTTCGGCGAAGTCGGCGGCTTGGTGGACGGCGGCTTCGTCGTGGACTTCGTCGGGCTCGGTTCCTTCGACCCGCTCGGGTCGTCCGACGGCTCACCGGTCGACGTCGGCGTCGGGTCGTCCGAGGTGCCGAGTACGCCGTCCTCGCCCGGGTCGCTCGGCCGGGCGGTCGACTCCACGTCGCTGCTGCCCTTCTTCGGCCGGTCCGCGCCGAGCCCCTCGCCCTCGTCGTCCGCGCTGGCCGACGGGGTGACGCCGACCTTCTCCGACGGGGTGTTGTCGTCGGGGTTGGAGGTCGCGCCGAGCGTCACCACCGTGCCGAGCACGGCGGCGAGCAGGGCGCCCGCCCCTGCGGCCACCAGATTGCGCCGGGTGCCGTTGACCAGGCCCTTCACCCCGCCCGCCTTCACGCCGCCGGCTCCCGCCGACGCGGTGGATCCGGTGCGGTGCGTGATCAGCGTGGCGGGCTCGCCGGGTCCCTGCAGCGAGGGGACCGGCGCGAGCGCGGCCGGTACACCGCCGGGCGGGGACGCCGACTCCTCGTACCGTGCGTCGGGCACCTCCTCGCCGGACGTCGAACCGGCCCCTGCGGGCAGCGCCAGGAGTCCCTGTCCCGGCGAGGCCGGGAGGCCGGAGAAGCCCGAGCGGTCGGCGACCAGGGCCAGGGCGCGGCGGCCCGCGACGGTGCCGCGCTTGTCGGCGAGGGCGCCGCGCAGGCCGACCGAGGCCTCCAGTTCGGCGCGGGCCCGGTCGAGCTGTCCGCCGCAGAGCGCGAGGATGCCCAACTCGTGGTGGAAATAGGCTTGATCCGAGACCTCGCCGGCCAGCCGGGCGGCCTCGCTCCCGGAGCGCAGCGCGCGCTCCCAGGCGCTCCAGTGCAGTCCCGCGGCGAAGGCGGGCGCGGCCTTCCGGGCCAGCTCCACCGCCGTGGCGTTCTCGTCGTCCTCGGTCGGCGGCACGGTGAGCGGCACCAGCGCGGCCAGTGCGGCGAGCACGGCGTCCGCCTCGGCGCTGACCCGCTCCGGGGTGACGGACGGGTGCCCGGCCCACCAGGCGTAGTGCCGGGCGGCGGCGCGGGCCGTGTCCTCGGCGTCGTCGGCGTATCCGGCGCTCTCCAGTTGGGTCTGGACACCGGCCGCGAGCCGGTAGTGCGAGCCGACCGGGGTGACGAGCGCGCAGCCGACGAGTTCCGCGAGCGCGGCGTCCGCGTGCGTGTGCCCCACGATGGCGGGCAGATGCGCTTGGTGCGGCACCTCGCCGCTCAGGGCGACGGCGAAGCGCAGGGTGGCGCGGGCCGACTCGCTGAGCCGGGAGGCGAGCAGCGCGGCGGGCGCGGCACCCTCGGCGAGCG
The DNA here is from genome assembly GCF_018070025.1 of Streptomyces liliiviolaceus. Lineage (NCBI taxonomy): Bacteria > Bacillati > Actinomycetota > Actinomycetes > Kitasatosporales > Streptomycetaceae > Streptomyces > Streptomyces liliiviolaceus. The sequence goes on from NZ_JAGPYQ010000001.1 coordinate 8,233,296, forward strand.
AGGGCAGCGGTACCTCGTGGCGGTCCTCGGTGCCGGACTCGCCGGTGGACGTGTCCACGGGTACGTCCACGGGTGCGTCCGCGGGTGCGTTCGTGTAGCTGTCCGAGGGCGCGTCGTCGTACTCGCCGGAGTAGCGGCCGAAGTCGTCGAAGGCCTCCGGGTCGGTGCTCAGCTGGTCGCGCTGCCGCAGCAGGGCGCCGGCCTGGACGAAGCGCAGCGGGAGACCCTCGGACTCGAACCAGAGGTCGCCCGCCCAGTTGGCCTCCTCCTCGGTGAGGACGCGGCCGACGGCACGTTCCAGCAGTTCGAGGCCGCCGGCGCGGCCGAGACCGCCGAGGAAGACCTCTTCGAGGAGCGAGTCGGCGACCGGCGCGGCGATCTCGGGCGTCGCGGAGACCAGGAAGGCGCACTCGGGTGCGGCGTCGAGCAGGTCTTCGAGCGCGTTGCCGCCGAACTCCACGTCGTCCAGGACGACGACCGCGCCGATCTCGTGGACGAGTGCGAGCAGTTCGTCCTGTTCCGGCCGGTGCAGCGGAGCGTCGTAGACGGCGGCGAAGAGGTCGTGCAGCAGGTCGTCGGCCGTGCGGCGATGGCCGCTGAGGCGGATCACGCCGTCGGGCGCGAGGTCCGCGCAGTCGTCGGCGACGGCGTCCAGCAGAACGGTGCGGCCCGAGCCCGAGGGCCCGGTGAGCCGGACGGAGCGGCCGCGCGCGAGTAGCCGTACGAGCCTCTCACGCTCCTCCTGGCGCTCCAGGAGCGGCAGTCCGGGCCCCGGCGCCCCGGGCGGGACGGGCGGCCGTGCGGAGCGGGTGTGCTCGGTCCGCTCGGCGGCGCTGAACTTCGTGGGCCGCGGCGGCCGCTCGCCCGGCGGGCAGAGCTCGATCTCGCTGCCGTCGACGGGATTGACGGTGAGCAGATGGTCGCCCGCGACCAGCCGGACGATACGGGCCGGTGCGGGTGTGTGCTGGACGCCACCCTGCCCCAGCGCGTGCGTCAAAGGCTCACGCGGTGGGCGCTGTCGTGGCGCCGAGTCGTCGTCGTGACCGTGGTCTTCGGGTCCCCGGTTGATCGGGTCCATAGGTCCAAGCCCCCCAAAAGCGTCGTGTGCGAGCCCCCTCCGGCCTGCCGCACACTGCGCTGTCGCTTCTGGTCCGGTGCCCACTGGCGGGTTCATCAACACGCGGGCACGCGAACCCTAAACCTTCGCACAGTATCTACGAACACACGGGGTACCGCGCGGTCCGAGACGTCACAGCTTCGTGAGGATTGTTCGCGAGGTACGGGTTTCGTACGCCGCTTCCGATCCGATCTTCGCCGTTTGCGGCAGTGACGCGAAGCCTCACACCCGGGGCAGTGACTCGACCCCGATCCCGCCCTCGATCGCCAGGATGCGGTGGAGGCGGGTGGCCACCAGCAGGCGCTGCATCTGCGGCTTGACGCCGCGCAGCACAAGCCTCCGGCCGCACCGCCCCGCCCGCCGGTGGGCTCCCATGATGACACCGAGTCCGGTGGCGTCCCAGGAGTCCAGCTCTGACAGGTCGAGCACCAGGTCGCCGACGCCGTCGTCGATGGCCGTGTGCAGGACCGTACGGGCGTCCGCCGCGCTGCGGACGTCGAGGCGGCCCCCGACGACCAGCTCGGCGTGGTCGCCCCTGATGTGCATATGCGCTCCCCGAGAGTGCGTTTTTCGTACTCGGCGTCTTCGTCTGTCCTGTGGTGCGAGGTGTTGCCAGGACTGACTGCCGTACCGGGGCAGAAGTTGCCGTCCGTGAGCGAACCGATACCCAAATCACCCTGACGAGTGACGGTGTGACGGGTCGTGGTGCACCACGGAGTCGGTACGTGTGTCAGTACGTGTAGAAGCCCTGCCCGCTCTTGCGTCCGATGTCACCGGCGTCAACCATCCGGCGCATCAGCTCCGGCGGGGCGAACTTCTCGTCCTGGGACTCGGTGTAGATGTTGCCCGCCGCGTGCAGCAGGATGTCGACACCCGTGAGGTCGGCGGTGGCGAGCGGTCCCATGGCGTGACCGAAGCCCAGCTTGCAGGCCAGGTCGATGTCCTCGGCGGTGGCCACGCCCGACTCGTACAGCTTGGCCGCCTCGACGACGAGTGCCGAGATGAGCCGGGTGGTGACGAATCCGGCCACGTCGCGGTTGACGACGATGCAGGTCTTGCCGACCGACTCGGCGAACTCCCGGGCGGTGGCGAGCGCTTCGTCGCTGGTCTTGTAGCCGCGGACCAGCTCGCAGAGCTGCATCATCGGCACCGGCGAGAAGAAGTGGACGCCGACGACCCGCTCCGGGCGCTCGGTGGCCGCCGCGATCTTGGTGATCGGGATGGCGGAGGTGTTGGAGGCGAGTACGGTCTCGTCCTTCACCAGCTTGTCGAGCGTACGGAAGATCTCGTGCTTGACTTCCAGCTTCTCGAACACGGCCTCGACGACGATGTCGACGTCGGCGACCGCGTCCAGGTCGGTGGTCGTGGTGATGCGGCCCAGCGCCTCCTCGGCCGCGCCCGCGTCCAGCTTCCCCTTGCTCACGAACTTGTCGTACGAGGCCTTGATGCCGTCGGTGCCACGGGTGAGCGCCGCGTCGGTGACATCCCGCAGGACGACGTCCCAGCCGGCCTGTGCGGCGACCTGGGCGATACCGGACCCCATGAGTCCGGCCCCGATGACGGCGAGCTTCCCTGCCACTGTCCGACTCCCCTGCTGCTTCTTCCCCAGGGCCGCTTCGATGTGCGGCGACCGCCGCGCGACCCCGGACTCCGGCCGGCGGGAGGCCGACCGGGACGACTGGCGTTGACATCGCGAGACAGCCCCGAACAACACGTCTTCGAGTTGTCTCTCCGGCGGACCATAGCGCTCGTGAGGTGCTGTGTGACCGCTAAGTAATGCGCGTCACGTCTCATCTGACGGACATCACACCGGGCGGCTCATTGCGCCGCCCGTACGGCGTAGTTGAGGACCTTCTCGCTCAAAAGGTCCTCCATGCCGTCCAGCAGCGTCAGCACCTCGCGGGAGACCTCGGCCGGATCGCGCCCGGCTATCATCTCGCGCCCGACGGTGCTCATGACCGTCTGGTGGAGCCAGCCGATCTGGCCCGCCATCAGCCCGGGCATCGGATCGTCCGGGGCCGCGCCCGTCTCCGCACGCAGGGTGTCCGCCAGGTGGTCGTGCACCTCCTGCTGAAGACTCCACAGCCGGGAGCGCAGGGCCGGCGCGTCGTGGATGACGCGCATGAACCGGTCGTACCCCTCCATCAGGCCGACCCGCGGCGAGACCGCCTCGACCTCCCCGCGCAGCTCGCGCAGGACGGCGGCGGCGGCCGACTCGCCGGGGTCCCGGCCGCGCACCCAGCGCGAGAGCCGGTCGATCACACCCTTGCTGCGGTCGAAGAAGAGGTCTTCCTTGGCCGGGAAGTAGTTGTACACGGTGTTCACGGACACATCGGCGGCGTCCGCGACGTCGACCATCGTCACGGTGACGAAGCCGTGCTCCAGAAACAGTCCCGTGGCGATGTCCGAGATGCGCTGCCTGGTCTCGCGCTTCTTCCGCTCCCTGAGCCCCTCTGCCATGGCCCCATCGTAGGCCGGACCGGGATTTTCTGGGCTCCATCAAATTTTGGGGCCATTGCAAAATTGCTATGGCTCTGTTTTTCTTGGCGCATGCCCATCATCAGCACGGCCGGCCTCGCCCGGACCTTCCAGACCAAGCGCGGCCCCGTCGAGGCGGTCCGCGGCATCGATCTCACCGTGGCGCCGGGCGAGATCCTCGGACTCCTCGGCCCGAACGGCGCCGGCAAGACGACCACGCTCCGGATGCTCACGACCCTGCTGGCCCCCACCGGCGGCGCCGCCACCGTCGCGGGCCACGACCTGGCCGGCGACCCGGCGGGCGTGCGCCGCGCGTGCGGGTACGTGGCGCAGTCGGGCGGGGTCGACCCCCAGGTCTCCGTACGGGAGGAGCTGGTCACGCAGGGCCGCCTCTACCGCCTGACGAAGCGGCAGGCGGTGGAGCGCGCCGACGAACTGGCCCTCGACCTCGGCCTGACCGACCTCCTCGACCGGAAGACGTCGGCGCTCTCCGGCGGCCAGCGCCGCCGCCTCGACATCGCGCTCGGCCTCGTCCACCGCCCGAAGGTGCTGTTCCTCGACGAACCGACCACCGGCCTCGACCCGGCGAGCCGCGCCGACCTCTGGGACCTCGTCCGCCGCCTGCGCGCCGAGTACGGCACCACGGTCTTCCTCACCACGCACTACCTCGACGAGGCGGACGCGCTCGCCGACCGGCTCGTGATCGTCGACGGGGGTGTCGTGGTCGCGGAGGGCACACCGAGCGCGCTCAAGCTCCGGTACGGGGGTTCGGTCGACGCGACGCTCCAGGACACGTTCCTGGCGATCACCGGCCGCGCCCCCGAACCGGCGGCTCCCGCCCCCGCGACCGTCTAGCCTCCAGGAAGTGATCTGCCCATGCTGCTCCAGGACACCGCGCTGATCTTCGGGCGCTATCTCCGCCAGACCCTGCGCTCCAGATTCGCGATGCTCTTCGGCGTACTGATGCCGCTGCTCTACCTGCTCTTCTTCGGCCCCCTGCTCACCGATCTGCCGCTCGGCGGCGACGGGAGTTCCTGGCAGATCCTGGTACCGGGACTGCTGCTGCAACTCGGCCTGTTCGGCGCCGCGTTCGCCGGGTTCATGATCATCGTGGAGAAGAACCACGGGGTCGTGGAGCGGATGCGCGTCACCCCGGTCAGCCGGCTCGCGCTCCTGCTCGGCCGGGTGCTGCGCGACACGGCCGTCTTCGTCCTCCAGGCTGTCCTGCTGGTCCTGGCCGCCGTGGTGATGGGCCTGCGCGCACCCGTGGCGGGCATCCTGATCGGCTTCGCCTTCGTCGCCCTCCTGACGGTGTCGCTGGCCTCGCTCTCCTACGCGCTGGCCATGCGCATCGGCTCGCCCCACGCGTTCGGCCCGACGATCAACGCCCTGACCATGCCCTCCATGCTCCTGTCCGGCCTGATGCTGCCCATGTCGCTGGCCCCGGGCTGGCTGGACGCCCTCTCGCACGTCATGCCGTTCCGCTATCTGGTGGACGCGATGCGGGACGCGTACGCCGGCTCGTACACCACCGCCTCCATGGCGTACGGGGTCCTCGTCGCCGTCGGTCTCACCGGACTCGCCGTGACAGTGGGCACACGCGTGTTCCGAACGGCCGGGGCGTAACTACGCTGGCCGCATGGTCAATCTGACGCGCATCTACACCAGGACCGGCGACCAGGGCACGACCGCCCTCGGCGACATGAGCCGCACCGCCAAGACGGATCCGCGGATCTCGGCGTACGCCGACGCCAACGAGGCGAACGCGGCCCTCGGCACGGCGATCGCCCTCGGCGACCTCGACGAGGAGATCGTGAAGGTCCTCTCCCGCGTCCAGAACGACCTGTTCGACGTGGGGGCGGACCTGTCGACGCCGGTCGTGGAGAACCCCGAGTTCCCGCCGCTGCGCGTCGAGCAGTTCTACATCGACAAGCTGGAGGCGGACTGCGACCGCTTCAACGAACAGCTGGAGAAGCTGCGCTCCTTCATCCTCCCCGGCGGCACGCCCGGAGCGGCCCTGCTCCACCAGGCCTGCACGGTGGTCCGCCGGGCGGAACGCTCGACCTGGACGGCCCTGGAATCCCACGCGGAGGTGATGAACCCCCTCACAGCGACCTACCTGAACCGCCTCTCGGACCTCCTCTTCATCCTCGCAAGGACAGCGAACAAGGAGGTGGGCGACGTCCTGTGGGTCCCGGGCGGCGAACGCTGACGCTTGCTCCCTGGGGGCGCGGGGAACGGCGCAGTCCTGTCGTCTTTCGTCTTCAGGGGCGCGGGGAACGGCGCAATCTTGTCGCTTTTAAGGGGCGCGGGGAACTGCGCGGCCCGCCCCCACCGGGCCCGCACCCGAGAACCGCACCCGAGTCACTCCTTCGTCAGGCCCGCCGCAGGCACCTTCTTCGGAAACACCAGATACGTCAACGCGATCACCCCGTGGATCCCGGCGGCCCGCCAAGCCACATACCGCCAGCTCTCCAGCGAAGACACCCGCCCCGGATCACCGACGTACCAGATCGCGATCTGCAGCAGAGCCGTGGCGACGGCAGCCCCCACCACGGTCCCGACCCACACCCGCCCTTCATGCCGCGCACGAGCCATCCCGTATCGCGGCGGCCCCGCCGGCCGAGGCGCACCGCCGAGCCGATGCGCCGCATGCCCGTCGAGCCACGCCACGGTCCGGTGCCCGTGCCCGACGGTGTAGCCGATGTACAGCGCGGCCAGCCCGTGCGTCCAGTTCGGCTCGGCCCCGGCCTTGAGGTCCAGCGCGGTGACCACCAGCAGCACGACCTCAAGCAGCGGCTCGCACAGCAGCAGCGCCAGCCCGGTGCGGGGCATCTTCAGCAGGTAACGGAAGGCGAGCCCCCCGGCCAGCAGCACCCAGAAGCCGACCTCGCACACGACGATCAGTGTGACGATCACGACGAACTCCTCTCGGTCACCTTCAAGGCTTCCGCGTGCGGCGTCCTCGATCGTCGTCGGCAGTGACGAAGTCGTACTGCATCCTTCGATGTACCGGCGGACCGTCCTGCGGCATCAGGCGACGAGCGGACCCGCCGTGTTGGATGGAGTCATGGCCCTCCGATTCCCGCGCCCGCACCGCGACGACGTGCGCATCGCGCTGGCGGGACTGCTCGGCGGACTCCTCCTGTGGGCCGTCGGCCTCGGTACCCGCCCGGCCGCCGACCCGATCGTGCTCTGGTCGGGCCGCTGGCCGATCCTGCTGCCGCTCGCCGCGGTGGCGGGCTGCGAGCTGCTGCGCCGGACCCACCCGCGCACGGGCCTGCTGGTCGGCGTCGCCGCACTGACCGTGGACACCATCACGCAGGGCAGCCTGGCGACGGTCGTGATGTTCACGGACCTCGTGTACGCGGCCGTCCTGTACGGCCCGCCCGCCACCGCCCGCCGCGTCCTGTGGATCAGCGGGGCGCTCACGGTGCTCGGCACGGTGGTGCCGCTCGCCGTCTGGCGGGCCCCGGAGGCGCTGCTGATCGGCGCGGTCATCGGGATCGTGGCGTTCACGCCCGGCGCCACCGGCTGGGTGGTCCGCAACCACCGCGACGCCGCCGAGTCCGCCCGGCTGCGCGCCGAGCAGACCGCCCTGCTCGCCGAGATCGACCGCGTCCAGGCCGTCACCGCCGAACGCGCCCGGATGGCCAGGGAGTTGCACGACATGGTGGCCAACCACCTGTCGGCGATCGCCATCCACTCCACGGCCGCGCTCTCCCTCGACGACCCGGACACCTCGAAGCAGGCGCTCGGCGTGATCCGCGAGAACAGTGTCGAGGGGCTCGCCGAGATGCGCCGTCTCATCGGCATCCTGCGCGACAGCAGCGGGGACACCGAACCGGCCGCCGCGCCCACCCTGGACGGCCTCGCCTCCCTGGTGGAGCACGCCCGCGGCAACGGCCTGGACGTCGTCCTCGACTGCGCCCGCACCGCGCTCCCGGCCCCGGTCGAACTGGCCGCCTACCGCATCGTGCAGGAATCCCTGACCAACGCCCTCAAGCACGCCTCCCCCGGCCGGGTCACCGTCTCCCTCGTCCAGCGCGACCACGCCCTGGACGTACGGGTGACCAGCCCTTTCGGCGAGGTCCGGCGCGACGGCCCGCGCGCCCCCGGTTCGGGCGCGGGCCTGATCGGCATGCGCGAACGGGTCGCCCTGCTGCACGGCACGTTCGAGGCGGGACCCGGGATCGAGGAAACGGGTACCGCCCCGCAGAACACACCGGGCGGCGGAACCTGGACGGTCCGCGCCACCCTCCCGATCACCGAAGGAGAAACCGCATGATCCGTGTGCTCGTCGCCGAGGACCAGTCCGCCGTACGCGCCGGTCTCGTCCTCATCCTGGGCAGCGCCCCCGATATCGAGGTGGTCGGCGAGGCCGCGGACGGCGAGCAGGCGGTGGCCATGGCCAGGGAACTCCGTCCCGACCTGGTCCTGATGGACGTCCAGATGCCCCGCCTGGACGGTGTCGCCGCCACCCGCCAGGTCGTCGGGGAGGGCCTCGCCGACGTCCTCGTACTGACCACGTTCGACCTGGACGCGTACGTGTTCGGCGCGCTGCGCGCGGGCGCCGCCGGATTCCTGCTGAAGAACACCGAGGCCCGCACACTCATCGAGGCGGTCCGCACGGTGGCGGGCGGCGAGGGACTGATCTCCCCCGCGGTCACCCGCCGGCTGATCGCCGAGTTCGCCGCCCGCCCCGTCCGCGAACCGTCGGCGGACCCGTCGGTCCTGGACGCGCTGACCCGGCGCGAACGGGAGGTCCTCTCCTGCCTGGGCGAGGGCCTGTCGAACGCGGAGATCGGGGTACGCCTCGACATGGCGGAGGCGACGGTGAAGACGCACGTCAGCCGCCTCCTGGGCAAGCTGGAGCTGCGCAGCCGGGTGCAGGCGGCCGTACTGGCCCAGGAGTTGGGCGTGTAACAAGTAGTCGCACCGCACCCCAACAGTGGTCTGGACCTATTGACCTATGGTCCAGACCTTTCTATTGTCCTGCGCACCTCATAAAACTCCCCCAAGGAGACGCGGATGCGCCTCAGACGCAGACTCGGTCACAGAGCCATAGCGGGGTTCACCACCCTGCTGCTGCCGTTCGCCGCCCTGGTCGGGCTCGCGAGCCCCGCCTCCGCCGCCACGTCGGCGACCGCCACCTACGCCAAGACCCAGGACTGGGGCACCGGCTTCGAGGGCAAGTGGACCGTCAAGAACACCGGTACCACGGCCCTCAGCTCCTGGACCGTCGAATGGGACTTCCCCTCGGGCACCTCGGTCACCTCCGCCTGGGACGCCGACGTCACCAGCTCGGGCACCCACTGGACCGCCAAGAACAAGTCCTGGAACGGCACCCTCGCACCGGGCGCCTCCCTCTCCTTCGGCTTCAACGGCGCGGGCGCCGGCTCCCCGTCCAACTGCAAGCTCAACGGCGGCAGTTGTGACGGCGGACCGACGGTCCCCGGCGACAGCGCACCCTCCGCCCCGGGCAAGCCGACCGCCTCCGACATCACCAACACCTCGGTGAAGCTGGCCTGGAGCGCGGCCACCGACGACAAGGGCATCAAGAACTACGACGTCCTGCGCGACGGCGCCAAGGTCGCCACGGTGACCGGGACCTCGTACAGCGACACCGGTCTCACCGCCGGCACCGACTACTCGTACACCGTGCAGGCGCGTGACACGGCCGACCAGACCGGTCCGGTCAGCGGCGCGACCGCCGTGCACACCACCGGCGGCACCACCGACCCGCCGCCCACCGGCGACAAGGTCAAGCTCGGCTACTTCACCGAGTGGGGCGTCTACGGGCGCAACTACCACGTGAAGAACCTGGTCAGCTCCGGCTCCGCGTCGAAGATCACGCACATCAACTACGCGTTCGGCAACGTCAAGGGCGGCAAGTGCACCCTCGACGACTCCTATGCGGCCACCGACAAGGCGTACACCGCCGACCAGTCCGTCAGCGGCACCGCCGACACCTGGGACCAGCCGCTGCGCGGCAACTTCAACCAGCTGCGCCAGCTGAAGGCCAAGTACCCGAACATCAAGGTGCTGTGGTCGTTCGGCGGCTGGACCTACTCGGGCGGCTTCGGTGAGGCCGCCGCCAACCCGGCCGCGTTCGCCGCCTCCTGCAAGGCCCTCGTCGAGGACCCGCGCTGGGCCGACGTCTTCGACGGCATCGACATCGACTGGGAGTACCCGAACGCCTGCGGCCTGACCTGCGACACGTCCGGCTTCAGCTCCTTCAAGACCCTCACCCAGGCGCTGCGGACCGAGTTCGGCTCCAACTACCTGGTCACCGCCGCCATCACCGCGGACGGCTCCTCCGGCGGCAAGATCGACGCCGCCGACTACGGCGGCGCCTCGCAGTACCTCGACTGGTACAACGTGATGACGTACGACTACTTCGGCGCCTTCAACGCGCAGGGCCCGACCGCCCCGCACTCGCCGCTGACCTCGTACAGCGGCATCCCGACGGCCGGCTTCAACTCGGCCGACGCCATCGCCAAGCTCAAGAGCAAGGGCGTGGCGTCCAAGAAGCTGCTGCTCGGCATCGGCTTCTACGGACGCGGCTGGACCGGCGTCACCCAGGCCGCCCCCGGCGGTTCGGCGACCGGCGCGGCACCCGGCACGTACGAGGCGGGCATCGAGGACTACAAGATCCTCAAGACCTCCTGCCCCGCCACCGGCACGATCGCCGGCACCGCCTACGCCTACTGCGGCAACAACTGGTGGAGCTACGACACCCCGGCCACCATCGGCTCCAAGATGACCTGGGCCAAGAACCAGGGCCTGGGCGGCGCCTTCTTCTGGGAATTCAGCGGCGACACCACGAACGGCGAACTGGTGACAGCCATCAACAACGGCCTCAACTAACAGCCCCGTAGGGGGCGCGGGAAACTGCGCCCCCCCGTAAGGGCTGCAGGAACTGCAGGCCCCGTAAGGGGCGCGGGGAACTGCGCGACCAGCCACGACGGACCCGCAGACACCCACCGGCCCCCGCGGCGTAAGCCAGAACCGCCCGGGCAGCGAGTGAATGGTTAAGCCACATTCACCCGCTGCCCGGGCGGCGCGGCTTCCAGCCAAGCCAAGAACCCGGTCAGCGCATCCTCGCTCATGGCGAGTTCAAGCCGCGTCCCACGATGGACGCAGGTCAAGATGATCGCGTCGGACAGCAACGCAAGCTCTTCCTCCCCCTCCGGCGCCCGCCGCCCCGCGACCTCGATCGCCGAGCGTTCGAGAACCCGCCGCGGCCGAAGCGCGTACGAGAAGACTCGGAACCACTCGATCCGGTCACCGCTGTAGCGGGCGATGCCGTAGCCCCAGCCCTTGCCGCTCGTGTCGGTCTTCTCCGGGACGTCCCACCGCAGGCTGCAGTCGAAGGTGCCGCCCGAACGCTGGATCACTCTGCGACGCAGGCCGAAGACGAAGAGTCCGAGGGCCACCAGCAGTACTACCGACCCGACCACAGTCAGAGCGAGGACCATCGACACCGACCTCCTCGTCTCCTAGGTAACGGAAAGGAAAAAAGCACCCGCATCGCCTCAGCCGCGACCCGGTCCGGAAAAGCTCCGGTCCTGGCCGCGGCTGAGTCACTTCCTTCTGCGCGCTGGTCTCAGTGCGCAGACACCGCCCGCAGTCGTACGTCCGCACGACGCTCGGCGGACGCGTCGGCGTCCGACTTCGCGCGCTCGAACGCCCGCTCCGCACGCTGGACGTCGATCTCGTCCGACAGCTCGGCGATCTCGGCCAGCAGGGACAGCTTGTTGTCCGCGAAAGAGATGAAACCGCCGTGCACCGCGGCGACGACCGTTCCACCATCACTCGTACGGATGGTCACCGGGCCCGACTCCAGCACACCGAGCAGCGGCTGGTGACCGGGCATGACGCCGATGTCGCCGGACGTGGTACGCGCGACGACCAGGGTGGCCTCGCCGGACCAGACACTGCGGTCCGCGGCGACGAGCTCGACATGCAGCTCAGCAGCCAAGGTGGGCTCCTCGGGTCACCACCCGGCGTTCGCTGCCGGGTGTTGGGTCAAAGTCTAATGGGCGTAGTGAGAGGGGCGGGACCCGCCCCGCGAGGCACGGCCCCGCCCCCCTCACTCAGAACGCGAGGTTCAGGAAACGCCGAGTTCCTTGGCGTTGGCCTTGAGGTCCTCGATGCCACCGCACATGAAGAACGCCTGCTCCGGGAAGTGGTCGTACTCCCCGTCGATGATCGAGTTGAACGCCGAGATCGACTCCTCCAGCGGAACGTCCGACCCGTCCACACCGGTGAACTGCTTGGCGGCGTGGGTGTTCTGGGACAGGAAGCGCTCCACACGACGGGCGCGGTGGACGACGAGCTTGTCCTCCTCGCCCAGTTCGTCGATACCGAGGATCGCGATGATGTCCTGGAGGTCCTTGTACTTCTGCAGGACCGTCTTGACGCGCATGGCGGCGTCGTAGTGGTCCTGCGCGATGTAGCGCGGGTCCAGGATGCGGGACGTGGAGTCCAGCGGGTCCACGGCCGGGTAGATGCCCTTCTCGGAGATCGGACGGGAGAGCACCGTCGTCGCGTCGAGGTGGGCGAACGTGGTGGCCGGGGCCGGGTCGGTCAGGTCGTCCGCGGGGACGTAGATCGCCTGCATCGACGTGATCGAGTGACCACGCGTCGAGGTGATGCGCTCCTGCAGCTGACCCATCTCGTCGGCCAGGTTCGGCTGGTAACCCACCGCGGACGGCATACGGCCGAGCAGGGTGGAGACCTCGGAACCGGCCTGCGTGAAGCGGAAGATGTTGTCGATGAAGAACAGCACGTCCTGCTTCTGCACATCGCGGAAGTACTCCGCCATGGTCAGACCGGCCAGCGCCACGCGCAGACGCGTGCCCGGGGGCTCGTCCATCTGGCCGAAGACGAGAGCGGTCTTGTCGAGAACACCGCTCTCTTCCATCTCCGCGATGAGGTCGTTGCCCTCACGGGTGCGCTCACCGACGCCCGCGAAGACGGAGACGCCCTCGTGGAGGTTGGCGACACGCATGATCATTTCCTGGATCAGCACGGTCTTGCCGACACCGGCACCACCGAACAGACCGATCTTGCCGCCCTTGACGTACGGGGTCAGCAGGTCGACGACCTTCAGGCCCGTCTCGAACATCTCGGTCTTCGACTCAAGCTGGTCGAACGCGGGGGCCTTGCGGTGGATGCTCCACCGGTCGCCGTCGTACGCCTCGTCGGAGTTCAGAACCTCGCCGAGGGTGTTGAACACCTTGCCCTTGGTGAAGTCACCGACCGGGACGGAGATGCCCGTGCCCGTGTCGGTCACCGCGGCCTGGCGGACCAGACCGTCGGTGGGCTGCATGGAGATGGTGCGGACCAGACCGTCACCCAGGTGCTGGGCGACCTCAAGGGTCAGCGTCTTCTTCTCGCCGGCGTTGGCCGGGTCGGCCACCTCGACGTGAAGGGCGTTGTAGATCTCCGGCATGGCGTCGACGGGGAATTCCACGTCGACGACCGGGCCGATGACCCGGGCGACGCGGCCCGTGGCAACGGCCGTCTCAACTGTCGTCGTCATTACCTGTCACTCCCCGCGGTCGCGTCGGCCAGCGCTGCGGTGCCACCGACGATCTCGCTGATTTCCTGGGTGATTTCGGCCTGGCGGGCCGCGTTGGCAAGTCGGGAGAGTGAAGTGATCAGGTCTCCCGCGTTGTCGGTCGCCGACTTCATCGCGCGGCGGGTGGCGGCGTGCTTGGAGGCAGCCGACTGGAGCAGCGCGTTGTAGATACGGCTCTCGACGTACCGCGGCAGAAGGGCGTCCAGGACGTCCTCCGCCGACGGCTCGAAGTCGTAGAGCGGAAGGATCTCGTCCTTGCTGGACGACTCCTCCGCGACCTCTTCGAGGCTGAGCGGCAGCAGACGGCTGTCCACCGCCGTCTGCGTCATCATCGAGACGAACTCGGTGTAGACGATGTGGATCTCGTCCACGCCGCCCTCCGCCGTCTCCTTCTCGATGGCCTCGATCAGCGGAACGGCGACGTTCTTCGCGTCCGCGTACGAGGGCTCGTCGGTGAAGCCCGCCCACGATTCCGAGACCTTGCGCTCACGGAAGTTGTAGTGGGCGAGACCGCGGCGGCCGACGATGTACGTGTCGACCTCCTTGCCCTCGGCCACCAGACGGGCGGTCAGCTGCTCCGCCGCCTTGATGGCGTTGGAGTTGAAGGCGCCGGCCAGCCCGCGGTCGCTCGTGAGGAGCAGCACCGCGGCACGGGTGGCCGTCTCGGCCTCCGTGGTCAGCGGGTGCTTGGTGTTCGAACCGGTCCCGACCGCCGTGACCGCGCGGGTGAGCTCGGTCGCGTACGGCGTGGAGGCCCGTACCTTGCGCTGCGCCTTGACGACACGCGAGGCGGCGATCATCTCCATCGCCTTGGTGATCTTCTTGGTCGCGGTGACGGATTTGATGCGACGCTTGTAGACCCGGAGCTGGGCTCCCATGAGTCAGGTCCCTTCCGTCGTCACTTGCCCGCAGCGGCAGGGGTGTCCTCGCCGAGCAGCTTGCCGTCCGACGTCTCGAACTGCTTCTTGAAGTCCGCGATCGCGTCGGCGATGGCCTGCAGGGTGTCGTCCGACATCTTGCCGCCCTCCTTGATGGAGGTCATGAGGCCCTGCTCTTTGCGGTGCAGGTACTCAAGCAGCTCCTTCTCGAAGCGGCGGATGTCGGCGACCGGGACCTCGTCCATCTTGCCGGTGGTGCCCGCCCACACGGAGACGACCTGGTCCTCGGTGGCCATCGGCTGGTACTGAGCCTGCTTGAGCAGCTCGACCATCCGCTGACCGCGGTCCAGCTGCGACTTCGACGCGGCGTCCAGGTCGGAACCGAAGGCGGCGAACGCCTCCAGCTCACGGAACTGGGCGAGGTCCACGCGCAGTCGGCCGGAGACCTGCTTCATCGCCTTGTGCTGCGCGGAACCACCGACTCGGGAGACGGAGATACCGACGTTCAGCGCGGGGCGCTGACCGGCGTTGAAGAGGTCCGACTCCAGGAAGCACTGGCCGTCGGTGATGGAGATGACGTTGGTCGGGATGAACGCCGAGACGTCGTTGGCCTTCGTCTCGACGATCGGCAGACCGGTCATCGAGCCCGCGCCCAGCTCGTCCGAGAGCTTCGCGCAGCGCTCAAGGAGACGGGAGTGCAGGTAGAAGACGTCACCGGGGTAGGCCTCGCGCCCCGGCGGACGGCGGAGCAGCAGGGACACGGCGCGGTAGGCGTCGGCCTGCTTCGAGAGGTCGTCGAAGATGATGAGGACGTGCTTGCCCTCGTACATCCACTGCTGGCCGATGGCCGAGCCGGTGTACGGCGCCAGGTACTTGAAGCCGGCCGGGTCGGACGCCGGGGCGGCGACAATGGTCGTGTACTCCAGCGCGCCGGCCTCTTCGAGGGCGCCACGCACGGAGGCGATGGTCGAGCCCTTCTGACCGATGGCGACGTAGACGCAGCGGACCTGCTTCTTCGGGTCGCCGGTGCGCCAGTTGTCACGCTGGTTGATGATCGTGTCGACGGCCAGCGCGGTCTTGCCGGTCTGACGGTCGCCGATGACCAGCTGACGCTGGCCACGGCCGATCGGGGTCATGGCGTCGACGGCCTTGTAGCCGGTCTCCATCGGCTCGTGGACCGACTTACGGGCCATGACGCCCGGTGCCTGCAGTTCGAGCGCGCGGCGTCCGGACGTCTCGATCTCGCCGAGACCGTCGATCGGGGCGCCGAGCGGGTCGACAACGCGGCCGAGGTAGCCCTCGCCGACGGCCACGGACAGGACCTCGCCGGTACGCGTGACCGGCTGTCCCTCCTCGATACCGCTGAACTCACCGAGGACGACCGCACCGATCTCGCGCTCTTCCAGGTTCAGCGCGAGACCGAGGGTGCCGTTCTCGAACTTCAGCAGTTCGTTGGCCATGGCCGAGGGCAGGCCCTCGACCTTCGCGATGCCGTCGCCGGCAAGGGTGACCGTACCGACCTCCTCGCGCGAGGCCGCGTCCGGCTTGTACGACTGGACAAAGTTCTCCAGCGCGTCCCGGATCTCCTCCGGCCGGATCGTGAGCTCCGCCATCTGGGTTCCCTGCTCTCCTTGTTGGGCCCGAAGTTTTCTTGGGGGGTCTGGGGCTTTTTCCCTCAGCGGCTGCGCCGCGGGCCCCCAGGAATCCTCTGCACGGCCCAACCAGGGCCGTAAGTACTGCGGTGTGCTGACTGCGGTGTACTGAACTTCCGGGTACTTCTGGTGTACGCGTATTGAATTGCCGCTAGCTCGCCATGCGGCGGCTGACTGCTTCCAGCCGGTCCGCGACGGAGCCGTTGATGATCTCGTCTCCGACCTGCACCCGGATCCCGCCGAGGACCTCGGGGTCCACGTCCAGGTTCAGGTGCATGGGGTGGCCGTAGAGCTTCGCGAGGGCGGCGCCGAGGCGCTGCTTCTGCACGTCGCTCAGCGGAACCGCCGAGGTGACGACGGCGACCATGCGGCTTCGGCGGTCGGCCGCGAGCTTGGACAGGGATTCGAGTCCCGACTCCAGGCTACGTCCCCGGGGCGCGGTCACAAGGCGCGTGACCAGCCGCTCGGTGACGGCGTCGGCCCGGCCGCCGAGCAGGCTGCGCAGCAGCTCGCCCTTGGCCGCGGCGGTGGCGCCACGGTCGGTGAGCGCGGCACGCAGCCCGGTGTCCGAGGCGACGATCCGGCCGAACCGGAACAGCTCGTCCTCGACGTCGTCGAGCCTGCCCAGCCGCTGCGCCGCCGTGAGGTCGGCGGTGTCGGCCAGCTCCTCGACGGAGTCGACCAGGTCGCGCGAGCGCGACCAGCGGGAGCGCACCAGACCGGCCACCAGGTCGGCGGTGGTGCCGCTGACCTGGCCGCTGAGGAGACGCCCGGCCAGCGCGGCCTTGGCCTCGCCGTCCTGCGCGGGGTCGGTGAGGACCCGGCGCAGGGACACCTCACGGTCGAGCAGCGCGGTGACGGAGGCCAGCTCGTCGGCGAGCTGCGCCGCGTCGACGGACGTGGAGTCCGTCAGCGCGTCGAGACGCTCACGTGCGGTGGCCAGCGCGTCGCGGCTCGCTCCGTTCATCGCGTGGCCTCGGCCTTCGAAGCGGTCTCGTCGAGACCGTCGAGGAACCGGTCGATCGTGCGGCTCTGCCGGGCGTGGTCCTCAAGGGACTCGCCGACGAGCTTGCCGGCCAGTTCGGTGGCCAGCTGGCCCACGTCCTGGCGCAGCGCGGACGCGGCGGCCTTGCGGTCGGCGGCGAGCTGCGAGTGACCGGCGGCGATGATTTCCTCACGCTGCCGCTGGCCTTCCGCGCGCATCTCGGCGATGAGCGTGGCACCCTGCTCCTGCGCCTCCTGGCGCAGACGCGCGGCCTCGTGCCGGGCCTCGGCGAGCTGGGCCTTGTACTGCTCCAGCACGCTCTGGGCTTCGGTCTGAGCGGCCTCGGCCTTCTCGATACCGCCCTCGATGGCCTCGCGGCGCTGCTCCAGAACCTTGTTGATGTTCGGGAGCAGCTTCTTGGCGAGGAAGCCGAAGACGATGACGAAGGCGATCAGGCCGATGACCAGCTCGGGGATCGGCGGGATGAGGGGATTTTCCATCTCCTCGGCCGCGACAGTGAGCAGCTGGCTCATATCAGTGCCTTTCGTCTAGTGGGCGGTCTGTCGTGAATCCGACGTCAGACGCCGTAGACGAACGGCATGACCAGACCGATGAGGGCGAGCGCCTCACAGAAGGCGAAGCCGAGAATCTGGTTGGCACGGATCAGGCCGGCAGCCTCGGGCTGACGGGCAAGGGCCTGGGTGCCGTTACCGAAGATGATGCCGACGCCGACGCCGGGGCCGATCGCGGCAAGGCCGTAGCCGATGGAGCCGAGGGAGCCGGAGACAGCGGCGAGGGTCTCAGTGGCAGCCATGCTGATTCTTCCTTCTCTGTACGGACCGGCGGGGGTTGACCACCGGACGTTTAGGGGGTTTGACGGGGGTGACTCAGTGGTGCTCGGCGAGCGCGCCCTGGATGAAGGTGCAGGTCAGAAGCACGAAGACATAAGCCTGCAGGGCCTGGATGAACAGCTCGAACGCCGTCATGACGATCACCATGATGAACGAGACGCCCGCGTAGGCGATCCCGATGCCGTTGAGCAGGTACCAGCTGGCGATCGTGAACAGCAGCAGCAGGGTGTGGCCCGCGAACATGTTCGCGAAGAGTCGCACCGCGTGCGTGAACGGCCGGACGATCAGGTTCGAGAGGAGCTCGATGCCCATGGCCAGCGGAAGAACCGGGCCCAGCGACTTGTCGTAGCCGGAGAAGTTCTTGAACGCACCGACGAAGCCGTGCCGCTTGAAGGTCAGCGAGACCCACAGGACGTACACGATCCCGGCGAGGACCGCGGGGTACGAGATGATCGACGTGACCGGGAACTGGGCGACCGGGACGATCGACCAGATGTTCATCATCCAGATGAAGAAGAACAGCGAGACGACCAGCGGTACGTACTTCTCGCCCTCCTTCTTTCCGATCGTCTCGTAGACGACGCCGCGCCGGACGAAGTCGTATCCGGCCTCGGCGACCATCTGCAGCTTGCCCGGGACGACCTTCGGCTTGCGGAAGGCGGCCCAGAAGAAGCCGATGACGATGACGGAGCCGAGCAGCGCCAGGAGCATCGTCTTGTTGAAATAGACGCTGCTGTCCGCATCGCCCACGAGGGGCTCGAACAGGAACGAGTGCAGGCCGGGGGCCGGGAATCCACAGCCGTCGAAGATGTGGCAGTCGGTCTCGAAGGCGAGCACCTGCGTCGGGTCAGCACTCACCGCGGGCTCCTTCAGCGTGGCGCATAGGTACGGCAACCTCGTTGTGTCGGCGCGGCGCGCAGCCGCGGTTCGGCACTGGACTGGTGTAACGGATGTGAGGGCGGCTGGGGGGCATCAAGCCTCGCGATTGAGCAGGCGTCAGCTCAGATGCCCGCGCCCGCGATGCCGCAGTTGGCACCGGACGATAGCAGGGTCTTCCACGAGCACTTATCCCGGCCCTACCCCTCACGACGAGTGCCCTGTCTTTTCGGGCCTGTCGCCCTTCGAGGACTCGGGTTCGACGTAGAGGATCTTGGCTTTCATCTGGGCACGCGCCTGCGCGCCGATCCACGCGAGCGTGGCGGCGACGATCGAGATCGCGAAGGCCTTCGGGTTGAACAGCGTCGTGTTCTTGAACGCGGCGACGAAGATGAACAGCAGAAGAATCTGTGCCGTGTAGAGCATCAGACCCATCGCCTGGAACAGGTGCGGAAGCGATTTGGCGGTGCGCTGCAGGACGTACAGCCCGACACCCATGAAAAGGATCACGACCAGCGTCGCCACGACCGCCCCGACCGCCCCCTTGCCCCCCGCGACCACACCACTGACGACGGCGGCGATCGCGCCGACGGCAGCCGTGGGCACAGCGGCCTGGAGAAGGATCCGGACGTCATTGGAGGGCATGGCGGCAACTCCGCTTTGCTCAAGGGGGCAGGTGTCGTCATGGACGAGCGTAGTCCCGGACAGCGAGAGAACCTCACCGCCGGTGAACCGTCGTATCGCGGTCCTTCGGCTCTGTCCTGGGTTCTCGTGAACCGTATCACAAACTATTTGATGAGGTCTTTACCTGGTTGGTGTGCTCGGTGTCACACATGAGGGTGAACATGCACGTCTGTGCAGTCGAGCGACCAACTTGTCTGGTATTGGGGCGCTTTCGGAGAGCCGCCCATCGGACGGCTCTTGCGAAACTCTTACCCGGCGTCAGCGCGACGTCCCGGCCCCTCGCTCGTCCAGCAGACGCGAACGGGCGCCGACGGCGGTCGCCCCGTTGACTCCTGAGACACCGACAGCGACCGGAGTACGGCGTTCCCCGTCCTGCTCCCCGTCCTCGTCCCCGCCGTGCGCGAGGTCCTCGCCGGCCTCGTCGTACGCGACCGCGGGGCCGCCCTCCGCGGGCACGTCCACGGCCTTGCGGCGGCGGTAGCGCGGCGGCACGAACTGCTCGGCCCAGCGCGGGGCACGCGGCGTGAACCGCGGCAGCAGGAGCAGCAGCAGGCCCACCGCGCTGAGCGCCATGATGCCGAGCACGATCCACATGGCGCCCGAGTTCACCGAGTAGGCGAGGGCTCCGAAGGCGATCAGCGCCGACCAGAAGTACATGATGAGCACGGCCCGGCTGTGCGAGTGCCCGATCTCCAGCAGCCGGTGGTGCAGGTGCCCGCGGTCGGCGGCGAACGGGGACTGGCCCCGCCAGGTGCGCCGCACGATGGCGAGCACCAGGTCGGCCGCCGGCACGGCGATGATCGTCAGCGGCAGCAGCAGCGGGATGTAGACGGGCACCGTCTGGTGCACGGCCTCCTTCTCGGACCCCGCGAACAGGTTCATCGCGTCCGGGTCGACCTGCCCGGTGATGGAGATGGCGCCGGCCGCCAGCACGAGCCCGATGAGCATCGAGCCCGAGTCGCCCATGAAGATCCGCGCGGGGTGCATGTTGTGCGGCAGGAAACCGAGACACATGCCCATCAGCAGCGCGGAGAAGAGCGTGGCGGGGGCGGCGGACTCCAGCCCGTACCCGTACCAGATGCGGTAGCCGTACATGAAGAACGCGGCGGCGGCGATGCAGACCATGCCCGCGGCGAGGCCGTCGAGGCCGTCGGCGAAGTTCACGGCGTTGATGGTGATCACGACGAGCGCGACCGTCAGCAGAGTGCCCTGCCACTGGGTCAGCGAGACCGAGCCGACACCGGGGATGGGCAGCCACAGGATCGTCAGACCCTGCATGACCATGACGCCCGCGGCGATCATCTGGGCGCCCAGCTTGATGAGCGCGTCGATCTCGAACTTGTCGTCCAGGACGCCGATCAGCCAGATCAGGGCGGCGCCGGACAGCAGGGCCCGCGGCTCGTTGGAGTTCTCGAAGACCACGCTGAGGTTCGTCAGATGGTCCGCGACCAGCAGGCCCGCGCACAGTCCGAAGAACATCGCGATGCCGCCGAGGCGCGGGGTGGGTTCTCGGTGCACGTCACGTGCCCGGATCTCCGGCATCGCTCCGGCCACGATCGCGAACTTCCGCACCGGCCCGGTCAGCAGGTACGTCACCGCGGCCGTGATGCAGAGCGTCAGGAGGTATTCACGCACGGGCATTCCCCACAGGTCTCGCTGGCCATCTCAGCCCCACACCATAGCTTCGCGCGCATACGGTTGAGGACTTCCGGGTAGAGCCGATGGTTGCACGAGTGGCTGTCACTCCAAGCCCACCCACCCCACGCTAGCCGGGATAAGGGGGAAATCTCCCGGTCAGGTCCCGCACTTCTTCACGTACGTGCCGGCCTGCGGACTCGTCCCGCAGCGCCGTGCCGAACAGCACCGCGACGCGGGCCATCTCCGCCTCGCCCATGCCCTGGGTGGTGACGGCGGCCGTGCCCAGGCGCAGCCCCCGTACGTCGGGACGGGGCAGCGCGCAGGTGTCGAGGACCATTCCGGCGGCGGCGAGACGGCCGCGGGCGGTACGGCCGTCGACGCCGAGCGGCGCCGGGTCGACGGTCAGCAGATGGGTGTCGGTGCCGCCGGTGACGACCGCGAGCCCCTCGGCGGCCAGGCACTGCGCCAGCACCCGCGCGTTCGCGACCACCTGATGGGCGTACGCCGTGAACGCCGGTGTTGCCGCCTCGCCGAACGCGACGGCCTTCGCGGCGACGGTGTGCATCTGCGCGCCGCCCTGCGTGAAGGGGAAGACGGCCCGGTCGACCCGGTCGGCCAGTCCGCTCCCGCACAGCAGCATCCCGCCGCGCGGCCCCCGCAGCACCTTGTGCGTGGTCGCGCACACGACGTCCGCGTACGGGACCGGGCTGGGCGCCGCTCCCCCGGCGACGAGGCCGATGGGGTGGGCGGCGTCGGCGATGAGATACGCGCCGACCTCGTCCGCCACCTCGCGGAAGGCCGCGTAGTCGATGTGCCGGGGGTAGGAGATGGATCCGCACACGATGGCCTTCGGCCGGTGGGTGCGGGCCAGCGCCCGGACCTGCTCGTGGTCGATGAGCCCGCTCTCCGGGTCGACGCCGTAGCCGACGAAGTCGAACCAGCGGCCCGAGAAGTTCGCGGGCGACCCGTGCGTGAGGTGCCCGCCGTGCGGCAGGCCCATGGCGAGGACGGTGTCCCCGGGACGCAGCAGGGCGGCGTACGCGGCCAGCACGGCCGAACTCCCGGAGTGGGACTGCACGTTGGCGTGTTCGGCGCCGAAGAGGGCCGTGGCGCGCTGTACGGCGATCCGCTCGGCGACGTCGACCAGCTCGCAGCCGCCGTGGTGCCGGGCGCCGGGGTATCCCTCGGCGTACTTGTTGGCGAGCGGCGAGCCCAGCGCGGCCAGCACGGCGGGCGAGGTGAAGTTCTCGGCGGCGATCAGCTGCAGCGTCGTGGTCTGCCGCGTCAGCTCCGCGAGGAGGATCTCGGCCAGCTCCGGATCCTGCCGGCCCAGCACATCGACGGACGGCGGGCCTTCGAGCGTGTGTGTGACCGGCATGGCTGACTCCGGACCTCGGCGGGGGGATCGCTATGTCCAATGTAGGACCGAGTCCCCTGCCGCGCCCGGCGTTACGCCCGAGCACCCCCACACACCGCCCTAGCGGCCCGCCACACTCACGCCCGCGCAGGCGCCCCCGTCAGCGCCGTGACCACCGGGTCCAGCGCTTGGTTGATCTCGTCGCCCACCGAGCGGAAGAACGGGAGGGGGGCGCCGTACGGGTCGTAGACCTCGTCGGCTTCCGCCGTGGGGGCCAGGAGCCACCCGCGTAGAGCCGCCGCGGCGCGGACCAGGGCACGGGCGCGTTCGACCATGCCGTCGTCCAGCGGGGGCAGGGTGGCCGGGTCTATGGCACGGACCAGGCGGGTGAACTCCTTCAGGGTGAAGGTGCGCAGGCCCGCCGAGTGGCCCATGGAGATGACCTGGGCGCGGTGGTCACGGGTCGCGGTGAGGACCAGGTCCGCCCGGATGACGTGCTCGTCCAGCAGTTCGCGGCCCACGAAGCCGGAGGCGTCCGCGCCGAAGTCCGCGAGGACCGCCTCCGCGTTGGCCTCCATGGGCGCGCCCTCGTGCCCCCAGGTACCGGCGCTCTCCACGATCAGGCCGCCCCACAGGGGGTCGCCGAGCCGGTCCGCCAGGGCATGACGGGTCAGCCGCTCGGTGATCGGCGAGCGGCACACGTTGCCGGTGCTGACGTGGAGGATGCGAAAAGAGGAGTCGCCCGAGGCCCCGTCGCCGTAAGCCCCCGTGTACCCCGTCCCCGTACCTATGCCACGCCCCGCGTCAGGGGCTGTCAATTCGCCACCTCAAGGTCGGGTACGACCTTTCGCAGCTCCTCGGCCGACAGCGCGCCGGCCCGCAGCAGCACCGGCACCTTGCCCGTCACGTCGACGATCGACGACGGGACGATGCCGGGGGTGGGACCGCCGTCCAGGTACACGGAGACGGAGTCGCCGAGCATCTCCTGCGCGGCGTCGCAGTCCTCGGGGGACGGATGTCCGGTGAGGTTGGCGGACGAGACGGCCATCGGGCCGGTCTCGGTCAGCAGCTCGATGGCGACCGGATGCAGCGGCATGCGCACGGCGACGGTCCCACGGGTGTCCCCGAGGTCCCACTGCAGGGACGGCTGGTGCTTGGCGACCAGGGTCAGCGCGCCCGGCCAGAAGGCGTCGACGAGCTCCCAGGCCATCTCGGAGAAGTCCGTGACCAGGCCGTGCAGCGTGTTCGGGGAGCCGATGAGGACGGGCGTGGGCATGTTCCGGCCGCGTCCCTTGGCCTCCAGCAGGTCCGCCACGGCCTCCGAGCTGAACGCGTCGGCGCCGACCCCGTACACGGTGTCGGTCGGCAGCACGACGAGCTCGCCCCGGCGCACGGCGGACGCGGCCTCGCGCAGACCCGTCGAGCGGTCGGTCGCGTCGTTGGTGTCGTATCGCCGTGCCATCAGCAAGCCTCCTCGCACACGCGGACCCCGGTGGCCGCGCACTTAACGGTTTCCACGTCGTCCGCACGGGACATCGCCGTGGTCATGGCGTCGCCCTGCGGGCGGTCGCGAACCGCGGCCGGTTGTTGAGGTCCGGGTGGTCGGCCGCGTCGGCCCAGCCCCGCTCCTCGGTGAAGATCCACGGCACCTGACCGCCCTGGGTGTCGGCGTGCTCGACGACGACGACACCGCCGGGCCGCAGCAGCCGGTGCGCGGTGCGCTCCAGACCGCGGATCAGGTCGAGGCCGTCCTCCCCCGAGAACAGGGAGAGTTCGGGATCGTAGTCCCGGGCCTCCGGAGCGACGTACTCCCATTCCGTGAGCGGGATGTACGGCGGGTTGGTGATGACGAGGTCGGCCTGGCCGTCGAGGTCGGGGAAGGCGTCCAGGGCGTTGCCCTGGCGCAGGTCGACCCTGGACCCCTCGACGTTCTTGCGGGTCCACCGCAGGGCGTCCTCGGACAGCTCCACGGCGTGTACGCGCGAGCGCGGCACCTCCTGTGCGAGGGCGAGCGCGATGGCGCCCGAACCGGTGCACAGGTCCACGATCAGCGGCTCCACGACGTCCATCGCGCGGACGGCGTCTATGGCCCAGCCGACCACGGACTCGGTCTCGGGCCGGGGCACGAACACGCCCGGCCCGACCTGGAGTTCCAGATAGCGGAAGTAGGCCCGCCCGGTGATGTGCTGGAGCGGCTCGCGGGCCTCGCGGCGCGCGATCACCTCCCAGTACCGGGCGTCGAAGTCCGCGTCCTTCACGGTGTGCAGCTCGCCCCGCTTCACACCGTGCACGAACGCGGCGAGCTCCTCGGCGTCGTTGCGCGGCGAGGGCACGCCGGCGTCGGCCAGCCGCTGGGTGGCCTGGGCCACTTCCGCGAGCAGCAGGTTCACGCGTCCTCCGGGCTGAGCTGTTGTCCGTCGTGCGGATGTGTACTGCGACTGTCCACTGCGGCCGTGCGGGTACGCGTCCTAGGCCGCGGCGAGCTTGGCCGCCGAGTCGGCGTCCACGCAGGCCTGGATCATCGCGTCGAGGTCACCGTCGAGGACCTGGTCCAAGTTGTACGCCTTGAAGCCGACGCGGTGGTCCGAGATGCGGTTCTCCGGGAAGTTGTACGTACGGATCTTCTCGGAGCGGTCCACGGTACGGACCTGGCTGCGGCGGGCGTCGGCGGCGTTGCGCTCCGCCTCCTCCTGGGCCGCGGCGAGGAGCCTGGAGCGCAGGATACGCATCGCCTGCTCCTTGTTCTGCAGCTGGCTCTTCTCGTTCTGGCAGGAGGCGACGACTCCGGTGGGAATGTGCGTGATGCGCACCGCGGAGTCGGTCGTGTTGACGGACTGGCCGCCGGGTCCGGAGGAGCGGTAGACGTCGATCCGCAGGTCGTTCGCGTGGATCTCGACGTCGACCTCCTCCGCCTCGGGCGTGACCAGCACACCGGCGGCGGAGGTGTGGATACGGCCCTGCGACTCGGTCGAGGGCACCCGCTGCACGCGGTGCACCCCGCCCTCGTACTTCATCCGCGCCCAGACGCCCTGGCCGGGCTCGGTGGCGCCGTTGCCGCCCTTGGTCTTCACCGCGACCTGGACGTCCTTGTAGCCGCCCAGCTCGGACTCGGTGGAGTCGATGATCTCGGTCTTCCAGCCGACGCGCTCCGCGTACCGCAGGTACATGCGCAGCAGGTCGCCGGCGAACAGGGCCGACTCGTCGCCGCCCGCGCCCGCCTTGATCTCCAGGATGACGTCCTTGTCGTCGCTGGGGTCGCGCGGGACCAGCAGCAGCCGGAGCTTCTCGGTGAGCTCCTCGCGCTGCTTCTCCAGGTCCTTGACCTCGGCGGCGAAGTCGGGGTCGTCGGCGGCGAACTCCTTGGCCGTCTCGATGTCGTCCCCGGACCGCTTCCAGGAGCGGTACGTCGCGATGATCGGGGTCAGCTCGGCGTAGCGCTTGTTGAGCTTGCGCGCGTTGGCCTGATCGGCGTGGACCGACGGGTCAGCGAGCTTCTTCTCAAGATCGGCGTGCTCGCCGATGAGTTCCTCGACCGCCTCGAACATCTCCGGCTCCAATGGACTGCCCCCGGCACCGTCACGGGTTCGGGGACGTAGGTACGGCATGGGGGTTCGTATGGGGGTTCCCTGCTCGATCGAACCGCTCGATCGATCTGCTCGATCG
Source organism: Streptomyces liliiviolaceus (assembly GCF_018070025.1). Taxonomy (NCBI): domain Bacteria; kingdom Bacillati; phylum Actinomycetota; class Actinomycetes; order Kitasatosporales; family Streptomycetaceae; genus Streptomyces; species Streptomyces liliiviolaceus. Next base: position 8,259,064 of record NZ_JAGPYQ010000001.1, read on the forward strand.
CGTTCGAGAGCGAGGGGTGGGGCTGCACCGCAAAGCGCCGGTCCCGGCGCCCCCGGACGGAGGCACCGAAGACCGGCGCTGTGAGCTCGCTACTTCGAGTCGGCCGCGGCCTTGGCCTTGCCGAAGCGGGCCTCGAAGCGGGCCACACGGCCACCGGTGTCGAGGATCTTCTGCTTGCCCGTGTAGAACGGGTGGCACTCGGAGCAGACCTCGGCGCGGACAGTGCCGCTGGAGATCGTGCTGCGGGTGGTGAACGACGCGCCACAGGTGCAGCTGACCTGCGTCTCGACGTACTCGGGGTGGATGTCGCGCTTCAAGGTGTCTCCTAGTTTCGGGAGGGCGCCGGGTCGCTGCCGCGGATTGCGGGGGCGTGAACCGGGGCCGACTGTCCAGTCTGCCAGGACTGGTGCCATCTCCCCAAACCGGGGGATGGCCGGGGGTATTCCCCAGGGCCCCTGCGGGGGTGCCGGGAGCTCGCCGCGGGCGGGTGCGGGACCGTCGTGGCTGGGCGCGCAGTTCCCCGCGCCCCTTGCGGGGCCGGGGCGGAGCACGATCAATTACTGGACGACGCCCTTGGCATCGCCGCTCGCCGTCCCCTCCGTCGCCGACTTCGGGATCGCGCGGTCGTTCTTCAGCGCGTCCCAGACCGCCGCGGCCTTGTCCTCCTCGACGAGGACACGGTTGCCGTCAGCAGGGTCGTACTGGACCGGCAGCGTGACCATGTTCATCTTCGACGAGCTGATCCCCTTGAGCCCGTTGGCGAAGGACGCCAGATCCTTGACCGAGGCCAGGTCGGAGTCCGTAGTCACCGTCTTCGTCGCGGTGTCGGCGAGGTCGTACAGCTTCTTCGGGCTGGTCAGTACGCCGACGCTCTTGACCTGCTCGACCAGCGCCTTGATGAACGCCTGCTGGAGCTGGATCCGGCCGAGGTCGGAGCCGTCGCCCACCCCGTGCCGTGTACGCACCAGGCCGAGCGACTGCTCGCCGGTCAGCCGGTGCGTGCCGGCCTTGAGGTCGAGGTGGCTCTCCTTGTCGCTGATGTCCTTGGTCGTGGTGACCTCGACACCGCCGAGTTCGTCGATCAGCTTCTGGAAGCCGCTGAAGTCGACCTCGACGTAGTGGTCCATGCGGATACCGGTCATCGACTCGACGGTCTTGACCGCGCAGGCGGCGCCGCCCGTCGAGTACGCCGAGTTGAACATGGCCAGCGACGCGGCGTCGTGCTCGACGCCCTCGCTGTCGGTGCACGCGGGCCTGGGGACGAGCGTGTCGCGCGGTATGGAGACCACGCTGGCCTTCTTGTGGCCCTCGTAGACGTGCACGACCATCGCGGTGTCCGAGCGGGCGCTGCCGTCGTCGGTGCCGCCGCCCAGGTCCTTGTTGGTGCCGGAACGCGTGTCGGAGCCGAGTACGAGGATGTCCTGCGAGCCGTTGTCGACGTCCAGGGGCCGGTCGGTGCCGAGTGCCTGGTCGATGTCGACGCTCTTGATGTTGTCGTTCAGGTTGAAGTACACGTACCCCAGACCCGTACCGCCCAGAACGAAGACACCCGCTGCGGACCAGGCCGCGATGACGAGCGCCTTATGACGCGCGCTCCGCGGTTTACGTCGATGGCCGGATTTAGGTGTGCTCTCGGCAGGCATGTGCTCCTCAGTTCTCGCTGGTCGGCTCGATTACCCCCTGCGGTCAGGGTCAGGCGTGGTCATGTGCCGTGACGTCTCTGTCAGGACCCGTCTGTTCAGACGTTGAAACCGAAAAAAGGGTTGCACGACGCACTGTGACCGTACTGTGCGAACACGGACACATCGGGTGACCGATGGTGCGGGCCGCGGGCGGCTCACCTGCGCTTACGTGGGCGGACGCACCGGTTCCGCGCCACCGTGCCGACCATCACATCTGTGGCGAAGGTCTCCGGAAGTGCACGACGGTGCACACCAGTGCACGACGGGGACACAACGCGCAGGGCCGCCCCCGAGGTGACGGGGACGGCCCTGTGCGGTACCGGCTGCGCCGGCTGCGACCTCAGTCGTTGCCGTTGCCCGGCATCGGCGTCGTCTTCTGGATCTGCAGCAGGAACTCGGCGTTCGACTTCGTCTGCTTCATCTTGTCGAGCAGCAGCTCGATCGCCTGCTGCTGGTCGAGCGCGTGCAGCACGCGACGCAGCTTCCAGGTGATGGCGAGCTCGTCGCTGCCGAGCAGGATCTCTTCCTTACGCGTACCGGACGCGTCGACGTCCACCGCCGGGAAGATGCGCTTGTCGGCGAGCTTGCGGTCGAGCTTCAGCTCCGCGTTGCCCGTGCCCTTGAACTCCTCGAAGATGACCTCGTCCATGCGCGAGCCGGTGTCGACCAGCGCGGTGGCCAGGATCGTCAGCGAACCGCCGTCCTCGATGTTGCGCGCGGCACCGAAGAAGCGCTTCGGCGGGTACAGCGCGGTCGAGTCGACACCACCGGACAGGATGCGGCCGGAGGCCGGGGCGGCGAGGTTGTACGCACGGCCCAGACGCGTGATCGAGTCGAGCAGCACGACGACGTCGTGGCCCAGCTCCACCAGACGCTTGGCACGCTCGATGGCGAGCTCGGCGACCGTGGTGTGGTCCTCGGCGGGACGGTCGAAGGTCGAGGAGATGACCTCGCCCTTCACCGACCGCTGCATGTCGGTGACCTCTTCCGGACGCTCGTCGACCAGGACGACCATCAGGTGGCACTCGGGGTTGTTGACGGTGATCGCGTTGGCGATCGCCTGCAGGATCATGGTCTTGCCGGTCTTCGGCGGGGCCACGATCAGACCGCGCTGGCCCTTTCCGATGGGCGCGACGAGGTCGATGATGCGGGTCGTCAGCACACCCGGGTCGGTCTCCAGACGGAGCCGGTCCTGCGGGTAGAGCGGCGTCAGCTTGTTGAACTCCGGGCGTCCGCGCCCCGATTCGGGCGCCATGCCGTTCTGCGAGTCCAGGCGGACGAGCGCGTTGAACTTCTCGCGGCGCTCGCCGTCCTTGGGCTGCCGGACGGCGCCGGTGACGTGGTCGCCCTTGCGCAGACCGTTCTTGCGGACCTGGGCCAGCGAGACGTACACGTCGTTCGGACCGGGAAGGTAGCCCGACGTACGGATGAACGCGTAGTTGTCGAGGATGTCCAGGATGCCCGCGACGGGGATCAGGACGTCGTCGTCGGCGACCTGCGGCTCGTTCGGCCCGAACTCGTCGCGGCCACGGCGGCCACGGCGGTCGCGGTAACGGCCCCGGCGGCCGCGGCGGCCACCCTCGAAGTCGTCGTCGTCCTGCGGGCCGTTGTCACGCTGACGGTCCTGGCGGTCCTGACGGCCGCCGCCCTGCTGACGGTCCTGCCGGTCCTGGCGCTGCTGGTTGCCGCCGCCCTGGCCCTGACCGCCCTGGTTGCCCTGTCCGCCCTGCTGCTCGTCGCCCTTGCCACCACGGCGGTCGCGGTCGCGGCCCCCGCGGTCACGGTCGCCGCGCTCACCGCGGTCGCCGCGGTCACGACGGTCGCGGCGGCCCTGACGGCCGTCGGTCCCGCCGTCCGAGCCGTCGCCCTTGGCCTCGCCCTGGGACTGCGCGGACTCCTCGGTCCTGCCCTCGGTCTTCGCCTCGGCGGTGATCGTCTCGGGGCTGCCCGCCTCCGAGGTGGCACGACGCCGGCGGCGCTCGGCCGGAGCGTCGTCCCCACCGCGCTCGCCGCCCTCGCTCGCCCGCGCGGGGCCGCCGGCCGGCTGGCCGGGGATCTCGATCTGCTGCTGGGCCACGGCCTTCTCGGCCTTGGCCTCCGCCTTCTTCTCGGCGGGAGAGACGGCCTCGTCCCCCGTACGAGCCTTCGAGGTGGCCCTGCGCTTGGGCTTCGTCTCGGTGGCGTCCCCGGCGGAGGACGCGGTCTTGGCCGCAGCACCCCCGCCGCCCTGCGCCTCCTTGATGACCTCGATCAGCTGGCTCTTGCGCATCCGCGCGGTGCCCCTGATGCCGAGGCCGGATGCGACCTGCTGCAGCTCGGCCAGCACCATGCCCTCAAGGCCGGTACCGCGGCGCCGACGGGAGCCGGCACCGGTGGCAGGCGCGGAGGCGTCCGTGGCGGGCGCGGCAGCGGTCTCCTCGACACGTGCGCCCATCAGATCGGTGGTGTCGCTCACGAAGGGTCCTTCCCTGGAGCGGACGTCGGCCTGTCTGGCTCGGCGACCGGTTGTGCTGTCCGACAGTGGTCCGTCATGTGTGGACCGTGCCGGGGCGGTGGTCCGCCCAAAGGCGGAGGGAATTTCTGGGATGACGTTTCCCGGGGCCGCGGACTTGAGGTTCTGTGTCCATCGGCTCGTTCACGCCGGTTCCGGAGCGTACTCAGCACCGCTCAGCGCCTAGCACCCAATGCATGGCACAAAGCGATTTGGGGGGCTCCCGGAAGAATGATTGTCCCGGACGGGGACGTGAAGCACCTCGCCATGGTGGGGTCGGGTGCAGACTTGAGGTTAACACTACCGGATCCAACAAACATTCCCCCTCTCGAAATCCGGCAACCGAGTGTCACGGAGCAAGCGGCAGCACGCTCGCTCCCGTGGCGTCGAGGCCCAGCCGGTTGGCCGCCCAGCCCTCTCCCGCCAGTTGTGCGACCTTGTCGGCCGCGGCCTCGTCGGCGAGCGCGAGCACGGTGGGCCCGGCACCCGAGATGACCGCGGGGATCCCGTCCGCCCGCAGCCGCTCCACCAGCGCGGCGCTCTCCGGCATGGCCGGCGCGCGGTACTCCTGGTGCAGTCGGTCCTCGGTGGCGGGCAGCAGCAGCTCGGGGCGCCTGGTGAGGGCCTCGACGAGCAGTGCGGCGCGGCCCGCGTTGGTGGCGGCGTCGACGTGCGGGACGGTACGCGGAAGGAGTCCGCGGGCGGTCTCCGTCAGTACGGCCTTGCCGGGTACGAAAACCACCGGAACGATGGAATCGGCGGGTTCCATCCTGATGGCGCGCGCCGCCCCGTTCTCCAGCCAGGACAAGGTGAATCCGCCGAGCAGACAGGCCGCGACGTTGTCGGGGTGACCCTCGATCTCGGTGGCGAGCTCCAGGAGCGCGGTGTCGTCGAGCTTGCTGTCGCCGCCTATGGTCACCGCGCGTGCGGCGACGATGCCGGCGCAGATCGCGGCGGACGAGGAGCCGAGGCCGCGGCCGTGCGGGATGCGGTTGGCGCAGACGATCTCAAGACCGCGGGGCTGTCCGCCCAGCAGGTCGAAGGCGGTGCGCAGGGACCGTACGAGGAGGTGGCGCTCGTCGCGCGGCAGCGTCTCGCTGCCCTCACCCGCGATGTCGATGTGCAGGCCGGAATCGGCCACGCGGACGACCACGTCGTCGTACAGCCCCAGTGACAGGCCGAGGGCGTCGAAGCCCGGGCCGAGGTTGGCACTGGTGGCGGGGACGCGCACCCGGACGGCGGCGGCGCGGAACGCTGGACCGGCCATCGCTCGATGACTCTCCTTGAGCTTGAGCTGCGAGATTTTCGAAATCCTGCGAGACGTACGGAGAATGCGGAAGACCCGGAGGCCGCAGGGGCGGCGCGGCACCGCGGCATATGCGGCGGGCGGGTTCGGTACAGCTTATCGAAGGAAGGTTCAGTGGCGACATAGGGCGCACAGGAGGCGCACGATGCGTGTCGTAAGCCCGCATGTGCACCCCCTGCCGGATGCCTCTTCCCGTGCCCCGTCGGGCACGTGTGCCGGGTGGTGCGGCTACGCCAGGCCCAGGCGCTCGGCGGCCGTGGCGGCGTCGACCGGGACCGTGACGGGCTGCGGGGCGCCCGCGACGGCCCAGTCGGGGTCCTTGAGGCCGTTTCCGGTCACCGTGCAGACGATGCGCTGTCCCGGGTCGACCTTGCCCTGCTCGGCGGCCTTGAGCAGACCGGCGACGGAAGCCGCGGAGGCCGGCTCGACGAAAACGCCCTCCTGCGCGGCCAACAGCCGGTAGGCGCGCAGGATCTCACGGTCCGTCACCTCGTCGATGAAGCCGCCCGACTCGTCCCGCGCGGCGAGCGCGTACTGCCACGAGGCCGGGTTGCCGATGCGGATCGCGGTGGCGATCGTCGAGGGGTCCTTGACGACCTCGCCGCGCACGATGGGCGCGGACCCGGACGCCTGGAAGCCCCACATGCGCGGCGTCCGCGCGGCGACCTTGTCGGCGGCGTACTCGGTGTACCCCTTCCAGTACGCGGTGATGTTGCCCGCGTTGCCCACCGGGAGGACATGGATGTCCGGGGCGTCGCCGAGCATGTCCACGATCTCGAACGCCGCGGTCTTCTGCCCCTCGATCCGCACCGGGTTCACCGAATTGACCAGCGCCACCGGGTAGTTGTCGGAGAGGTTGCGCGCCAGGGTGAGGCAGTCGTCGAAGTTGCCGTCGACCTGGAGGATCTTCGCGCCGTGCACGAGGGCCTGGCCCATCTTGCCGAGCGCGATCTTGCCCTGCGGCACGAGGACGGCGCAGACCATCCCGGCGCGTACGGCGTAGGCGGCCGCGGAGGCAGACGTGTTGCCCGTGGAGGCACAGATGACGGCCTTCGCGCCTTCCTCCTTGGCCCGGGTGATGGCCATGGTCATGCCGCGGTCCTTGAAGGACCCGGTGGGGTTGGCACCCTCGACCTTGAGGTGGACCTCGCAGCCCGTGCGCTCGGAGAGCACCTGCGCAGGCACGAGCGGTGTACCGCCCTCACGCAGCGAGACGACCTGCGTGGTGTCGGACACCGGCAGCCGGTCCCGGTACTCCTCGATGATTCCGCGCCACTGGTGGGTCATTGCTCGTTACTCTCCTTCAACCCGCATGATGCTGGCGACACCACGCACGGTGTCGAGGTTGCGCAGCGCCTCCACGGTCCCGGTGAGGGACGCGTCGGACGCGCGATGGGTGACGACCACGAGGGAGGCATCGCCGCCTCCGTCCTGCCGCCCCTGCTGGCGAACCGTATCGATCGACACGCCGTGTTCGGCGAACACGGTCGCCACCTGGGCGAGAACGCCCGGTTTGTCGGCCACATCGAGGCTGATGTGGTAGCGGGTCACGACCTCGCCCATGGGCGACACCGGCAGCTGGGTGTACGCCGAGTCGCCGGGCCCGGTCGCGCCGCTGAGCTTGTTGCGACAGACGGCGACGAGGTCCCCGAGGACGGCGGACGCGGTCGGCGCGCCTCCGGCTCCCGGCCCGTAGAACATGAGCTGCCCGGCGGCGTCGGACTCGACGAACACGGCGTTGTAGGCGCCGCGCACGGAGGCCAGCGGGTGGGTCAGCGGGATCATGGCGGGGTGCACCCGCGCGGTGACCGATCCCCCGTCGGCGGCCCGCTCGCAGATGGCGAGCAGCTTGATGGTGCAGCCCATCGCCTTCGCGGAGGCGAAGTCGGCGGCGGTGACCTCGATCATGCCCTCGCGGTACACGTCGTCGAGGCGTACGCGCGTGTGGAAGGCGATCCCGGCGAGGATGGCGGCCTTGGCGGCGGCGTCGAAGCCCTCGACGTCGGCGGTGGGGTCGGCTTCCGCGAACCCGAGGGCGGTGGCCTCGTCGAGTGCTTCCTGGTAGCCGGCGCCCGTCGAGTCCATCTTGTCGAGGATGAAGTTGGTGGTGCCGTTGACGATGCCCAGCACGCGGTTGACCTTGTCGCCGGCGAGGGACTCGCGCAGCGGCCGGATCAGCGGGATGGCGCCGGCGACGGCGGCCTCGTAGTAGAGGTCCGCGTCGTGGTCGTCGGCCGCCGCGTGCAGCGCGGCGCCGTCCTGCGCGAGGAGCGCCTTGTTGGCGGAGACCACGGACGCGCCGTGCTCGAAGGCGGTGGTGATGAGGGAGCGGGCCGGTTCGATACCGCCGATGACCTCGACGACCACGTCGATGTCACCCCGTTTGACCAGGGCGGTCGCGTCGGTGGTGACCAGGGCGGGGTCGATGCCCTCGCGCACCTTGGAGGGCCGGCGCACGGCCACACCGGCCAGTTCGACGGGGGCTCCGATGCGCGCGGCGAGGTCGTCGGCGTGCGTCGTCATGATGCGCGCCACCTCTGAGCCGACTACCCCACAGCCCAGCAGCGCCACCTTCAGCGGACGCGTACGCATCATCCGACCTCGTTTCCTCATACCGTCACGGTGGGACCAGTCTCACTCACCGGACGGGGGTTTCTACCCTTCGTCCGGATCGTGAGATGTCGATTTCATTTACGCGAGGCCGGAAAACAGGAGATCTTCCGTCCTGGCACGTCCGTCCATGTCAGCAGACATGGAGCCGGCAGACACCCGGGTCGGCCGACATCGGTCAGCCGACATCGGTCAGCCGACATCGAGGCGAAGAAGGTCCTCCTCGGTCTCGCGGCGGACGATGACCCTGGCCTCGCCGTCGCGGACCGCGACGACGGGCGGACGCAGGGCGTGGTTGTAGTTGCTCGCCATCGAGCGGCAGTACGCGCCGGTCGCCGGCACCGCGATGAGATCGCCGGGCGCGAGGTCGGACGGCAGGAAAGCGTCCTTCACCACGATGTCCCCGCTCTCGCAGTGCTTGCCGACCACGCGGACGAGCATGGGCTCGGCATCGCTCGTACGGGAGACGAGGGCGACGCTGTACTCGGCGTCGTACAACGCGGTACGGATGTTGTCGGACATGCCGCCGTCGACGGAGACGTACGTACGCAGTCCTTCGAGGGGCTTGACGGTGCCGACCTCGTACAGGGTGAAGGCGGTCGGTCCGACGATGGCGCGTCCGGGCTCGACGGAGATCCGGGGAGTCCGCAGCTTCGCGGCCTCGCACTCCCGGGTCACGATCTCGCCGAGGGCCTTGGCGATCTCATGGGGCTCGCGGGGGTCGTCGTCGCTGGTGTAGGCGATGCCGAGGCCGCCGCCGAGGTCGATCTCGGGCAGTTCGACACCGTGCTCGTCGCGGACCTGGGCGAGCAGGGAGACGACACGGCGGGCGGCCACCTCGAAACCGGCCATGTCGAAGATCTGCGACCCGATGTGGGAGTGGATGCCGATCAGTTCGAGGCCGTCGAGGGTGAGCGCACGCCGTACGGCCTCGGCGGCCTGTCCGTCCGCGAGCGCGATCCCGAACTTCTGGTCCTCGTGCGCGGTGGCGATGAACTCGTGCGTGTGGGCCTCGACGCCGACGGTGACGCGGATCTGCACGCGCTGCCGCTTGCCGAGGCTCTGCGCGATGTGCGCGACCCGCACGATCTCCTGGAAGGAGTCGAGGACGATACGCCCGACGCCGACCTCGATGGCCTTGGTGATCTCCGCCACGGACTTGTTGTTGCCGTGGAAGGCGATGCGGTCGGCGGGCATCCCGGCGGAGAGGGCGGTGGTCAGCTCGCCCCCGGAGCACACGTCGAGATTGAGCCCCTCCTCGTGCAGCCAGCGCACGACGGCACGCGAGAGGAACGCCTTCCCCGCGTAGAACACGTCGGCGTCGTGCCCGAAGGCGGTGCGCCAGGCGCGTGCCCGTGCCCGGAAGTCGGTCTCGTCGACGAAGTAGGCGGGCGTGCCGAACTCCTCGGCGAGCGAGGCCACATCGATCCCGCCGACGCTGACCGAACCGCTCGCGGTACGCGTCACGGTCTGCGCCCAGACCTTGGGGTCGAGGACGTTGAGGTCGGCCGCCGGGGCGGTGTAGTGCCCCTCGGGCAGGACATCGGCGTGGCGGGGCCCGGCGGGGTGTGCGGATCGGCTCATGTCTTTTGGGCTTCCTAGAAGATCTCGGATCGAATCGAATCAGACGGGATCAGACCGGATCAAAGCAATGAGATCAGATCAGGTCAGGTCAGGTCTGTTCAGCTCAGCTCAGCTCAGAGATGTGTCGGTGCGTCGATGCCGAGCAGGGACAGGCCGCCGGCCAGCACCGTCCCGGCGGCTTCGGCGAGCGCGAGCCGGGAACGGTGGGCGGCCGAGGGTTTCTCGTCCCCCAGCGGGAGCACGGTGTGCTGGAAGGCGAGCAGCGCGTCGGCGACGGTGACGAGATGCCGCGCGACCCGGTCGGGCGCGCGGTGGCGCGCTGCGGCGGCGAGGGCGTGGGGGTAGGCGTCGAGGGCGTCGAGGAGAGGGCCGGGAACACTGACGTGGTCCCCGGGAACGGCGGCGAATCCGAGGGCGGCGGCGTTGCGGCCGAGGGCCTTCGCGCGGGCGTACGCGTACCGGACGCGGAAGAGGGGGTTGCTCTCCCGCTGGACGAGGTGCTCGTCGGTGATGCGGGGGTGATCGTGGGCCGCGGGATGGAGCAGCGCCCAGCGGCCGGCGTCACGGCCGAGGGGGGTGGGGTCCTGGCCGGCGGGCACGGGGAGGAGATCGACTTCGAGGGGCGCGGACGTGGGCGCAGGCGCTTCGGGCGGGCCTTGGGCGGCCTCGACGGTGACGCCGAGGGTGCGGGCCCAGGCGGGGTCGAGCGCGTCCTCCGCGGCCTCCACGACCTCCGCGGCCTCGCAGGAGGCGGAAACGGCACCGGCGGTACGGGCGGTACAGGCGGTACAGGTGGTACAGGTGGTACAGGTGGTTCGGACGAGGACGCCCCGGGACCGCAGAATCCGGGCGAGGACCTGCCCGGTGACGGCGGCGCGCACTTCGCTGCAGGGGTAACGCAGCTGGACGACCTGCCCGGTAGGCCCGTCGACGTACCCGTACCGCTCGCGGCGCCGCAGAATCTCGGCGACGAGGGCGGCCTCCCGGCCCTTGAGGGTGATGTTGAGGAACCCGGGCCCGGTGATGTCGACGCGCGCGACGCCCGCCACTCCACTCAGGTGGGGCCGCAGGATCTCGGCGACCTCCTTCGGCGGCCGACCGGCGGGACGGGCCAGCTGGAGGGCGACATTGGTGGCGTAATCGCCACGCCCGCCGGGCCCGGGCGGCACGACCTGGGCGCGCTCCGGAACGGCCACGACCAGCTCACCGTCGTCCACGGCACGGCGCACGGCGCGCACCACGGTGCTGGAGAGCTCGACGGGGGTCACGGGGCAAGCGTAGGGGAGGAGGGGGGTGGGTAGGCGAATGGGTTTGGGCGAAGGTCCGGCATATGGACGCTTGCCTTCTCAGCGTGCTGCTCAGCTGCCGGTACGGCCGGCACGCTCGGGCCCGCCGGGCCCGTACAGACTCTCGGCACTGTCGAACGACGAACCAGTCCCGCTGCCGGAGGCCCCGCCGACACCGCTGTCGGCGGTCTCCCGCCGTTCCCGCCGCCGCTCCCGCAACTGTCGTACGAGGCGGACCAGGTCCGTGGGCTCGAAGGGCTTGGAGAGGAAGGCGTCGACGCCGACGTCGAGGCCGCTCTCGACCTCGTACTGGGTGCAGGCGCTGATGATGGCGAGCGGGAGGTCACGGGTACGCGGATCGGCCCGGAGCCGGGCGGCGGTACGCAGCCCGTCGAGCCGGGGCATGACCACGTCGAGGGTGACGACATCGGGGCGCACCTGGTGGATGACGTCCAGGCACTCGACACCGTCAGCCGCGGTCACGACCTCGAAACCCTCCAGTTCGAGGTTGACCCTGATCAGCTGCCGGATGACCTTGTTGTCGTCCACAACAAGCACCCGACCCGACGCGCCTGGCACAACTTGAGAGTAGGTCGGCGCGCGGGTTCGCGTCCGGCTTTTCCCTACTTCCACCCCACGCGGGGGATGCCGGGCCGCGGCCCGGCGTCGCACCCGCCCCGACTCCAACCAAGATCCAACGAACCCCGGACACCGCCTCCCCACCCCCCGAAATCCGTTCATGAACACCCGGAGAGAGCTGGTAGTGTTCAACCCGTCGCCGCAACCACAGCGCCCGACACGCCCCCGTAGCTCAGGGGATAGAGCAACGGCCTCCGGAGCCGTGTGCGCAGGTTCGAATCCTGCCGGGGGCACCTTGTATTAGGTGCCTAAAGACCCCGCCATCAGCGGTTTCGCTGAGGACGGGGTCTTCGCGTATCTACAGACGTGTGCAGGCAGGTGCCGCCGAAAGCAGCCGTTTGCCAGTGATCACGTAATGACGACGTAATGACCTTGGCGACCCTTCTTGCAGGTCAATGGCCCTTTGCCGCCCCCTTGAGCGTAGCTTTCCGACACACCTCCGACACGACGAAAGCCCCGGATCACTCCGGGGCTCGCGTGAGGGGCCTGTCGGTCAGTGTTCGGTGTCGACCCCCTCCCCCAGACCCTTCAGGATCCGGTCGTTCATCTCCTGCTCCTGGCCGTCGATGCACTTGGCGTAGATCTTCAGCAGGACGTCGACCGAGTGACCGGCACGCGCCGCGACTTCCGGGGCGGGTACGCCGGAGTTGAGCCACTGGGAGACGCCCGCGTGACGCAGGTCGTACGGACGGAAGGCCAGAACCGACGACACCTGGTGCGGTACGAGCGCCAGCTCCCGAGCCTGCTTCCACGCCCGGGAGTACGACGAGGCCGCGATCACGTTTCCTCGTTCGCTGGAGAACAGCCGGCCATCAGTGGCTGTACCGAACTCCTTCAGGTGCTCACGCAGCAGTGCCACCAGCGGAGGCGGTATCGGCACGATGCGCACTTCGCCGCGCGCTCGCTGCTTCAGGCCGCGCCGGTCATGAGCCTCGCCGGAGTCTGTCCACGCCTTCCCAGCCGTGGGACGGGTCTCCGTCAGCTCGATCCGACCCCAGCCGGATGCCGGAAGCGTGCAGTCGGAACGGCGGAGTCCCAGCGCCTCGCCCGGCCGCATGGCCGCGTAGTACAGGCACCCGAAGAACGCCTTCAGCCGCCGCCCGCTCGCACGGTCGTAGCCGCCGACGTAGGTGAGGGCGGTCAGCAGTTCCCGAGCCTGCCGAGGGTTGACCACCACCCGACGGTCAACTTCCTGCACCGCACTCTTGCCCCGCTTACGCCGCACCCGACTCAGCGGGTTGGAGGGCAGGTGTTCCAACTCCACAGCGTATTCCAGCGTGTTGAAGGCGACCGCCCTGCGCCGACGATACGTCTGGGTTGCCGCGGGCTTGCCGTCCAGCCTCCGGCCCAACCCGTCGATCAGCTCATGCACTCGGCCGATCTCCTGCAACTCCCCGACAGGAAGCGAGGCCTTTTCGATCCACCGAACGGCTGCCGCGATCTCCTCTGGCCGCTCCCGCTCCCTACGAGGAACCGGCAGAACATACGAGCGCAGCGCCCGCCGCAGCACCTCGGGAGTGGGTCGCCCTCTCCCCGGCTTCACGAGGAGGGGAACGACCGTCGCCAAGGCATCAGTCATGCTGTCCCGTTGCTTCGCTGACGCTTCCGCCCAGCGCGCTTCCACGTACCTCCGCGCCAGGTCGAGAAACGACAGCGCTGCCTTCCCTCCGCGAAGCGAGTCGGGCAGACCGGTGACTGTGTCGAACGGTTCGCCCTTGTCAGCGGCACGGAGGAGCTTGGCCCGGAAGCGGTCCGCGAGCGCCTTTGTCTTGTGCGACTCGTGGAACGGCTCACCGTCCACGGACCAGCGAACGAGGTAGGTCGGTTTCTTGGCGGAGCGGTTGATACTCAGTTTCCAGATCACAACCTTGTACGACTTCACGACGCGGCCCCCTCCGCACGCTTGTCCAACCAGTCGTTGAGCACGTCTCGCCGGACCCGTAACTCGCCGTTGGGCAACCGGATGCAGCGCGGGGCGATGCGCAGCTCCCGCCAGCGGTAGAAGGTGCGCCGGGAGATCCCGCCCAGTTCGTCGAGCACCTGCCGCACGGTGAGCAGTTCGGCCGGCTTCTCACGCGCCATGAGGATCACCGCTCTCCCGCACCGACACGGCCAGGAGCGCGGCCTCCGGCGAGTAGCCGCGCCCGGCGTAGCGCCACTGGCTGACCGTGACGGTTGGCCGTTCGCCGATACCGAGAGCCGTCCTCTGTTCCTCCGCACGGTGATCTGCACGGGCTCGACGGAGTGCGGTCAGGGTGGTGGAGTAGCGGCGTGACTTGGTGGAGAAGTGGCCGCCGTAGCCGAGCATGTGCGCCCAGCGTCGTAAGCCGAGAGGTTCGAACGGGGGCAGGCCGCCGAGCCACCAGCAGGTGCTGATCAGGCGGAGTACGTGGGCCCGTACCGGCAGCATGACCAGGTCCCGCGCGTGGTGAACCCGGCCGTCCACCGCGCCGGCGGACTCCGCTCCCTTGGCCGCGTACTTGGCGATGTAGCCCGCGACAGCAGCCGAGGCCAGCCGTTCCCCCGCACCGAACGCCGCGATGGGGCGCACGTCGACCTGTTCACCGAACCTCAGCACCCGAGGACCGACGACCTCCGCGCCGGGAGCGACGAGCCGCACCCGCACGACGACCGTCCGCACGGCCTCCGCCAGGAGGCTCGTCGTCGCCCAGCCAGGCGGGACCGAGGCCGGTCCGTCCGGGCCATCGAGGCGGATTACGGCATGGAAGTGGACCAAGCCGCGCCGCTGATACTCGGCAACCTTCGCGTACGACAACCTCACAGCCTCGCTGATCTCCGTACGGGACAGCCCGACCCTCCGGGCGATCTCGCGGCGCAGCTCCAGCCCGAAGCGGTGCCAGAGTTGCCCGGCGTGCGCCTGCCAGAGCACGGCCCCGGCGTAGTCGTAGCAGCGCGGGCAGAGCGGTTCACCGAGCCGGGAATCGTCAGCTGTATGCCGCTCATGGCAGCCGCCCGGCGAACCGTGTCGGCAGCACTCCCCCGGCCTCCTCGGACGGCAGGCTCGTACCTGTCCGTCGCGTTCACGACGAGTGTGGACAGGGCCGAAGCCGGGAGCCGTCAGGGTGGCGAAAACCCGAGGGTGCCCGCTCACGTCCTCCGTGACGTTCTTGCCGCCAACAAGTCCGGCCCGGATCAGCTGATACGTGTCTGCTCGGTAGAGCCGGGAGCAGGTCGGGCAGACAGTCGCTCGCCGGTTACCGCACGCCGTCAGCAGCCGACCCCCGTAGACGTCCGACTCGTACGAGAACAGTGCCTCGCCGGTAGTCGTGTCGAAGACGGTTGCTCCGCCGACCAGGTGAATCGGGTTGGTGCAGCCGCCGAGGCGGACGATGTTCCGTCGCCAGACCGCGAAGTCGGGCTCCGACGCCCTGGCGACCAGGGCGTCAAGGTTCTTCGGGAGAAGTGCGGTCATCGCCGATCACCGCCCCCGAACGCCTGCCACATCACGGCAGTGATCCCCTGCGGTCGAGTCTTGGCGCTGAACCTGAGTGTCGGATCGGTGAGCCAGAGTGCGGCGGCATGCGCCGGGCACAGGTGTTGCTCGAAGCCGTCGAGCCCGACGAGGACGATCTGTTCCCGTCCTACGCAGGTCGGCCGTTCCTTCTCCCTCAACTCGCAGTCCGGGTGAGGGGATTTGCGCGAACGATGCGCGGTGGACAAAGTGTGAGTGCTCCTTTCACTGCTCATGTGGCGGATGGAGTGGGTTCCTGACGGGGTCGGGTTTGGCGACTTCGCGCCCCGTCGGGAGCCCGTCGTACGGGCGGTCACTGCCACTCCTCGGGCGGCACCCCAACGGCGTCGACCAGAACGGGCACGGACGCGTGCCGCGGTAAGAGGACCGAAGGATTAGCGGTCGGGAAGTCGACCAGCTCCCGCAGGCCGGCCAGGGAGGCGGCGCGGTCACCGGAGCGGATGACGTAGTCGGACACGGGAGATCCCTTTCTCGGATCAGCGGGTTTGTTCAGAAGCGGAGTTGGCCGAGGAAGCCGTTCACGCCGTCGAGGAGCGTTTGGACGAACGGCGCGGCCACGGTCCGGGAGAGCAGGAAGCCGAAGGTTCCGCAGATCAGCGCATCGGCCCACCGCAGATAGCGGATGCGCAGGAGGAACCAGATCAGCAGGCCGAGCAGCAGCACGGCGGACATGGACACCAGCACGACAGGCCCCTTTCACGACGCTTCGACGTGCAGCTCGGAGAGCACGGGGGTCAGGTGCGCGTACTCGGCTGCGACGGCTTCCGCCTCCACCTCCGTGATCAGGTGCGACCGGGCGCGTTCCCAGCCGTCGCCGGAGGCGAGAACGGCTGTGCCGGCCTGTTCGGGGGTGATGGCCTGCGCCGCCTTGAGCGCGTCGGGGTTGAGGTCGCCGAGCGCCATCTCTGCCGTACCGGGGTCGGCCACTCGGTGACACACCCGGCCGCCGAGCTGTGCTCGCAGGGCGGTGACACCGGGTCCCAGGTCGGAACCGACACGTTGACCGGCGACGACGAGGAAGACTCCGAGGGCCGCGCCAAGCTGAGCGAGACGGATCAGCGCCGTACCGGCCGCCTGCGCTTCGTCCTTCTCGTTCCGGCTGGAGACGAGGAAGAGTTCCGCGATCTCGTCGACGATCACGACGACAGGGACCGGACGCTCCTTGTCGGGTAGGCCCCAGATATTGCGGACGCGAGCCGCCCGGCAGACGGTCATGCGGTCGAGGGTGAGGTCTACGAGTGCGGTGAGCAGTTGGACCGCCTGCTCCCTGTTGGTCGCGAGGGCGGACAGCCGCGGTTCGTAGAGGGACAGTTCCATGCCGCCCTTGCAGTCGATGCCGACCAGCGCGACGGGCTGCGGAGCGAGGCCCGCCACGAGTGCGTTGATGAGCGTCGACTTGCCGGAACGGGTGGCTCCGACGATCAGCCAGTGCGGTATGCGCCGCAGATCGAGCACCCACGCGGTACCGGTCTCCAACACGCCCACCGCTACGCGGAGCAGACGACCGGGCCCGCGCTGCTTCGGCACCCGAGGAGCCGCCAACGGATCGCACACCGAGGCGGCGACGCGCACGGTCCCCGGCTTCCAGGAGGTCACGCGCACCGCGTGAACCTGCCAGTCCTCCGCCATGGCAGGAGCCGCCTTGACGAAGTCCTCGGGCACCTGCCCCGGTAACAGCCGTACCAGCAGCCAGAACCCGCCGGCGGTCGGCCGTACGAGACCGCGCCGGGGCACACGCGGCTGAGGCGGAGGTGCCCCGTTGCCGACGAGCCCGGACACCACGGTCAGTGCCGGCCGACGGCTGACAGCCAGTCCGCACCCGGCCATCAGAGCTCGCCAGGTGTACATCACCCGGAGGGCGGTGGCCGGGAAGCCGAGTAACAGCCACCAGGCCAACGGGTAGCGGCGGCGCAGGACCGGGCCTGTGATGAACAGGCCCGACACCAGCACTGTGGCCACCAGTAGAACCCAACTCGGCCAGGTTTCCCGGCCCGAGGACGCGGAAGCCAGGATCATCACTGTGCAGCCCCCTTCCCCGCCGAAGTGGGAGCGCTCAGGGGCCGTATCTCCGCGGCACGGAAGGCGACGCCGTGCCGCCCGTCGTTCTCCCAGGGAGTGGCGACCAGGTCCCGCACGGCCACCGGCATACCGAGCTGAATGCCGACCGGCTCCCCGGCGACGCTCACGTTCACGACGTCCGCGGAACCTCCCGCCATCAGGCAGAGGCCGACTTGGTACACGGTCTTCCCGGTCTCACGGTCAACGCGAAGCTGACCGGTCTCACGGTTGGCAACCCGCGGAGCAGGGGGAACGGCACAGATGATCCCCGTGAACTTCGCGGTGTCGATCGGAAGGCTTGCCACTGTTCGGATCTCCTCATCTCTGGCACCCGAAGGCCAACCCTTCGGGCTGCTATACCACCCGTACTACGGGTGACGAGAACAAGAGTGACCACCCGTAGTACGGGTTGTCAACCGTCTAGTGATGAGCGAAGCTGTTCACGACCGTGGACAAGCTGTCTACGGAAACGCACAACCGCAGAGGTCACGGCCACGGAGGGCCCCACATGCCGCCGAAGAACACGCAGCCGAAGTACCGGCAGATCGCCGACTACCTGCGCGAAGGCATCCTGAACGGCACCTACCCGGCCGGCCAACCGCTCCCGTCCGAGGAGTCGTTGGCGAAGCAGTTCGGGGTGACGCGCCCAACGGTGCGCCAAGGACTCACAGAACTCCGGGCGTCGGGTCTAGTCGAGGCCATCATGGGCCGCGGTACGTTCGCCCGCTCCCCCCACGGCCGCCCCAGCCACACACGCCCGCGCGGCGTACGCCGGACCACGGACGGCCGCTACGCCGAAGCCGACGGCCTCCGCTGGACGGACGCCGAGCCCCCCGTAGCCACCCGCACCGACGCCCCGTTGGCCCTGGCGGATCTGCTCCGCATCCCGCCGGGCGAGCCGATGTTCACGTACGACGCCCTACAGACCGCGGACCAGGGCCACTTGCGCCAGCTCCACCGGACGTACGTGCCGTTCTCGGTGCTTCTCGACACTATGTACGAGGAGGAGGCCCCGCCGCCGGCACCGGACCTCTACAACGCGCTCGCCGAGCTGGGCCACGAACTCCACTTCACGGAGTACATCCGCACACGCATGCCCTTGCCGGACCAGGCTCAGGCCCTCCGGCTCTCGGACGGAGTTCCGCTTCTACACGTCCTCCGAGTGACGCTCACGGAGACAGATAATCCCTTGGCATTGGAGGAGTTCCACTTGCCGGGCGATGAGTTGGAGCTCTCGTTCAGGCTGTAGCGAGCTGCAGCTGGCTCAGACTTTCTCTACATCATCAAGGCGGCTCGCTCCGCTCCCCGCACGCGGCCCGGCCCCCGGCCGGGCCTGCGCTCCTGTCTCCGCCCCGCTCCAGCCCGGCCGGCGCCCGCGCCGCGAAAGGATGCAGCCGCATGCCGTAGGGAGGGGCACATCGTGGCTGGGGCTCGTCAGCGCGGTAACAAACGACCAAGACACACTTGGACTCATCCCTGGCTATACGTGAGCTCGCGAGAACCAGGGTCGCCGAAATCCGGAGAAGGCATCAGAAGCGCGTTACCAACGTGAGTCTTATCTTGTTTCTTTCCGCCGTCTTTGGAGTCAATTATGACCGTAATAAAAGCTACAGCCAGGACGACAGATACAACCAGCGAAGCTGCACCCACAAACACTTGCCTCACATGGTAAGTAGGCGGGTAATAACTTCCCCGCGGAGACAGCCAGAGCCTGCTTGACTTCACCAAAGTGATGCCGGATGCAACAATTCCGGCGGCAGACAGAAAGCCCACCAGAAGGATTCCGGCGAGAAAGTTGGCCTTAAATCCGGCGAAACCGAGGATGCTCAAGATATCTGCAGCAAGCGCGACAATAATTAGATACCAACCTGCTGCCCTTTGGCTTGAATCAGTCACACTTCACCGCCCACCAAAATTGCGAGGACGGTCAATCAACGGAAAGGCGGACAGGCGCAATTTCGTGACTTCTAGTCTGAAATAGCTCCAGTCTTCCCTCTCTGCAACATCTAGCATCGTCTCGGCCACCATGGAGGCGATTTGTGTAGCAAGGCGCATCGGATACTCATCCTCCAGTTCGCGCCGATCCCTAAGGAGGGAGATGACCGAGGTGACGATTACGCTTACAGAGACAACTACAGGCGTGATAGTAGCGAAAACCCTGCTGCCAGTGTTCGAGAAGGTGATTAGTTCCGCTACAGCAACCAATGAGGCGGCCAGCGAAAAAACTGTTCCCGCGATTACTGAGAGCGTAGCGAACGTCCGGTTGTTCTCATGCCGCTTGCGCTCCTCCGCCTGAGCCAGAAGATGTTCAGCGGAGCGAAGTGCACGCTCTAGCTCCTCACCGTCACTCAGATTCCACCTAGCCGCACGGCTGTCACCGACCCGCCGGGCCGCTCCGTCCCCTTGACGCCTATTCATTCCACAGTCCTCCGAGGGTATCAATCAGACATCGCAGCGAGGAGTTGCACTGAGAATTTGTCAATTGACTTGCCGCATTGAAAGACCCACGGGAAGAATGGAATTCATACGATTTTGCTTTGGCGGCAATCGGAAGAGTATGATACTGCAGGGAAATCGCTCCCAGGTCACCTAAAAGCTCTTGCGCCCTGAGGCCGAATTCGCTATCGGGGCCAATTTGGTAATATCTTCGCGCGTCATCAACTTCCCCCCAGTACAGATCGACCTTATTTGCCAGCACAAGTAGCCACTTTGGTTGATACTCTGCCGGAGCTAACATTCTCTTTTTTGTGATTGCTTTGCAGACTTCGTCGAAGCTGGCCAACTCGTGCCTCTTGTTGCGGGCACGCAGCGTTTGCAGGTCAAACGGGTCCAGCGCGCTCGCAACTACGTCTGAATTACTCCAGATGTGATCATATCCATTACATGCAACGAACACCACTCCTTCGAGAAGGGTCGATTCGCCGAACATCAGATTCATTGCATAATCGCGATCCTTACTCACTTGCCCGGGGATAGTGGTTACTGAATGAGCCTTCTTGTTCCGTCGAATAATATAGCCATCGTCTGTACTTACGCTCATCCCCGGCCCAGCGGGCCGCCTTGTTATTTGGGACCAGATCTCCGTCTTGCCCGCCCCGGAGTTTCCTGTAATCACGATTGGTGCCCCCCTTCGAAAAGAAAAGCGTTGAGACTGTAGGTCTAGATTATCTGGCGAACTTGCGTTTACCCTCGCCACGGCCTGCGGCCAACTCACCATGAACTGATGATATCCGGGAGCGTAGATCAACAACCCCTGTTCAGAGGTGGTCATCCTGATAGTTGTTCCCGAAGGTGGGCCACAGGTTGACAACTGCCGAGTGGAGAGTTGAACGGTGGGTGCCCCTCGTGCCCCTGCGCGGCAGCCCGCCGGAGTCACGGGACGTGATGCGGCTCGGCAGCATCAGAGCCGTTTGGCGCACAGTCGTATGGGCCGTGACCAATACGTGCCCGGCCGGACGGGCCCATCGCGAACACCAGACAGTCCCGCGGCTGGACACAACAATGGCCTCTGAACAACACTGCAGGTCAGAGACTGTTCACACTGCTCTCAGCGCGGAGGCGGTGTGCTATGTACCACGGTGGCATCGTTGCTACGACAGCTTTCAGGATTGCTCAGTCTCCATTGGAGAGACGGGTTGGGCGAGGAGGTTTGGTGCAGATCGAGCGTGAACCACGGGGAAAACCATGGAACCAGTTGACCACCCACCAGGTGCCTGCGCCGTCCACTCCAGTACGTACGCGCCGCACGCCTCGACCGCCACGAAGTCCTCCGGCGCCGCAGTCACGGGTCGGCCGTCGCGGGTTGCCCTGGTAGACGGTATTGACGGCGTGGCTAAGCCCCGGTGCGGGTGCAGCGAGACACACGCGTGCGTGGTCCTTCGGCGCACCCGCCGTCGTGGCTGACTGTCGTCGGCTGAGGTTCGGACGGGGCGCATAGAGGGCGCCGGCCGTCAGTCAGGTGCAGCGACGCTGAGCCGTTTCTGTGCCGTCCAAGGCCGCTCACCAGTGGCCAATGACAACCAACGACAACCACGAGGCGCACGATCTCACCGCCCCTGAACAGCAAAAACCCAGCTCACCAAGATCCCCGGCAAGACCCAGGGCAAGAAGACAGCTCATGACTCGCCTATAGCGATTCCATCGTCCGTGGTCGCACGGTGCAAGACGGCTGGGTGAGGGATTTCAGGTTCGTGCGGTGCGTGATGGTGTCTGCGTGCCAGCATGGTCGGTCCGGAGGTTGGTGGCTGGCTCTTCTCGGGGGTGCTTTGTTGTGCAGGCTGCTTTGCGGTGGCTAGCAGCGGTGCCGCTTGATTCTTAACCAGCGAAAAATGAGCGGTCGCACAGCGACCGTTCAGCGCGTTGCCGACTCGACCCCTTCCTGACTCCGCTCGGCCGTGGGATCTACTTCACAGCCACGGGTCTTTACCCGGCGGCAGCTCGTTCTCGTCATCAGGGTCCGTACGGGCGAGGTTCAGTAGCCATATGTCGGGCCCCTCCATCACGTTGCTGGTCAGCATCGCGGTAATGGGAAGGTGCGGCAGGGGGACCCGAACGCGCATGTATGTCTTCCGTCCGTCATCGTCCATCTCTCGGAACCAATCGTACAGTTCCCTGTCGATGGGTATGCGAAAATACCATTCGATGGCATTGAAGGCATGAAGCACCTTTGCATGTCGCTTTTCAAGATCTATCGATATGCTCCACGGCGCTATCGTTGGTTCGCATGACCTGCGGTGCCAGCGATATCCGCGCTTACGGGGTGGAGACGTAGATAATTCGACCACGACTATGCCGACCTGTTCCAGGTACAGCGGTGTTGCCCCTTCATTCTTCAGCGTCACCGTAAGGTCGATCTCGTTACCCATAGTCCTGTATTTACACTGCACGATCATGCGGGGTCGGGCGCGTCGATAGTTTTTCAACGTGATCGCAGCGTTGACGGTGGTTGCTAATCCGGCACCCAAGGCAATACCACGAGCCCACCAGTCAGCCGCCATGCCTACTCCGCCTCCCCCTCTAGCTCCCGCAGAGCGTCATCCAGGGTGGCTGGAAGCCTACGCCCGCGCACCGCCTCGTTGAGCCGAGTCATGTCCTGGTGAACACCTCCGTTGTAGCGCTTCGTTGTGAGGTAGAGCATGGGACGGCTGTGCGCTTCAAGTCCATTGGTAAGCATGGCCTCAACGCGAAATGCCAGAAGCCGGGCCATCCACTTGTCGGGGCGTGCCATCACAGTGAAGCCCTCATTGAGGACCCATCGTGCGCCCCCAAATGCGGGGATCGTCCGCTTGTCCTCCCCTTCCAGGAGGGTCACGATGCCAAGCCCCGTGAAGCGCCAAAGCTGCATAAAATAGGCACGGCGGCCCATGAACGTGGCAGCTAGCGGTGGCATAACGGGGCGGAGGTAGACCCTTTCTACCTCTACGACCGCTGCACTCCGGTTCTGTACGTGTACGTGGAGGTACCCCCGCCATGTGGTCTCGTCTGACGGATCGAGGTCCCCGTGGCGCGAGGAGTAGTCCACGGTTAGCTTGAGACGGGGGCCCCCGCGCCGGTACGTGGCTGCGGACACCAGCATGTTGGCAGCGGTAAAGCAGGCACTCAGGGACGCCACGAGGATGGCGATGACGGGTAGCGACATGAACGCAGGATGCCCAACCCGCCATGTGCGGCATGCCGGATTTGAGGAAGTTCAGCGGTAGTTGTGGTGGGGGTGGCGTGCGCCGCCATCGGTTCCTGAAGGGCGAGGACCAGCGGCCGGCTCAGACCGCGGTGGACGCGGGAGCGTCCCGGAGCTGGGCTCCCGAGGTGTCTGTCGTACGCTCGATCTTCGCCCACGCTCCACGGTGTGGGGGACCGAGCGGGGGTTCCGGCCACACGTGGGGCGTGGCCGGGACTTATCCGCGGTGCATGGGTGCGGTGGGGCTACTTGCCGTTGTCGCCCTCGTCGTCCTTCCGCTCCTGGTGCGTGTGGTCCGGATTGGGCAACGGCTTCTTGGGGTTAGGGTCCGGCGCAGGCGGGGGCGGCTTCGGGCGCCCTACTGCGGCATCCCCCCGCACGTTGCGCCGTACCTGAAACACCCTCACGGCCTGGTCGACCGCTTGGGATGTGATGACCGCTGCGATGGCGAGAGCCGTCGACACCGGTACGACCCACTCAGGCATGTTCATGTGCTGTTGCTGCCTTTCGCTCGCATTTTGGGCACCCCGAACCGCGCCCGCAGCGGGCATCGGTAGTGGGGGCTGGTCGCGGACCGCGTCGGAGTGGCGGTCGCGACCTCGATGGGATTTCCCACCGTTTGATCATCTTGTTGGTGATTGCTGGTATTTGTGGACCCTTCGGAGTATTTGGTTCCTCGTATGGGAATACGAAGGATTCACGGGCGCAGTTTCATCACGCACCCGAATTGGCGGCGAGAGATTTTCTGGTGAAGTGGCTGCACATAGAAAGGCGCAGTGCAGCACGGCATGATCCGTCTGGTTCCCACGGGGGTCAGGGGTAACGCGGCTATGTCGGACCCTCCTGTGAGTCTCCGCGTGGTGGTGCTGCTGAGCCGTTCCCACGTACCTAGTGCAATGCAATCCGAATTGTTTCGGCGTGCTCATGGACGGGTCACGTACGGGTCAAGGATAGGTCAAGGGCCGTTCGGCATCTGGGGTTCCATGAGTCGTCTTCAATACATACTGCTGCGTCGTTGGCCACGGCGGAAAACGGTGGTCGAATTGTGTACAGAAATTGCATCAGGTCAGAGCTGAGCAGGAGGGCCGCGCCGTGCGGGCAGGAGGAGGATTCCGCTGGTCAGGCAGGGTGTGGATATGTGGTTGAGGTCCACAGTCCACACCCAAAAAGCGTGGACCAGGTGTGGACCGAGGTCCACACTTGGGGGATCTAGCGCGGTTGACGAGAGGTAAAGCTCCACACTTATGTGTTTTTTATCGAAAGCGCTCTGACCTGGGAAAATACATAAAAATAATGTTAAATGCTCTAAGGGAAATGTACGCAAGAGCGCCACAGGATCAATGTGGACCTGGTCCACAGGTCCACAGTCCACAGTTGGTCCACATCCGGGGCACTTCCTCGCGGGTTATCCCCTGCGGTAATGCCGCGCGGAAGTGTGGGTCATATGAACTCAGTCTCATGCGGGTCCAGGACGTTCGAGATCAGGGTTCCGCCAAGCCAAGCCGGTTTGGCTCCGCTCACGCGCGGGCGTTTCCGAAATCGGCTTGGAGGTCTTGCCTTCCTTTACCTTCTACGCTGATTGCGGCCCGGCGAACCCGGCCTGACACGTCAAGGAGCAGCGCCGTGCGTGACCAGGGGTGTTGGCTGTCAGCGTGGTGACGTCGAGGGAGGAACGCGGGCGGTGACTCCCGCTCGCCGTTGCTGGTCATGCCGACTGCTGGAAACACCCGACGCTCGGACCTTAGAGGAGAGAGCCCGCGTGGAGGGCGCCCAAGGTAATGAACTCCCCGAGCGTTGGAGCCTGTTGCCCGGTCCCGTCGCGTGTTTCCGCAGGTGGGGACACGGGGTGACCTCCCGTCGAGCCGCTGGGTGGGCAGAGGCGTACCGCAGTGAGTGCAGGCCAGGGGTTCGAGGGTCAGGGCTCCGGGGTGGGGCCGGAGCATGGGGTGGATCACGGGTCGCCCCAGTGGTGCAGGGGCGAGGTGGGTGGCGAGGTGTGGATTCGGGGGTGCCGGATGGTCGTGCGTCGCGCCGAGAGGTGAGCCGGCGAGGGCTTTCGTGGGCCCGTGGGGAGGAGCGCGATGGTTCCTCCCTGAAGGGAGAGTCGGCGTACGACCGGAGGTTGGATAAGACAAGCTTTGAGTGCCCATCAGGCCGACCAGCACTCTGGCCTGTTGGGACTTAGACGTCGAGGTCGTAGGCGAGCACGGTAGGAGTACCTGTTCTCCTCGGCCTGGTGCGGAGGTTTGGCCGGCTCCCCCTCGTGCTCCTGGTCACCCTTCTGTTCCTGGCGCGTGTGGGCGGAGTCCACAGGCGGGGGCGTCTCCTTTCCTCGGAAGCTTCGGTACTTGTCCCGCACCTTTTCGGCGCTGTCGAGTAGTTTGACCGCCGCGTCCCCTGCCTGAGACCCGACGATTTTTACTCCGCCGATGGCAGCTATCGCCACCACCGCCCACTCACCTACGCTCATGTGCTGTGCTGCCTTTCGTTTCGATTTCGAGCACCCCGATGAAGCCCGCAACGGGGCGTTTCTGATGCGGAGTTGGTCGCCGTCCATCCCGCACCCTAGAGGGGCATGGCGACCGGATACTGGGCCGAGATATAAACGCGATGGCGGACATCTAGGAGCACACATGATGACTAGCGTCTTGTCACGCGCGGGTCCGTGATGCCTTGGGTGCCATTCGTGGAAAGCCGCTGGCCAGCGCTCTGTGTAATGCCACCCAACTCTCGTAGTCCTCAGTCTGCACAGGCCCTGGAACGAGAGTGGGTTCGAAGTTCCGGAGGATCGCGGCGGAACTTTCGTATCCGAGATACGTCGCGAAATCCTGTGTGACCCACGTGCGGAAGGGCGCCCGCAGGTTGGTGACAGACACGTCGACGGTGCCAGCCTCGATGCGAATCACCTTTGAGGGTGACCAGTTGGTCTTGGCCGCTGCTTAGTACTGCTTCAACCCCGCAGCCTCCCTCGCCTTCTTGAGGCGGTCACGCAGTCGTGCACGCTGGAATCCGGGCTCTTCCTGTGGCACCGAGGTCTCCGTCCTGCCGCAGTTGCGATGTCTGTTGGAAGGCTAACGGCCTCAATGCCGCCAGGCACACCGCTTACGGCTGCTCGGCGGATGGTGAGGGCGCCGAGCAACTCGCCGTCGTGCCGAAGTGCCTTACGAACCAACTACGCTTTCCCCGAGAGGTAGTTGGCTGCTCGTCCGAACGCGAAGGACCCTCTTCTTCGGGGGAGATATATCCTCCATAGCGGTATGTCTGTTATAGCGGGGTACCGCTTCTAGCCATGTCGCAGACGGCCAGGCAGCAGACATCACCCTGTCTCTTTGCGAGTACGCCGGTTGACGGGTCATGGACGCTGGCCGGATGCGCGGGGAACGTGCGCGCTTCCCGAGAGCTGAGCGTCCATCGGGCCACCCAACCTGACATCACCAGTTGACATCAACGACGGCGTACACAGGCAACCTTGGACAGTCCCGCATGGCGCAGCCGTACCCGCAGAAGGGCTCCGTGGAGGCTGCTCGATCGAACTCCTAAAGCGGTGGTCAAGGGGCCTGTGCCCTTCGCATGCCAGGTCCGGCGGGAAGCCGCGGGTAACACCGGCACTCGCAGCAAATGTGTTGCCACCCCCAGAACAGCGAAAACGCAGGTCACCAGGATTCCCGCACTGGGGAGGGTGTGGGGCCGAGGTAGTGCCGTTGGCCGAAGGTCAAAAGGCCAGATCGAGGTAGCTCTGCACTACAAGCCCGAAAGCAACGAAGAAGAAGCCAATCGTCTGCTCCCGCAAACCACGAATCGTTGCCCGCTTCGACTCCTCATCGCGAGCGGTGAGACGAGCCTCGAGGTCGTTGCCGATCTTCCGGTCTTCCTGTTCTCGTGCTTTCGTCTCTCGCCCTAGGTCGTACTGCACGTCCTGGGCCAGTGTGAAGACACGATTCAGGCGTTCCTCGACCGCGGCCTTGAAGGCGTCGGCGTCCTGTGCGGGGTCAGGCAAGGGCCCGAACGTGACGATGCCCCGAGCGCTTCCCGCGAAGTTGATCTCCATTGCCGCGCCGAGGCCATGAACCACTGTCGGTCGTGGGCGTCCGAGGAGGCGACGGCAGAGTCTTTTGAAGCCGGTCCAAAGTCGTCGGACTACTCCAAGCACGGTCGCCAGAACAGTGGCGAAGAAACGTTCGCCCGGAGCTGCGACGTCTCTGAACGTGTTGGACAGGCCAACGGCCGCCATAACCAGACCGCCAACCTGCATCGCGATGCTGATAAGCGTCAGCGCAGTCTTGAACACCTAGCCATCATCGATCTTGCACGATGATCAAATGTGCTGATCGCGCAAACTGCCCTCCTGCCTGCGGCGGCACGCTCGCCGAGCGCGGGCAGGCCGCTGCTGCCGACGGGGCTGGAAGGTCTCGGCCGCCAGCCGAGCGCGCCGAAGCTGGGCCGCCCCTGGGCCGTCCGAGGTCGCTCGACAGCGGCCAAGGACGACCAACGACGACCACCAGACGCGCGAGCCCACCGCTTCTGAGCAGGGAAAACCCAGCTCACCAAGATCCCCGGCAACACCCAGGGCAAGAAGAAGTAGAATTCATGATCGCGCTCCTCGTCCCTGCACATAACTCGGATGAGAGGCGCTTTCATGCTGAGGGCCCTCTTGGATCACTGTGTCTCGGCCCCGATCTCGCGGCCGGAGTTCATGAACGCATGCCCTTTATCGGCAGGAGCGACCGGGTGCCCCCTGCCCGTAGCTGTCAGGAGTGAGGGAGTCGCCACAGATGGGACTGCGCTCGGGCTTGAGGCGGCGGCATCGTGCGCACCAGGTGATAGAGGTTCTCAAAGTACTCTTGCCAGCGATTTGGATCTGGAAGAGCGTTCTGTGCCCGCTTGGCTCGCTCCACCCGTACCAGCGGCTCCATGCGTTCCCACACCGAGATCACGGATCCACCGAGGTAGCCGGAAACGGGTTCGATGTCGACAACACCGTGTGTGACCAGAGCACCCAGGTTGTCGTAAAACCAGGCCAGTTCACGTATCAGATTCCGCTCGGCCTCCGGCAGCCCCTCCATTCCGGCGGCCAAATCCCATTCTGGCAGCTGCTCGAACACGACCTCCCGGGCCCTGGCCAGGCGCATGCTGCGATGTTCGCGGAAGAGATCTACCAGAACCGGCAGCGTGTTCGTATGTTCCGCCAGCCGCAGCTGCCGAACGGACACGAGGACGGAGACACCCAGCGCCATCACCGATACCACCAAAGCCGCAATCTCCACCGAGTCCCCCGATTCCCACC
Source organism: Streptomyces liliiviolaceus (assembly GCF_018070025.1). Classification (NCBI taxonomy): domain Bacteria; kingdom Bacillati; phylum Actinomycetota; class Actinomycetes; order Kitasatosporales; family Streptomycetaceae; genus Streptomyces; species Streptomyces liliiviolaceus. The sequence goes on from NZ_JAGPYQ010000001.1 coordinate 8,287,174, forward strand.
GTTTGGCCTTCCGTTCCCTGCCCACGACGCGAGCAACCTCAAATGCCGGGGCCAAGCAGGCGGCCTCTAATAACCGCCCCGGCCGTAACCACCAGGTCGTAGGGCCGGATTACAGGGCCGTCGCAGGCGCGACAGGCGTGCCAGAACCGTGCCAGGTCGTATGGAGAACCATGGGGAACATCGGATACCAACTCGGTAACCGTCTCGCGAACAGGCACTCTTAGCCGCAAGTCAGTGAGAGAGACGAGGCCAAAGCATATGAGCCTCCCAAACTTAGAGCCTGTCAGCCGGCGGTGGGACGAGACCCAGGCGGGTGCTTCACTGATTTTTGGACGCGTCAGTGCCGGGTGCCTCGCTCTGAGCCTTAGGTGACAGTTCGCCAGCTGCTGATGTACCGCCCTTGGGCAAGGTAACGGGTCCCCTGAGCTCAGCCCGGACCGAGCGGATGGCTCGGACTGCTTTGATGACCTTCACCGCAACGACGGGGACTTGGTCAAGAGCGTGGCTGAGCGCGAAGACTGCGCTCGTGATGACGCCTACAGCAACGACAGCCCAACCAGCGATTTCCATCTGACCACCGAGCCTTCGCGAGGAACGATCACAGAACCAAGGCTCAGACGAAAAGCAGACCGCCAAACAGCAGTGCTACGTTCCATCGTCGCCTCCCCCCCGATGGCCCTGCGTCAGCTCTGACTCGTCAGATGACGCTGGACGCCGCAGTCACCCATGTGGACTACGTATTGCGACTATACCCGCGTATACTCGATCAAATCAGCGGAAGCAACGAAGAGTTGACGGTTGGAGGCGCGCGTAGCGGAGCCCGCTCACGGATCAAGATCAGTGTCACGAAACATTGGTCCGATCAATGTCGAGGCCTCGACGCTGTCCGTCTCGGTATCTGTCTCATCCCCGTTCAAGGCCGTTCAGATGAGACCAGGATTCGGGCAGTTCGTGAGCGGGCCGCCCATAACACAGGTGAACGCCCCCGCACGCACCCAGCCACCCCATCACCACAGCTGGAAACCGTGTTGGTCTTCACGGCAACGCCGGCCCACGACACCGCCAGTCGCGGCAGTTAGGTTGAGGGCGTAAACGAGGAAGCGATCACCATCAAGCTCACGCGCGATCAAGCGTTCGTGCTGTCGGACTGGCTCTACCACGTCATGTTCCAGTCCGACGACCTTGAAGGGATCGTGCCCAACCGAGCCGTCTGGTCGCCCATCTATGCGATCTCCGGAACGCTGGACAAGACGCTGAGCGAGATCTTCATGCCCGACGACGGCCCACGCCTTGAAGCGGCCAAGGAGCGTCTCCGCGTCAAGTCGTACGGGGGAGCCGACGACACCAGGCCCGGCAACGACGCACCACAAGCGCACCAGATAGAGCGGGGAACAGCGGGGAATCACGGCGAAAGCAACCACGGCCGATGAGACCCGGTACCAGGCGAACGCCCAGTTCAGCAGCCGTACCCGCCCTGAATGCCCGCAGCTTCCCAATCTGAGAGTCTTTGGAAAGAGAATCACTTCGGAGTATTTTCCCCGCGTTCCTGTCATTGTGGCTCATTCTGGTCTGAGGAACTTGGAGAGCTCTGCAGCTTAGGCAGGTCGCACTCCTGCGTTGTGCATGAGTGCGCTCCTGACGCGCCCTACCTCCACGCGCTAACTTGCGTCGCCGAGCAGGAATGAAAACACCGGGCGCATCCTCAGGAGTAGCGATGGCAGAGATCGATCAAGATGATCATGCGGGTGCTCTTGCTGAATATTCTGCGCTCAGAAATGAGATTACTACCAGAATCAGTTTGCAACATCAAGTTCTAGCCCTTCACGTGACCGCTGTAAGCGTTGTCTTCTCTGTGGCGTTGGCCGGAAGATCTCGCTGGCCAGTTCTTTTGATCATTTCTTTCATCTCTTACGCTTCCAGCGAGATCCTGGCATCCCTCTTTCGCACTATTGAAGGCATAGCGAAGTATATCGACGAGGAACTGAGTCAAAGGGTTGCTGGTGGTCTAGGGTGGGAATCGTGGCTAGTGCAGCATAAACCTGCTAGCGAAACAGCTAGACTGACGCATCCTTACTACCTGTTGTTCCCTGGAATATCTATCGTCTCCTTAGTCGCCATCGGCGCCTATGCATGGTCCAGTTCGCCAGATGGCCGCCAAAGCGCTTCTTTCTGGACCATAATCTCTGCCTGGCCGCTGGCGGCAGTATTCGCCGCATTGTCCTTTCGGGCTGTTCGAAGGCTACGTGCGCCGTTCTGACTGATGCCCTCAAGACAGCGTTCGAACGCTGTCGCTTATAAGTCCCCCTTCGTCCCTCATGCCTATCGGTCTGCCGTTCGTCCGGGCTGCGGCGCTGGGGCGCCGGTCCCGGCCGAGCGGCAGACCGCAGCGATACGGGGACCGAGGGCAGCGAAGGGCCCCGCACATCATCCGTCGGGGGAACGGTGACGTACGGGGCTTGGGCAGCCGGTTGCGGGAGCAGGCTCGTACCGCAGCTGGCCGAAGCTTCTCGGGTCGACCTGGGTCAGGCAACCGACGAGTCGTGTCGGGCGTTCCTCGCCTCTTGCATCATCGTCTCCGCCTGCGCCGCAAGGCCCGACAGAATCAGTTCCGCCAGCATCACGGCTGCTTCAGGGCGAACGTTGCCGAGGCGTACCAGGCCCTCGCCCGAAACGTTCACGTCTGCCGTGAGGTCGGGGAAGTCCGGCTCCAGGCCCAGAGCGGTGAGTTGCGCGGCCAATACGCCGGCGCTGCGTCGAGCTTGTGCCCAGCCCCGCACGTAGGGCACGCCGGGCATCAGGTTCTCGGCTCGTTTGGCGACGACGCCCCGTCGGTCGGTCATCACGTCAGTCCCTTCCTGATCGGTGTTCCGGAGGTTCGGCCCCGCTCTCTTCCAGTCGTCGCAGTCCCGCAGCGAGCGCCAGGCGCAGCAGTTCTGCCAGGCGCTCCGCGGTGGCCGGTGAGACACGGCCAAGCTCGACCAGGCCCTGACCGAACGCATTCATTTCGGCGCGCAGGTAAGGGAAGTCCTTTTCCAGGCCGGCAGCCAGCAGAGCATCCCGGAGGGCCGTCGTGGCGTTGCGTGTGGTGTACCAGTCGTCGCTGTCCAGAGGCGACCAGGTGGCAGCGTCGTGCCGGTGAGTGGCGTCATTTCCCATCGGGCCGGTCCCCCTCGAAAGTAGAGAGCGCGAGGGCAGCCGCGGACGGGTAGCGCGCGCCGTACCTGTCCACACGAGAGAGCAGTTCGGCAGAGGCAACCAGCATGGTGGCCAGGGCGACCGGACGCAGCGGGTTGGCGATGGGCCGCCGAGTTGGAGCACGGAGCCACTGATAGCGGTCACCACTCATAGGCATGGGCCCCGGGACGACGACCACAGAGCCGTCTCCCAGGTAGCGGTATGCCGGTGGGGCACCCTCCTCCTGCACCAGGTGTTGGGTGAACATCTCCTCGCTGTGCGAGCCGAGGAAGAAGCCGACTCGCTGCGCCTTGCGGTCGAGCACGGCAGGCCCGAACGGCAGACCTCTGCGGAGGAGTTGGTCGAAGGTCTCCATACCGACCCGCTGCTCGACCGTCACCGTGTCGAAGAGACGGCCAGCTGCCAACACGTACGGTGCGCGAGGATTGCTCGCCCAAGCCATCCTGCATTCGACCGGATCATCTGCCGCCGCGGAGAGCCATTCGACGCCTCTCGTGGTCATCCTCTGCACGTCATCTCACCTCGGTCTGACTCGGTCACGGCCGCGATGCCGTCCTGTGTCCAGACTCGGGGCTGGGCCCCCGGCCAGGGCAGATGACGAGAGGTGACGGGGGATGACGCGTCACGCGAGGACGCGTCATCCCCCGTCAGGGCGCAACCACTGCCTATCTGGGCTTACTTGGGGCGCTCGGTAGCGAACCGCGCGTACATTCAGACGTGGATCCACAGAGTCACTGACCTCAGCAGTCCCACCAGTGCACGCGCAGGGAGGGAATGGTCACGTCTTCCATGCAGCCGACCAGCATCCGCTTACGGCAGGTCCGTACGGACAGAGGTTGGAGTCAGCCGCGGTTGGTACGTGAGTTGCGGCAGGTCGCTGCTCGACGCGGGCACCAGCTTCCGGCGGACACCAGTGTGAAACGCCGTATCGCAAGCTGGGAGAACGGCCACAGCGTCCCGGACGACTTCTATGGTCCGTTGCTGTGCGAGGTGTTCGGACTCAGCGCCGCCGAACTCGGACTGACCCACGGGAGCGGACGGGATACGTCGCTCATGGATGTCACCTATCCGGCCAGCCCCGACGACGCGATCGAAGCGGTCGGCCAGCTGTGGCGTGCTGATCTCAATCGATACGAGCCGCTTTTGCAGGCTGAGCCGTCCGGGCCCGCGTGGAGCGAAGCGTCCCTCCGGTGGCTGGTTGCACCGGACCCGGCGATTCCCAGGCAGCGCAAGGACGGAATCCGGGTCGGTCTCGGAGACGTGGCAGCGATCAAGACCACCGCGGACATGTTCGCCGAACTGGACGACCGGTTCGGCGGCGACCACGCTCGGCACGCGGCCATCCAGTACCTCAGCACCGAAGTGGTGCCGCTTCTGCGCGGGCAGTACACCGAGCAGGTCGGTCGGGCCTTGTTCTCCACCGTGGCGGAGGCGACGCTCCTCGCCGGTTGGATGTCGTACGACGCCTGCCGTCATGGCTTGGCGCAGCGGTACTTTCTCCAGGCTCTCCGGCTGGCCCAGGACGCCAACGACCGCCGGCTCGCCGGAAGCATCCTGTCGGCCATGAGTCATCAGGCAACGTTCCTCGGTCGCTACACGGAGGCCGCCACGCTCGCTCGGGCTGCGCTCATGGGGATCTCCCCTGTGGCAACCCCGACGCTGCGCGCGCAGTTCCATGCCATGGAGGCTCGTGCCCTCGCTCGAACCGGCGACGTGCGCGCCTGCGAGGCAGCGCTGAACGCGGCCACGAAGGCACTGGAGAGCCGCAACAGCGATGACGAGCCAGAGTGGATCAGCTACTTCGACGAAGCCGAGCTCGCCGCCGAGGCCGCTCACTGCTTCCGTGACGTCGACAGTGCCCGTCAGGCCGTCGCCCACGCGGAGAACGCCATGAGCGGCAGCCACGTACGGAGCGACTTTTTCGCGACCATGGTCCTGGCCGACGCGCACCTACGAGCCGGAGACGTCGAGGAAGCGTGCCGTATGGCGCTGGACGCGCTCGATTTGGGAGAGCAGCTGAAGTCCGCGCGATGCGTCAGTTATCTCGCCGAGTTCCGGCAGAACCTCGTAACGGCTGGCCAGAGCGCCGAGGTGCACATCTTTACCGAGCAAGTCAGAGACCACAGACTGTGGGTCGCTTCCGGCGATCACGCCACTGTCTGAGGACGCTACGAGCGCGCAGACCCGTCGCTCAGAATGCGTTCCACTCGTCTCGTCCCTCCCCCGTGCGGAGAGACCGGACCCGTCGGGCGAACTCCGCGGCGGACCGCTCGTTAGCCGTGACCTGGTGACCGAGCCAGACAACCATCATCAGCTCACGCAGATCAGCCAGCGTCTCGTACCCCGGCCAGTTCATCAGGTCGAAGCCGTAGCGGTGGACGAACTCCGCGTACTCCGCCTTCGAATGCCAGCCGTAACGGTCGTAGTAGATCGCCGTCAGGATCAGGTCCCATTCGCGCGGGGCGAGCGTGAAGCCGTCCAGGTCGATGAAGACCGCGTGACCGTCGCTGTGGCGGAGGAGGTTCCCGATGTTGGCGTCCCCGTGGATCATCCCGAAGGGGAGCACGAAGTCCAGGCGGTCGTAGTCCTTGGCGAGCTTGGCCGCTCGTTCCTCCAAGAACTGCCGATCCTCCCCCGCGACGCCATCCAGTCCTTCGAGGGACGTCGCCAGTTTGGCCAGCGGATCGAAGTACGGCAGGCCCAGCGATTGCGGCTCTTCGAGCCAGTGCAGGCGGCGCAGCAGATCGGCCAGCTCGCCGATGGTGGCGTACTCCACGTTCTCCTGGACGCTCTCCCAGAAGGTCACGACCAGGCCGCCGACAACGAGCGGCTGAGCGATCTGTGCCGGCACTCGTGTGGCCGGGAAGTCCTCCGACTCCAGCCAGCGGGCCGCCTTCACCGCTCGGTCCATCTCCGCCAGGACCGACGGGTCACGCGCGATGCGGACGATGATCGGTAACGACGCCAGGCGGTAGACCGCGTTCGATCCGAGCCGCAGCAACTCGGCGCCGACGGAGTCGAGTCCGGCCGTCGTGCACGCCTCCCGGAGGACGGGCGCCAGACCCTCCGCAGTGAACTCCGTGCCGCCGCCGTCCGGTCCCCCGCCGCTGCCCGAGATCATGCTCCGACGATACGGGCCCGACCGACCGCCTGACAGGTCGCCCGCGTAATAGGGACGTGATGATGTTGCTCAGCATCCGCGCGGGAGGACCCTCCGCCGCTGGTCAGACGCCCTGTCGTCCCCCGTTCTCATCTGGGCTCCGGAGCCGTGTGCGCAGGTTCGAATCCTGCCGGGGGCACACTGTGTAAGTGTGCCCAAGACCCCGCCATCAGCGGTTTTGCTGAGGACGGGGTCTTCGCGTGTCTGGGGGCGTGTGCAGGCGGAGGCCGCCGAAAGCAGGCGTTTGCCAGTGATCACGTTGTAATAGCGTGTTGATCTATCTGCGCGACGCCGCACGTCAGGGGATGTTTTCGCGCCTGCCTAGCGTCGCCGTGCAGGCATGACGAAAGCCCCGGATCTCTCCAGGGCTCACGTCCATCGGTCCTGCGGACCGTTTCACTTTCCGGTGTCGTCCTCCTCCCCCAGGCTCTTCAAGATCCGGTCGTTCATCTCGTGCTCCTGGCCGTCGATGCACTTCGCGTAGATCTTGAGCAGCACGTCGACCGAGTGACCCGCACGAGCGGCCACGTCCGGTGCCGGAACTCCGGAGTTCAGCCACTGCGAGACGCCCGCATGCCGAAGGTCGTACGGCCGGAAGGCGAGCACGGACGAGACCTGTTCCGGCATGAGCGCCAGCTCTCGCGTCTGCTTCCACACGCGCGAGTACGACGACGCGGCTACGACGTAGCCCCGCTCGCTGGCGAAGAGCCGGCCGTCCTTCGCCGTACCGAACTCCTTCAGGTGCTCCCGAAGCAACCGGACGAGGGGTGGCGGTATCGGCACGATGCGCACCTCGCCCTCCGCTCGCTGCTTCAGGCCCCTTCTGTCATGCGCTTCACCGGAGTCCGTCCATGCCTTGCCTGCCGTCGGACGCGTTTCGGCCAGCTCGATACGACCCCAGCCTTTCGCCGGAAGAGTGCAGTCCGAGCGACGGAGACCCAGTGCCTCACCGGGCCGCATGGCCGCGTAGTACAGGCAGCCGAAGAACGCCCGCAGCCGTCGACCACTCGCCCGCTCGTAGCCACCCACGTACGTCACCGCCGCCAGCAGCTCGCGCGCCTGCCGAGGATTGACGACCACTCGGCGGTCAACCTCCTGCACAGGCCGTTTCCCGCGCTTGCGCCGTACTCGGCTCAGCGGGTTCGAGGGCAACAGCTCCAACTCAACTGCGTACTCCAGTGCGTTGAACACCACCGCCCGACGCCGCCGGTACGTCTGCGTAGCCGCAGGTTTGCCGTCCAGCTTCCGCCCGAGACCGTCGATCAGCCCATGTACCCGAACAATCTCCTGCAACTCGGCCACCGGAAGCGACGCCCGCTCGATCCACCGCATTGCGGCCAAGATCTCATCCGGCCGGTCCCTGTCCCGCTGCTTCGCGGATGCCTCCGCCCACCTGGCATCGACGTATCCGACCGTCAACTCCAGGAACGAGAGCGCCGCCTTGCCGCCGCGCAGTGAGTTGGGTAGTCCAGACACCGTGTTGTCGAAGGGCTCTCCCTTGTCTTGTCCACAGCTTGGCGACGCAGCCCGCGACAGCAGCCGAAGTCAACCTCTTCCCCGCACCGTCTCCGCCAAGAGGCCCGTGGTCGTCCAGCCAGGTGGAACCAAGGTCGGTCCGTCCGGCCCATCGAGGCGGATCACAGCATGGAAGTGGACCAGGCCGCTCCGCTGATACTCAGCCGCCTTCGGGACTGACCGACTTCGATCCCCAACCCGCGAAGCGTGAAGTACGGCGCAGATGATCATCAGTATCGATCGGAAGGCTTGCCACTGCTCTGAAACTCCTCGTCCCTGGCACTCCGAAGACTGATCCCTTATGCTGCTAAACCATCCAATGTACGGGCAACCAGAGTCCGGTATGGCGACCTGTAGTACGAGTTGGCAACCGACTTGCAATGGAGAACACCGTCCAAGGAAGTGGTCAACCTGCGCACCTTCTTGGGTAGCCGAGAAACGAACAGCCACGGAGAGCCTTTACACGCGACCGTGGAACAGGCAGCCGAAGTACCGGCAGATCGCCGACCACCTGCGCAACGAATCCTGAACGGTGCTCTCACGGCTGGACAACCGCTGACTCCTGAGGAGCCGTTGACGAAGCACATCAGCGTGACGCGTCCTGCAACCCGTCAAGGCCTCGCAGAGCTACGCGCATCCGGTCTGGTCGAGGCGATCATAAGTCGAGGCACGTTCACCCGTTCGCCTCAGAGCCGTTCGCGCCTCAAGCGCCCGAAGGGCGGACGCCTGGCCGCCGATGGCCGCTACGTGGAAGCCAACGACACCCGTTGGACGAAGACCAAGCCAGCGGTAGCCATCCGCACGAACGCTCCCTTGGCGTTGGCGGATCCGCTCCGCATCCCGCCCGGCAAGCCGATCCTCACGTGTGACGCGTTACAGACCGCCGACCACGGCCACATCACCCAATTCCACCGCACGTACATGCCGTTCTCCTTGTACCTGGGCGGCACCAGGTACAAGGAGAAGGCACCGCGCCAACGCCTATGCTCTACGTGGCACTGGCCGTGTTGGGCAACGAACTTCATTTCACCGAGTACGTCTGCGCCCTCATGCCACTACCAAACCCAGGCCCAGGTCCTCCCGCCGGCCCGGAAGAGGTCCACCTTCCTTGCGAAGATCTTGAACTGCCACTGCGGCTGCCCCCCCACGCCACAAGGCGGCTCGCCTCCGCTTCGGCACGCGCACCGACCAAGCTCCGACTACCGCCCGACCTGAATAATTCAAGCCAGCACTCGCCCCAAGAGCTCCGTCCGAGTGATACAACTTTTCTTGGTGATGAGCAGTGAACGCCCAGGAGGCGAACGTGACAAGCGGACTCGATGATCGCCCCAGCGCAACTATGTTCACGGTGGAGAATCTCGTGAACATGGCCCGGTCGGGAGAAATCCGAATTCCCCACTTCCAGCGCGACTTCCGTTGGCAGCGTCAAGATGTCGTACGGCTCTTCGACAGTATTGTTCGCGGATACCCGGTCGGCTCCCTCTTGCTATGGCGACGACCGGCACCAGCTCAGGTTCTGAAGCTTGGATCATTGGAGATCCAAGCTCCCGCTGTAAGTGCGGCGAGGTGGGTCGTCGATGGGCAGCAACGCATCACAAGCCTTGCCAGCGCACTAATTCCCGACGCGAGCAGGGATCCACGTTTCGCCCTCGCATATAACCTGCGTGACCAGGAGTTTGTGCCTACTCCGGCCGAAGAAGAACCACTCATTGTGCCACTTCCCGTGTTGTTCAACCTGACCCGAGTACTGCAGTGGTTTCAGAAATATCCTGAGACATTGGAGTACGTCGATCGCGCGAACAACATCACACAGACTTTGCGGCAGTTTCAAATCCCAGCATACGAGGTGAGCCAGAATGACGTGAAGGTTCTGCAAGATATCTTCGACCGGATGAATAACTACGGAAAGCGACTAAGCCGGGCTGAGATCTTCTCAGCGCTTTTCGCTGACGATGAAGGTATCAAAAATCGCCTCACGTTCGACAAGATCGCAGAACATCTCGACGAGGATTTGGGATTCGGGACAGTAGACAACGATACCGTTCTCATGGCCATGCTTGCCCGTCGCGGCCCCGACGTAAAAAGGGAAATCCGAAATGAGTTTGGTGGCGAAGAGGGAGGATCACGCGGGAACCATCTCGGGCGCGCCATCATTGATTTTCCCGATGAAGCACGCGACACTGCGTATCAACTCGGCGAGGCAGCAATGCGCCGAGCAATCGCTTTCCTTCAAGAAGAAGCGGGGGTTCCGCATGTCGGCATGCTCCCCTACCGCCATTTGCTCGTAGTCCTCACCCGACTCTTTGCGCACCACCCAAGCCCTGATTCAAGAAGCATCCGCCTACTCCGGCGCTGGTTTTGGCGAGCGGCAGTGGTCGGTCCTGAGGTTTTCAAGGGAAGCACCACCGGAGCAGTGCGGTTCCTGGTTTTTGCCGTTAAACCAAATGACCTCACCGGGTCAATCCAAGAACTGCTAAGCCTTGTTGACTACCCAAAAACACCACCCCCTGATCTGCGACGCTTCCGAAGCAATGAAGCGGCCACGAAGATAGTGCTATGTTCATGGTGGGCGAACATGCCCCGCTCTCTCGATGACGGAAATCCATTCGACCGAGAGGACCTTTCTGAAGTCCTCCTAGATCGGCCTACTGCGCTAGATGCCGTTCGCTACATTGTCCCAAGAAGTACAATCCCGCATGAATACCGCCTCTGGGCAGCCAATAGAGCGTTGGTACCTGTCATGGAAGCCAATGTGGCATCCATCGAGCCACTCGTGACACAGCGCCCCTTGAAGCTCTCCGAGGCTGCTTGGCAGGCCGCCTTGGCATCTCATCTAATCTCTTCAAACATGGCCTCCTTGATTACAGAAGGACGGACAGTCGACTTCCTCAAGGCACGCCAAGCAGAGCTCCAATCGCAATTGACTTCGTTCCTTGAGCGTATGTGTGAGTGGAACTTCGAAAATACACCATCACTCACCTCGCTCTTGGTTGAGGACCTAGCAGAGGATGTTGGACGTGCGTGAAGTGCAGCACGCAGTCTGGCTAAGGAGCCGTCACGTTGGAGTTTTGCACCAACGCGGCGACCACACTCGCTTGACTTTCGACGTATCCTACCGCGACGACCCTGAGCGGCCCGTCTTGGGCCTGTATTTCGAAGAAACTGTTCTGGCGGCACAATCATCAGCACTCAGAATTCCCCCATGGTTTTCGAATCTACTTCCCGAAGGTCGGGTGCGCGATTGGGTCGCGGAAGATCGAGGAGTCTCGGTTGACCGAGAGATGGAGCTCCTCGCCCACGTCGGACGAGATCTCCCTGGAGCCGTACGGATCCTGCCTACAGGGCTTCAGCCCGGCGGAGACTCGATTACTTGGGAACACTCGGACAACCAGGAACTACTCCACCAACTGTCAGACTCGGAGAGCCATCCCGGGTGGAGGATTTCTCTTGCCGGCGTGCAACTGAAGTTCGCCATGCTTTCCAAGGATGACCGCCTGACCATTCCAGGGTTTGGAGAAGGAAGCGACTGGATTGTCAAGTTGCCTGACAGACAGTTCAGCATGCTGCCACAAAATGAGTTCGCGATGATGACACTGGCACGCAAGGCCGGAGTTGACGTTCCCGATATCAAGTTGGTACATCGCGATCAGTTGTCGGGGCTTCCATCTAATGTATGGCCTGGAGAGGAAGAGCTGGCCTACGCTGTCAAAAGATTTGACCGAGGGCCTAACCGAGAACTAATTCACATTGAGGACCTCGCTCAGGTCAGAAATTTCTATCCTCGCGACAAGTATCGTGGAAACTTCGAAACTATCGCATCACTGACCTACAGACAGCACGACATTCGCGCGTTGCGAGAATTTGCTCGCAGAATGACCTTTATTATTCTTACGAGTAACGGCGACGCACACCTGAAGAATTGGTCATTGATCTATCGCGACGAACGCATTCCAACACTTTCTCCAGCTTACGATTTGGTATCGACAGACATCTACAGGGCCGGTGATGACCAGGAGGATCTGGGGCTCAAATTTGGCGGGAGCAAGCACTTTGATCGTGTCTCCCTAGCAACTTTCCGGAGGTTGGAAAGCCGCCTGAATGCTACCGGGGCAAACCTGACCGACTTCGTTAAGGAGACGGTAGAACTAGTTAGAGAAAATTGGCCTGTCGTGGCAGAATCTCTAACGCTCCCACGAGGTTTGACACAGTATCTTGGTAGAACAATCGAAGCACGCAGCAAAACACTGCTGAAATCTTGACTGATTGGCCTTCGGGACTTATTCAGGATAACGTCACAATGCCACAGCCCTGTTAGGGAATGCGGCAAGCCTCAGCCGATCACCCAGTTCAGCACTAGAATCGACAAAAGTCGCGGCTCCCCCTGACCCCTCTTGATTTCGGGGATGAGGTCGAGCCCTGCCTGAAGCGCGTCGTCAACTCGGGTTCGCTGTAGGCGCGGATGCTGCCGGCGTCCGTCTTGATGACGTCGGCGAATGGGTGGAGGTCCGTTGTCGTGGCAGTATCCATGGCGCGGGCGCGATCAGCCTCGAAGCTCTCGGCGTAAAGCCCCCGTCCGTCCCGCAGCTCGGCGCGGATGTCGGCCACAGTCCCGAGGTGCGGAAGTGATCCGTGCGGTGGCTCGGCGTGCTGCGCACTCATGAGTCCTCTTCGGGCCTGGTACTCGCTTATGGCCGTAGTAGTGGTCATGGGGCGGTCACGAGCTGGATGACCTCACACTCATACATCCGCTGAGTCCTCCTTGCGTTGCCGGACGGTCAGGAGTTCGGTTGCCTGCACGCGTAGCACCAGGCCCTCGTCCAGGCTCAGCACTACCGCGAGGTCATCGCCGCCATAGTGTTCGCGTCGGTGCGCTGACGACCACGCGCCACTCACCCCGCACCTTCACCAGCTGGTCCGGGCGCACCATGGCCGCCGCGGTCTCCCGTTCGACGGGCTCGGCGACGATGTCCGGCGCCTTCAACTCGGCCCATACCGTTTTTCCGGGACCGGCCTCGTGTTCCTCGACGCCCCAGCGGTGAGCCAGCGCCTCCACCAGGAGTAGCCCGCGCCCGCCGGTTTCGTCGTCGCTGGGCGTGCGCACTTCGGGCCGACCCTCGCACTCGTCGCTGACCTCCAGTCTCAGCAGGCCGTCCGCCGTTGATCTCGCGATCCGGACGCCGACCTGTCGGTCGCTCGGTGCGTGGGCTCGCAGCGCGTTGGTCACCAGCTCGGAGAGCAGCAACTCCGCGACGTCCAGCACGTCTTGGCCGACTCCCCATGCACCGAGCACGGCGTGTGCCAGCGCTCGCGTTCTAGGGACGCTGCGACGACAGTGGGGCAGCTGGAAGGTGACTTCGTTCGAGGCTGGGCTCCCTGTCATGGCACTCCCTGATGATCGGTGGGCGGCGATCTCGTCCCCGCGCTGCGGCAGCAGTTGCTGGTTCACCGAGGCAGGCATTCCGCAGCATATGTATTGGCGCAACGTTGCATGGAGCTTGTTAGTCTCGCTTCACCCCTTCGAGTAACTTCGCGGACTGACCGCCTGGCCTCTGGTAGGAGTCGCCCCATGCCTACTGTCAAACCGTCCACCGTGCTCGGACGCCAACTCGGCGACGAACTGCGCAAGTTCCGTGAGGCCTCGGGCGTGTCCATGGCGGACGCAGCGGAGCTTCTCGACTGCACCAAGGGAAAGATCAGCCGGATGGAGAACGGGCACGTTCCCGTCCGCGCTCCGGATCTGAACGCACTCATGCAGGCGTACCAAGTCCAGGACCTTGAGGCTCGCGCGCGTCTCAGCGCCATGGCGCAACGCGCCAACCGGCGTCGCCGTGAGGGATGGTGGCACCCCTACGACGCAGTTCTAGGAGATTCGTACAGGGATCAGATCGAACTGGAAGCCATTTGCGACAGCGTCCGAACATACGAGGTGCAACTGATCCCCGGACTGCTTCAGACCGCTGCCTACGGGCGGGCGGTGACAGTCGCCTCGCGGGCTTGGCAGACGCCTGAGGAGATCGACCAGTTCGTCGAGGTCCGGCTCGCCCGGCAGCGACGGCTCACCGACGAGGACCCCATGTCGCTCTGGGCGGTGCTGTCCGAAGGAGTCCTGCGCCAGCATGTGGGCGGCCCGGCGGTGATGCGTGCGCAACTGGAGCACCTTGTCGCCATGGCGGAGCAGCCCAACATCACCGTCCAGGTTCTGCCGTTCGCGCGTGGCGCCCACTCGGGTATGTTCGGCCCCTATCTGCTGCTGAGCTTCCCTCAGGTGACGTCGCTCGACCTTGTATTGACGGAGACCCCGACCGGCAACATCTGGGTGGAGCGCGAACCGGCAGTCGCCCATTACCGCACCCTCTTCGACGACGCCCGCACCACAGCGCTGCCTCCCACGGAATCGCGCACGCTGATCCGCCGCATCGCCAAGGAGTATCAAGCATGAGCCAGGACCACCACATACAGCCCGTACCCGTACCCGTACTCGCCGAAGCCGTATGGCGTGCCAGTAGCTACAGCGGCGGCCAAGGCAACTGCGTCGAGGTCGCCGGCAACCTCACCCCCCTCATACCCGTCCGCGACAGCAAGCGCCCCACCGGCCCTGTACTCGCCTTCTCCCGCAACGCCTGGACCACCTTCCTCGATCACCTGCGCTGAACCGGCGGTGGCTGCAGGACCGGCGGTGTCTGGATGTTCGGTCGACCCAAATCCACCCGAGTGCAAAATTTACCTAGCGCAATGATTGCCTTGTGCTTCTCGTACGTACCTCCTGGCGACCGGGTCGTTCAGCTCAGGAGGCAGCATGCGTGTCACGCAACGCACCGCAGGGACCGTATTCGTGATCGGTGGGCTGGGCGTGACGCTTGCCGCGCTCGCCTATCCGGCTCTCGTCGGGGTGGAGACCACCACGACCAGCCAGGACCGGATCATCGCCAACACCCGGTACGGGCCCCTGACCGAGGCCGATCGCGATTTTGTCGTCAAGGTGCGGGCCGCGGGGCTCTGGGAGCATCCGCTGGGGCTGATGGCCATGGAGCGCGGGACCACGCCCGCCATGAAGGAGGCCGGGAAGCATCTCGTCGCCGGGCACTCCGGGCTCGACGAGATGTGTCGGAAGATCGCGCCCGAGCTGGGCGTCACCCTGCCCAACCAGGCCAGCCCGCAGCAACAGCAGTTCGTGGCCACCGTGGACGGGAGCACCGGGCAGCAGTTCGACACGACCGCCGTCAACATCATGCGCGTCACGCACGGGCAGATCTTCCCCGTCATCGCGAAGATCCGTGCCAACACCAAGAACACCATGGTCCGTGAGCTCGCCGACCTGGCCAACGACACCGTCCTCGACCACATCACGGTGTTGGAGAAGACCGACCTCGTCAACTACGACCAGGTCAACTTCCAGCAGACCAGCCCGCCCAAGCTCCCCAAGGCCGAGTTGACCCCGCCCGCCCCGCAGCCCGGTTCGCCCGTCCTCGTCCTCAACAGGCCGGAGGGGTTGGATGTGAATACGACCTCGCCGACACCCACCCCGACTCCGACGCCCGCCGTGGGATGAGCGACAGCCGGCTATCCGTCGTGGCCCGTCTGCGGGTCCACCCAGCCCAGCGGGTGCGGCACACCGTCCTCCGCGTCGCCCACGTCCGGGACCGGGGGCTCACCGCCCGCCTCGTTGAAGGCGGTCAACGCCTCGACTATCGCCGTCCGTTGGGCCGGGGTGAGGCGTTCCACGATCGTGGCGATCTCCGCGCGCCGGCGGGCCGTGACGTCCTCGACCGTGCGCCGCCCCTCCTCCGTGAGCCGGAGCAGGGTCTCGCGGCGGTTGCCGGGGTTGGTCTGCCGGTCGGCGAGTCCGGCGGTGATGAGCCGGTCGACCATGCGCATGGCCGTGGACGGCGCGACCTGGAGCAGCTCGGCGAGCGTGACCAGCTTGGTGGCGCCGCGCGTGGACAGCACGACCAGCATCCGGACCTGCGGCAGGGTCACCCGTTCCTCGACCTCGGCGAGCGAACGGGCCGAGACCGCGACCAGTACGCGCGAGGCGGTCAGCACCGCCCGGGTCACCGCGTCGACGTCGTCATCGACGCCCACATCGGTGGCGCCCGCATCGGTGACGCCCACATCGGTGACGCCCGCGCCGGCAATGGCCCCGCCGGCGGCAGCCGTGTTCTCCACCGCCACTTCACTTACGTCTACGTCGTCCATGACGTCCAGGTCCTCCGTGACGTCGACGTCATCTGTGGCTCCGACAGGGGTCTCGTGCTCCGGCATGTGTCCTTTCTATCCCGCCGAAGTGCCTGCCCACTCACCTGATCCACACAGATTTTCCTCGTCCGTGACCCGTGTAAGCACGCAACGGCTCAACGACTGAATGGCTCAACGGGTCGGCGCCGGGCCCGTACTTCTGCGCACGATCAGTTCGACCGGCACCACCCGGCCCAGTTCCGGCTCCGGCGGCCCGTCCAGTTGGGACAGGAGCAGCCGCAGGGAACGCGTACCGATCTCGGGGAAGTCGGTACGGACCGTCGTCAGCGGGGGAAGCAGATGCGCGGCCTCGGGGATGTCGTCGTACCCGACCACACTCACGTCGTCCGGCACCCGGCGGCCCGACTCGTGCAGGGCGCGGAGCACGCCGAGCGCCATCTGGTCGTTGGAGGCGAAGATCGCGGTGACGTCGGGGTCGTCGGCCAGCCTGCGGCCCAGTTCGTAGCCCGAGTCGGCACTCCAGTCGCCGACGAGGGGTTCGTGGACCGCCGCCCCCGCCGCCTTCAGCGTGGCCCGCCACGCCTCCACCCTGCGGTCCGCCGACAGCCAGCCCGTGGGGCCCGCGATGTGCCGGACCGTCGCGTGGCCGAAGTCCAGCAGGTGCTCGGTCGCCTTGCGGGCGCCCGCCCGGTTGTCGGCCGTGACGAAGGACGCGTCCTTGCCGAGGTCGTTCTCCAGGACCATCAGCGGGGTGTCGAGCCGCGCCTCCGCCAGCGCCCTGCCCACCCAGCGCTGCGGGGCGATGGCGATCACACCGTCCGCGCCCTCGGCCGACAGGGTGTCCACGGCCCGTACGACGGTGGCCCGGTCCGCCGTGTCGAGCGCGATGGAGCTGACCAGGTAACCCGCGTCCTGGGCCGCGCTGTTGATCGCCGTCAGGATGGAGGCCGGGCCGTAACGGGCCGCGTCGAAGGAGATCACGCCCAGCATGCGGGTACGGCCGCTGGCCAGCGAGCGCGCGCTGCGGCTCGGGCGGTAGCCGAGGGTCCGCATGGCCGTCAGGACCACCTCACGGGTCTCGGGACGAACGGCCGGGTTGTCGTTCAGTACCCGGGACACCGTCTGCTTGGAGACACCGGCCAGCCGCGCCACGTCGTCCATCACCGGCCGCGCCCCCGCGAAGTTGCGCCGGCTGCGCCCCTTGGGGGGACCGGTCGGCACATCGTCACCGGCACTTCGGGTCATTGCGGGTGATGCCCTTCGAGGTACGGAGACGGAGGTAGGGGGACGACAGAGGTAGAGGTAACGGAGGTAGAGGTAGAGGGACGGAAGGTACAGGTCCGTCCGGCGGTCGGGGGCCCGCCCGGTCGGCCCAGGATAGGCCGCCGGGCGGGAGGGCGGCCCGGCAGCCCGGCCCCGCCCCGCTCTACCCGGCCTCCCTCACCTCCCCCGCCTCACCGATCGCCCACGTACGGGTCATCACCCACTCGACCCGCCCGACCGTCGCCGCGGCCGCCTCCGCTGCGGACACGTCCGCCACGTACACCCGCGCCTCCGTCGCCCTCGGCAGCACCCGCAGCCGCAGGCCCTCCCCCCGGAGGTCGAACGCCGGAAGCCGGTCGAGGGCGATGTCCCAGGCC
Organism: Streptomyces liliiviolaceus; assembly: GCF_018070025.1. NCBI lineage: Bacteria > Bacillati > Actinomycetota > Actinomycetes > Kitasatosporales > Streptomycetaceae > Streptomyces > Streptomyces liliiviolaceus. Next base: position 8,304,880 of record NZ_JAGPYQ010000001.1, read on the forward strand.
CGCCCCGCGTGGAACTGGTCCGCCACGAGCCTGTCGCCCACGTACGCGCGGGCCACGTCACCGGACCAGTGGACGCGCAGCAGGGTTCCGGTGAGCGGGAGTCCGTCGGGGACAGAGATGGCGTACTCGGCGGCGGTCGTGTCGTAGTGCTCGTCGGCGGGGGCACTCGCCCGGCCCTGCACGCCGGTCACGGGTTCGGGCGCCGGCCCGGCGGCACGCACCAGCTCGGCCCGCCCGACGCGCAGTCCGCCTCCCCCGCTCTCTCCCCCGAACCGCGGGTCCCGGCCGTCCCCCGTCAGGTGATACCGCGTGAACACCCCGTCCTCCGACTCCCGCACGCTCCCGCCCGTGACGACCGGCGGCCGTCCCGGCGCCGGCAGTACGGCCAGCGAAACGTCACCGGCCGGGCTGTGCACCCGTACCTCGCCCTCCCCGCCCCGCGCATGCTCGTCGAAGACGACACCGGCACCTGTACAGGCATCTGCACCTGCCGCGCAGAGCACCAGCCGCTCCGCTCCCCAGGCGACCCCCTTGTAGGCGGTACGGGCCGTCCTCGCGTCCAGGACCAGGAGGCCGACCCGTTCGCCGTCCGCCGTGTCCACCTCCACCAGAGCGTCGGTGCCGGGCCGCAGCCCCGTGACCAGCACGCGGTCGTCGAGGGTGACGCTCTGCCCGAAGGGCGTCCGAACCGACCTCAACGTACGCGCGGCCAGGGCGAGTTCGACAGGGATGCCGTCCGCGGCCGCCAGCACCAGGACCGTACGGCCGTCGGCGTCGACCGTGCACACCGGCTGCGCCGTCGCCCAGTCCAGCCGCAGGCCTGCCACGTCCAGGCGCAGCGGCCAGCAGAAGTACGCGCCCGTCGGGACCGTGACCGGTGTGCTCGGGAGGGTGAGCGCGGGTCCCGCCGGGAACTCGACGGTGAACGAGGTGTCCGGGTGGTCCGGCAACTCCTCATGCGGCTGGTGGTTGTTGACGAAGAGGAAGCCGGAGTCCTCCGAGGCCCGGACCGCCCAGCGCAGGGTGTCCCGGTCGTCCCGCCCCGTCGGCTGCCGTGCCGGCAGGAAGGACTCCATCGGTGCGATCAGGCCGCCGAAGTCTCCCAACAGCAGGTGCTGCAGGCGCAGTTCGTCGTACGAGGGCCGGTACTGGCCGTACTCCCCGAGCGGGGCCTGGAAGTCGTACGTGCGGACGGGGAGGTCGTTGGGGTAGCCCGTCGCGTGGGACTCCTGGAGGGTCGTCAGCTCGCCCGCGGGATTCGTACCGCCGTGGAACATGTAGTAGCCCTGCCACACGGAACCGCAGCCGATCTTCGTGAGGCCGAGCGCTCCGACGTCGGCGGCGCCGACCCGGGGGCGGCGGTGGTACGAGACCGCCATGCCGCCGCCCAACTCGCAGGTGGCCCAGGGGAATCGACTCTCCGTGGCCGTCGGTTCGGTACCGCGTACCGTCGTCGTCGGGCGCAGATCGGCGCCGATGCCCTCGTCGTCGCGCTGGTGGGTGAAGAAGAAGTGGGTGCGGCAGGTGTCGGGCCAGCCGCCGTCGGCCTCGGTCCAGAAGGTCTCGGGGTAGCCGCCGTACAGCGGGAGCAGTTCGTCGGGCGGGAGTCGCACGCCTCCCCACGCCGTCGACGTCCACAGCGGGGCGCTCAGCCCGGCCGCCTGCGCCATGCGTTTCAGCGTGAGCAGGTGGCCCGGCCGGTCGTACAGCTCGTTCTCGATCTGGATCGCGACGACGGGGCCGCCGTGCGCGCGGTCGAGTCCGCTCAGCTGCGCCGCGACGGCCTCGTACCAGGTGCGTACGGGTGCCAGGTACGCCGGATCGTCGGTGCGCGGGGTGCAGGCCCCGGCGAGAAGCCAGTCGGGTAAGCCGCCGTTGCGGACCTCCGCGTGGGACCAGGGGCCGATGCGCGGGACGAAGTCCAGGCCGTGGCGGGCGCAGAGGCCGGCGAAGCGCCGCAGGTTCCGGTCGCCGTCGAAGCGGATCCGGCCCTCGACCTCCTCGTGGTGGATCCAGATGACGTAGCTGGCGACGGCCGTCACCCCGCCCGCCTTCATCTTCAGCAGCTCCTCCTCCCACTCCGCCGCCGGGTAGCGGGTGTAGTGGAACTCGCCGGAGACCGGGAACCAGGGGCGCCCGCCGCGGGTGAGGAAGCGGCTGGTGACCTCGATCGGGTCGGGGACTCCGGGGGCGTCGGCGAAAGGGAGGTGGCCGGTGAGGGGTGGCGCGGCCGGCGTGGACACCTTCAGGCGGAGCGGCGGCATCACGGGTTCACCGGGCCGAGGTCGGGGGTGTCGGTGAGGTGGACGCGCGGTTCGGTCGTGGCCTGCAGTTCCAGCAGGACGACGTCGTTGGTGCCGGGGCGCAGGACGGGCGCGGGCACGTACAGCGTGCGCTGCGGGCCGCGATTCCAGTAGCGGCCGAGGTGGAAGCCGTTGATCCAGGCCTGGCCCTTGGTCCAGCCGGGCAGGGAGAGGAAGGTGTCGGCGGGCGCCCCGACCTCGAACGTGCCGCGGTGGAAGGCGGGTCCGGCGTCGGACGGCGAATCGACGGCCGGAGCGAAGGGAACCGCACCCACCGTGTCCAGGGCCAGGGGGTGGCAGTCCCAGCCGTGCAGGGCGGTGCCGTCGAAGGTGACGGGTCCGAGCAGTCCCTTGGGCGCGCCGATGCGCGGTCCGTAGTTGACCCCGCCCATGTTCTCGACGAGCACGTCCAGCGTGGCACCGGCCCGCGGAACGCGCACGGGCAGGGCCTCTTCGTGCCGTTCCCGTTCCAGTACGCCGACGGGGGCGCCGTCCACGAAGACCTGGGCGCGGTCACCGACCCCGCCCGCGAAGCGCAGGACACCGTCGCCGCCCGCGGGAACCGTGGTGCGGTAGAGGACGTACCCGGCCCGCAGTCCCAGCTCCTCCATGGTCACCGGACCGGCGTCGACGCGTACCGGCTTGGCGAGGACGCTCGCATGCGGCAGCAGCGACGCGCGATCATCCAACTCGACGACGATGGGCGGCAGTTTGGGACCCGGCGCCGGGGCGGGCTCGTCGGGGACCGGGGCGTGACGGGAGATGACCTCGCGGAAGGCGTGGTACTTCGGACCCGGGTCGCCGGACTCGGTGAGGGCCGCGTCGTAGTCGTACGAGGTCACGATGGGCGCGTACGCGTGGTCGTGGTTGGCGCCGTTCGTGAAGCCGAAGTTGGTGCCGCCGTGGAACATGTAGATGTTGACCGAGGCGCCCGCGGAGAGGAGCCGGTCGAGGTCGGCGGCGGCGTCGGCCGCGTCGCGCACATGGTGCGGTTCGCCCCAGTGGTCGAACCAGCCGATCCAGAACTCCGCGCACATCAGCGGCCCTTCGGGCTGATGCGCGCGCAACTGATCGAGGGACTCGGTGATCCGGCTGCCGAAGGTGCCGGTCGTGAGGACGCCGGGGAGGCTACCGGCCGCCAGGTGCTCCGGGTCGGCCTGGTCGCAGGTGAACAGCAGCTCCTCGACGCCCCGGGCACGGAAGGACGCGGCGAGGTGTTCCAGATACGCGCGGTCGTCGCCGTACGCCCCGTACTCGTTCTCCACCTGGACGGCGATCACCGGGCCGCCGTTCGCGGCCAGCCGGGGCAGGAGCGGGGGCAGCAGCAGGTCGAGATAGCGGTCGAGCGCGTCGGTGAAGCGAGGGTCGCTGGTACGCAGCCGGATGTCGGTGTCCGTGGTGAGCCAGGAGGGCAGGCCGCCGCCGTCCCACTCGGCGCAGATGTACGGGCCCGGGCGCAGCAGGACGTGCAGGCCTTCGTCCTGGGCCAGCCGCAGATAGCGGGGCAGGTCGAGGATGCCGTCGAGGACGAGGGTGCCGGGTTCGGGCTGGTGGAGGTTCCACGGGACGTACGTCTCCACCGTGTTGAGGCCCATCAGCCGGGCCTTGCGGAGCCGGTCGGCCCACTGGTCGGGGTGGATGCGGAAGTAGTGCATGGCACCGGAGATGATCCGGAACGGCTCTCCATGGAGCCGGAATTCGTCGGAGGACGTACTCAGAACAGTCATCAGGATGCTGCTTCCCTTCGGCTCGGACGGGGGATCGGTACGGGGACTGGGTCAGTGGTCGATGTGGCGGCTTCGGTGGCCGATGCGACGGCGGCTTCAGCGATCGATGGGGTGGAGGTCCTCAGCGGCCGGCCGTCGCCGGGCGCGTGGCGCGGACCAGCCAGAGCGTGGCGGCCAGGCACAGGGCCGAGACCGCGCCCAGCAGGAGCGGGACGGCACGGACCCCGGACCACTCGATGGCCTTGCCGAGCGCGGGTCCGGCGACGACTCCGCCGGCCATGGACGCGGCGATGACCAGCGCGCCGGCTCTGCGGGCCCGCGGGGCGGCCCGGTTGAGCCAGGGCAGGCCGGTGGGGAAGATCGGCGCGATGAACAGGCCGACTCCCGCGTACGCATAGGGGGCGAGGCCCGGGATCGTGGCCAGCAGCAGGCAGACCGTCATGCCGGCGCACGAGACGATGACGATCGACTGGGCGGAGTGGCGCAGCGCGAGCGGTGCCGCGAGGAAGCGGCCGACGGTCATCATCAGCCAGTACACGGAGGTGGCGGTGGCCGCGGCCCCGGCGCCGTACCCGACCGCCTCCAGGTGGGTGGGCTCCCAGCCGCCGACGCCCGCCTCGATGCCCACGTGCAGCACGTACAGGGTGACGAACATGGCGAGCACCGACCCCAGACTGCGGCCGAGAACGGACGGCCCACCGGGCGCTCGCTCCCCCTCCCCCGGCTGCGGCGCATGCTCGCGCACACCCCTGAGGCACAGCAGCAGCGGCAGATTGACGACGGCGAAGACGAGGAAGACGACCGGATAGTGCTCGGCGCCGACCGCGCCGATCACGGCCGGTCCGAGGATCGCGCCCACGCCGAAGTGCGCGTTGAGGATGTTGAGCATGGCGGTCGAACGGTGGCCGAAGCCGACGGCGAACAGCTGGTTGAGCCCGTAGTCGACACCGCCGAAACCGAGCCCCGCGAGCAGGGCCGAGGCCAGCGCGACGGGCCAGTCCGGCGCGAGCGCGAAGCCTGCCGCGCCGAGGGCCATCAGCAGGTACGAGGCCCCGAGGATCTGCCGGTTGCCGAGCCGGCCGTACAGCCGGTCGAAGAGCAGCACTCCGGCGACGCCGCCGACGAAGTGCGCGCTCAGCGCGAGCCCGGCGGCCGAGGGCGACAGCCCGAACTCCTCGCGCAGGGCGGGGATCGAGGGCCCGTACAGCGCCTGGAGCGCGCCGATGAGCACGAACCCGCCGCAGGAGGCGACGACGGCCGCGGCGCTGAACACGGGCACGTCGTCACGGCTTGTGTCGTCACTCACGCGGTCACTCACGTGGTCGCTCACGCGGACTCCAGTCGGCGGTTGACGGCCCGCGTCCGCGCGGGCGACGAGCCGACCGGGGCGTCGGCGATGGCGCTGCGGCAACTATGATGTTACCGGTAACTCACAGCCGTCAAGATCTCCGCTCGGGATGCCGCGAGGGAGGAGACGGGCGCCGGACGCGGGCCCTCGGTCAGGACAGGGCTCGGCGCAGGGCGGCGTGGAGGTGGGCCGGGTCCGTCCAGTGGCGGGTCCTGGTCGGTGGCACGCGCCAGTGCAGACCGGGGGCGTACGTGCGGTGCCGGGGCGGGACGGCCACGTGGGAGCCCTGGCCGAGGATGCGGGCCGGGGGGACGTCCCAGGTGGCGGCCTCGCCCGGCGGGACTAGCCAGTACAGGACGCCGCCGTAGCCGTCCTCGATCACCGCTCCCGTGCGTGGGCCCAGATGATCGAGGATGCGCATGCCCGTGGCCAGTGGGACCCGGACCGCGTCCCACCACTGGCCGGCCGGGAGTGTCCGCACCTCCGGGTGCAACGGTCGCAGCCACTTCGGCGCATCACTGCTCGGCATGGTTCGGCCGCCTCCACGTCTCGCCCGGGATCATGACAATAGAACGAACCGGCGGCCTCGCTTGCCAGTACGGCTGGGGAACTTGTCGGTGTGCGCGTGCTCGTCGACGTGGGCGGTGGCCTTGCGTAACGGGAGGGGCCCGTGCCCGGGTGGCCGCGAGGGCGGCCGGGTGTTCGTTCATACGTGCGGGTCGTACGTGGCTGGTCGCGCAGTTCCCCGCGCCCCTGGGGGGTGGGGGTGGCCCCGTGCCTGCATGTGACCGTCGGACGTGGCTGAGCGCGCAGTTCCCCGCGCCCCTAGGGGGTGGGGGTGGCCCCGTGCTTGCATGTGGCCGTCGTGCGTGGCTGAGCGCGCCGTTCCCCGCGCCCCTAGGGAGTGGGGGTGGCCCCGTGCCTGTATGTGACCGTCGTACGGGGCTCAGCACCGTTCCTCGCGGCCCTTGTATGTGACCGTTGTGCGTGGCTTGGGGTGGGCGCTGATGGGGCGTGAGGGGGTGGTTCGGGATGTGTGGGCGGCGCGGCAAGGTGCGTTCACTTGTCGGCTCGGGAGCGCCGACCACATGTCCCGGACCACCCCCGCCCCCACCCGCGGCGCCAGGCGCGTCTTTAGGGGCGCGGGGAACTGCGCGACCAGCCACGTGCGGTCCGCAGCCGAAGGGAGACGTCCGGTCAGGCTGATGCCGTCTTTCGAGGGGAGGTCTTTTTGGGTGGGGGAGCGTCCGACGACTTCTTGCTCGCCGCGGACTTCGTGGTCGCCTTCTTCGTCGGGGTCTTCTTCTTGGTCGACGCCGGCTTCGCAGCGCTCGCGGCCGTCTTCTTCGCCGCCCTCTTGCGAAGGGGCTTCACCTGGGCCCCGTCAGAACCGGCGTCCTCGCCCCGCGCACCCCGCGCCTGCCGCACGCTGTTCTCCAGTGCGGACATCAGGTCGATGACCTTGCCGCCGGACTTCTCCGCGGAGGGCGCGGACGGCGCCGCCTCCCCGGACGCCTTCGCCGCGATCAGTTCCTCCACCGCCTCGCGGTAGTCGTCGCGCAACTCCGCGAGATCGACCTCCCCGAGCGTGTCCATCAGCGCGTCGGCCAGGTCGAGTTCCTTGTCCCGGACGGTGACACCCGCGTCCGGGGCGACGTCCTCGGGCGCGCGGATCTCGTCAGGCCACAGCAGCCCGTGCATGGCGATGACGTCGTCGACGACCCGCAGCATGCCCAGCCGCTCCCGCCCGCGCAGCGCGAACTTCGCGATGGCGACCTTCTGGCTGCGCTTCAGCGCCTCCCGCAGCAGGGTGTACGGCTTGGCCGCCGGCACCCCGTTCGCCGACAGGTAGTACGCCGTGTCCATCTGGAGCGGGTCGATCCGGTCGGCCGGCACGAAGGCCACGATCTCGATCGTCCGGGCGGTCGGGAGCGGCAGGGAGGCAAGGTCCTCGTCCGTGATGGGGATCATCGTGCCGTCCGCGTCCTCGTACGCCTTACCGATCTCGGACGACGTCACCTCGCGGTCCTCCGCCTCGCACACCTTGCGGTAGCGGATGCGGCCGCCGTCCTCGGTGTGGATCTGGCGGAAGGAGATCGAGTGGTTCTCCGTGGCGTTCATCAGCTTGATCGGGATGCTGACCAGGCCGAAGGAGATGGCACCGTTCCATATGGATCTCACGTCCGACACCCTTCAGGTCGCTGTCATCCGTACCCCGGCCCCGGCCCCGCTCCCACCCCCGCACACCCGTTTTCGTACGAATACGTGGGATTGTCATCCTATGACGCCAATCACTGAGGTGGCCGGGCGAAAGGTGACCCTGAGCAACCTGGACAAGGTGCTCCACCCGGCGACGGGCTTCACCAAGGGTGAGCTGCTGCACTACTACGCGACGGCGGCGGAGGCGTTCCTCCCCCATCTCCGCGACCGTCCGGTCTCCCTGCTGCGCTATCCGGACGGGCCGGACGGCCAGGTCTTCTTCACCAAGAACGTCCCGCCCGGTACGCCCGACTGGGTCGCCACCACGGAGGTTCCCCGTTCGGAGGGGCCGGCCCGGATGGTCCTGGTCCAGGATCTGCCGTCCCTGATGTGGGCGGCGAACCTGGTCACCGAGTTCCACACCCCGCAGTGGCGGGCGCGGACCCCTGATGTCGCCGACCGGCTGGTCCTCGACCTGGATCCCGGCGCGCCGGCCACGATCGTGGAGTGCTGCCGGGTCGCCGTATGGCTGCGCGACCGGCTGGCGGCGGACGGTCTGACGGCGTACGCGAAGACGTCCGGCTCCAAGGGGCTGCATCTGCTGGCCGCTCTGGAGCCAGCGCCGTCCGCCGAGGTGTCCGCCTACGCCAGGGTGCTCGCGGTGGAGGCGGAGGCCGGGCTGCCCGGTCTGGTCGTCCACCGGATGAACCGCAGTCTGCGGCCCGGCAAGGTCTTCGTCGACTTCAGTCAGAACGCTGCCCGCAAGACGACCGCCGCGCCGTACACGCTCCGGGCCCGGGCGGCGCCCGCGGTCTCCGCCCCCGTCACCTGGGGCGAGGTCGAGTCCTGCGCCGGTCCGTCCGAACTGGCCTTCGTGGCCGGGGACATCGCGGGGCGTCTCGATCGCCATGGGGATCTGTTGGCGCCGTTGCTGGACGCGGGCCGGGCGGGACCGCTCCCCTGACACTCGTCCGCGGGCCGGTGGGGGTTGGCCGCGCAGTTCCCCGCGCCCCTTCGGGGCACTGTGGCGGCGCGGTCGGACCTCGGAACCCGGACCACTCCCCCCGACACTCGACCGCGGGCCGGTGGGGGTTGGCCGCGCAGTTCCCCGCGCCCCTTCGGGGCACCGACACTCGACCGCAGGCCCGTGGAGGCCGGCCGCGCCGTTCCCCTCGCCCCTTCGGGGGCTGGGGGCGGGGGTCAGACTCGGGTCCATGTCCCCCGGTCTCGGGCCATCGCGTGGAGGGCTTCTACGTCCGCCGGTTTGAGGATGCCTCCCGCGCGGGCCAGCGATGTCACGTCCGTGTCCAGCAGGACGCGCAGTTCGCGCAGCGGGGTCGTCACCGAGACGTCCTTGGGGGCGAAGAGCACCAGGACGGGGCGCACCTCGGCGGTGAGGGCGTACGAGGCGCGGTCCGCGTCGGCGCGGACCGCGCGCAGCAGCGGCCGGGCCTCCCGGCGCCCCACCGTGACCATGGGATCGGCGACGAGGACGCGCAGCTTGCGCGCGTACACCGTGTGCACGGCGAACAGGCCTCCCGGGCCGATCACCAGGTGATGGACACGGTCCCCGCCGGACAGCGGCACCGAGTGCAGGGTGCGCCAGCCGGCCCCCTCCAGCCGGTCCAGCGCCTCGCCCACCGCGAGTTCCGCCGCGAGGGCGTGCCGCCTGGGATCCGTGCGCAGCCGCCGCTGCGGGCCCGGCTCGTGGTCGAGCACGGTCTGCAGGGCCTCTCCGGGCCGGTTCGGCGCGAGGTCGTCGTCCGGGTGCAGGGACAGCCTGGCGAGTTCGGCGGGGGTCGGCACCGGCGGCGGTCCGACCGTCACCGTTCCGGTCAGGAACGGGCCGAGCACATCGAGCACGTCCTCGCGCCGCTCCTCGCTGAGCAGATTGACCCGGGCGGCCTCCCTGTCGTACCAGGCGACGTTCCTGCCGTCCGTGCGGCAGACGTAGAGCCGTTCCTGACCGTGCCGCCAAGTCGGTATGACGCGCAGTGCGTTCATGCATCATCACCCCTCGACCATGGGAACAGGCGGGGTGCTCCAGGGGCAAGAAGGCGGTTACCTTTGGAAGCAGTTGGAGGGGGAGGCGCCGTTGCGGGCTCGCAGAAGGCAACCCGATGTGCCGGTCCCGGACAGTCCGTGGAGCGAGATCGTGCCCGGTCTGTGGATGGGCGGGCACCAGTACACGGGCCGGTCGGGAGAACCGGAGTTCGCCGTCGTGCACGACGAGTTCGACCTGGTACTGACCCTGCTGCGACTACCCGGCCACGGTCCCGACCCGGGCGTCGAGCACCATGTGTGGGCCATCCCGGACGGGCCGCTGGACGGCACCCAGCTGGCCGGCGTGATACGGCTCGCCCGGACCGCCGCCGAGGCGCTGGAGGAGGGCAGACGCGTCCTGGTCCGCTGCTTCCACGGCTACAACCGCTCGGGGCTCGTCGTCGCCCACGCCCTGGTCCTCGGAGGCCGTACGTCCGACGAGGCGATCCGGCTGATCCGCGCCCGCCGCTCCCCGTGGGCCCTGCACAACGAACTCTTCGTGGACTACCTGCGGACCGGTCTGGCCACGGCCCGGCTCCTGGAGGAACTCGCCGAGTAGGCCGAGTAGCCGGTCGGGCGACGCCGACAGCCCCGCCCGACCCACTCGGCCCACTCGGCCCACTCGGCGAACAAAAGGGACTTCCGTACGAATAAGGTGTCCCGGACAGCAGGGTCGATCAGCCATGTCCCTGCCCCCCGACCGGCCACCTCCGGCCCGTCCGGCCCCGTCCGGCCCCGACGCAGGAGCGCAGTGATCCACAACCGCCCCGCGGCCGTCGCGCCGCCCGCCGCCGTGTCGCCCGCCGCCGCGCCGCCGGTCGCGCTGCTCGTCGCGCTCGCGCTCGCCGGTGCGCTGCTGGCGGGCTGCGGGGACCCGGGCGACCTGCGCGGCGCGGGTCCGACGTCCACCGCCGTGGGGCCGACCCGGCTGTGGCCGCAGGTCCCGCCCGCCGCCTCGCCCGCCGTCGACTACGGCGAGGCGGACACCGAGACGGTCAAGGGCGTCCCGGTACCGGGCGACGACATCCGCAAAGCCGACCCGGTCGCCGTCTTCCGCGCGGAGATCGCCGCCCACCCGGACCTCTACACCGGCAAGGGGCGGTACGCGCAGACGGCCCGGCAGGTCGCGCGGTGCGGCGGGAAGAGCGCGCGCGGCCCGGCGTGCCCGGTCCTGCGGGCGTACTACCGCGATCTCACCGGTGACGGCCGCGACGACATGGTGCTCGGGGTGCGGATGCCCGACCACCAGTTGGGCGTACGCACCTACACCGTCATCGGGCACCGGCTGACGGAGGTCATGGCGACGACCGACAGCACGCTCGGTGTCGAGATCGCGGGCCGGGACGTGATCATCCGCTCGCCGTCGAAGCTGGCGGGCTACGAGTACCGCACGGTCTGGTCGTGGGACCGGCGGCAGCGGGCGATGCTCGCGGCCAAGGACGAGATCCTGCGGGTGGGGGCCACGGTCCCGCCCTCGGGACGCACGTCCGCGCGCACCCCGGCCCCATCGGCCGCCTCGGCCGGGTCCCGGTGAACCGTCCACCGCAGGGGCCGCTTCCAGGACCGGCCGCGCGGCCGGTCCCGGGTACCGGCCGCATCGGGCGGCTGCGGCGGCGGACCGCCAGTCTCACCTGGAAGGCCGCCGTCTTCATCACGGTGATGTGCTGCGGGCTCGCCGCGCTCCTCGGCGTCCTCGTGCACGTCTCGGTGACCGACCAGACCGTCGGCGAGGCCCGCGACCACGCGCTCGACCGGCTGACGGAGACCACGGAGGCGTTCGAGGCGGGCGACCGGCTGCCGCCCGGCGCGGGCGTGGATCCTGCGGGGCTGCCCGCCGAGTTGCATAGGCTCGCCGCGGGCGGGCGGCGCGGCACGATGGTCGGGACCGGTGACCCGTACCCCACGATGTGGGCGGCCGGGCCCGTGAGCGGCGGACGGACGCTGGCCGTGCAGGTCGACTACGCGCAGGGCGTCCGCACGATCGAGGGGCTCGACCGGGCGATCCTCGGCTCCTCGGCGCTGGCGATCGGCGTGACGCTGCTGGTGGGCGCGTTCGCGGTGACGCGCGTGACGCGGCGGCTGCACTCGACGGCCCAGGTGGCGCGGCGGATCAGCGCCGGCGATCTGGACGCGCGGGTGGGGGACCCGCGGGCCGGGGACCCGGCGAGTCCCCAGGACGAGGTGGCGGCGGTGGCGGGCGCGCTGGACACGATGGCGTCCTCTCTGCAGAACAAACTGCTGAGCGAGCAGCGCTTCACCGCGGATGTGGCGCACGAGTTGCGGACTCCGCTGACGGGGCTGCACGCGGCGGCCGAACTGCTGCCGCCCGGCCGTCCGACCGAACTCGTCCGGGACCGGGTCGCCGCGCTGCGCACGCTCACCGAGGATCTGCTGGAGATCTCCCGGCTGGACGCGCGCAGCGAGCGGGCGGAGGTGGACGCGGTGCGGCTGGGGGCCGTGGCCGAGCGGGTGGTTCGGGCCTCGGGCACAGGCGCGGGCACCGGCCTCGACATCGGTACGGAGATCAGCATTCTGCGGGATGCCGTCGTGGAGACCGATCAGCGGCGGCTGGAGCGGGTGCTGGGAAATCTTGTGGCCAACGCCCACCGGCATGGGCGGGGGCCCGTGACGCTGACGGTCGACGGGGGTGTCATCACCGTGCGGGACCACGGGGACGGGTATCCGGAGTATCTGCTGGGGTACGGGCCGCAGCGGTTCCGGACGGAAGGGGGTGCGCGGGGGCACGGGTTGGGGTTGACCATCGCCGTCGGGCAGGCGGAGGTGTTGGGGGCGCGGCTGGTGTTCGCCAATGCGGTGGGGGGTGGGGCGGTCGCCACGTTGACGCTGGCCGCTGCTTAGGCGGTGTGGTCGGGTGCGGGGTCGTCGTGGCTGGTCGCGCCGTTCCCCGCGCCCCTGAAAGACAAAAGACTGCGCCGTTCCCCGCGCCCCCAGGGGCTGCGCCCCTCAAAGCCGAAGGCCGCGGCGTTCCCCGCGCCCCCCAGGGGGCTGCGCCCCCCAAAGACAAAAGACTGCGCCGTTCCCCGCGCCCCTTGGGGGCTGCGCCCCCGGACGGTCGCGCCCCCGGACCGCTGTGCCCCGATGGCTCAGTGTGGCGGGCGGTTGCGGGGACGGGATTCTAATGTGGCGGTTAGTCAGCCTTGGTCACCATTTCGGAGGAGCCCGCCATGTCTCTGCGTACCGCTTTCGTCCGTCGCCTCGGGATAGCCGCCGCCTGTGGCGGACTCGTCCTCGGGGGCGCCGCTCCCGCCCTCGCCGGTGACGACTGGGACGACCACCACGGCAGCCACGACAGCAGTCACCCCCGGTACTACAAGGGCCGCATCAGCGCGCCCGGCGGGCTGAACCTGCGGGACAAGCCGACCCGCAGCAGTGCCGTCATCGGCTTCGCGGAGTACGGCGAGGTCGTCTCCATCTTCTGCAAGACGCCCGGCCAGAGCGTCCAGGGCAACACCCTGTGGTACCTCCTCGCCGACGGCACCTGGGCCTGGGGAGCCGCCCGCTACATCGACAACATCGGCGCCTCCCCCCGCTGGTGCTGAGTGCCCCCTGAGGGACACCGGAACAGCCCCGCTGTCGCGACATAACAGGACATCGGGCGACCGGCTTGCTAACTTCCGGACATGCTCTCGCCCGGAACGACAGTGCAGGCGGACCCGCCGGCTCCCGTTGTACGCCTCCCCCGGCGCCGTGGCATCGAGTTCACCCTCCTCGTCGTGGCCGTCCTGCTCTCCGTGTACGGCTACTGCGACGTCGGTCTCGCACGGACCGGATCCGTCCCGCCCGGCGCCGCCGGATACGGCGCCGGGCTGGGCGTGCTCGCGCTCCTCGCACATCTCGCGGTGCGCCTGCGCGCCCCCTGCGCCGACCCGCTGCTGCTGCCGATCGCCGTGCTGCTCAACGGCCTGGGCCTGGTCCTGATCTACCGGCTCGACCTGGAGACCCCGGCCGACCGGGCGGCACCCACGCAACTCGTCTGGTCGACACTGGGCTTCGGCCTGTTCATCGCGGTGATCGTGCTCCTGCGCGACCACCGGGTGCTCCAGCGCTACACGTACGTGTCCGTCGTCACCGCACTGGCCCTCCTCGTCCTGCCGATCTTCTTCCCCTCGGTGAACGGCGCCCGGATCTGGATCAGGATCGCCGGGTTCTCCATCCAGCCGGGCGAGTTCGCGAAGGTCATGCTCGCGCTGTTCTTCGCGGGCTACCTCGCCGCCAACCGCAACGCCCTCGCGTACACCGGCCGGCGGATCTGGCTGCTCCAACTGCCCACCGGACGCGTACTCGGCCCGATCCTCGCGGTCTGGCTGCTGAGCGTGGGCGTCCTGGTCCTCGAACGCGACCTCGGCACCTCGCTGCTCTTCTTCGGCCTGTTCGTGATCCTGCTGTACGTGGCCACCGGCCGCACCGGCTGGATCGCGGTGGGACTGCTGCTCGCGGCGTGCGGGGCGTTCGCCGTCGGCTGGCTGGAGCCGCACGTGCACAGCAGGGTCGAGGACTGGCTGCACCCCTTCGCGTCCATCGAGGCGGGCCGGGGCCCGAACCAACTCGCCCAGTCCCTCTTTGCGTTCGCCGCCGGCGGGTTCCTCGGCACGGGCCTCGGCTCCGGCCACTCGATCCTCATCGGCTTCGCCGTCAAGTCGGACTTCATCCTGGCCACGGCGGGCGAGGAACTGGGCCTGGCCGGCCTCTGCGCGATCTTCATCCTGTACGGGCTGCTGGTCGAGCGCGGTATCCGGGCGGGCCTCGCCCTGCGCGACCCCTTCGGCCGGCTGCTCGCGGTCGGCCTCGCCTCGATCGTGGCGCTGCAGGTCTTCGTGATCGCGGGCGGAGTGACGGGGCTGATCCCGCTGACCGGGATGGCGATGCCGTTCCTCGCGCAGGGCGGTTCGTCGGTCGTCACCAACTGGATCATCGTGGCCCTGCTGATGCGCCTCAGCGACTCGGCACGCGGCCGCTCCGAGGAACAGCAGCGGACGGAGGAGGTCGCCCCGTGACGGGCAACGGCCGGCCCATGACCCGGTACATCCGGCACGCCGCCGCGTTCTGCGCGCTCCTGCTGCTCGCCCTCCTCGTCAACGCCGCCCGGGTGCAGATCGTCCAGGCCCGCGCGTACGACGAGAATCCGGCCAACCGCCGCCACACGATCGCCCGTTACGGCCAGCCGCGCGGCGACATCCTCGTCGGCGGCCGGGCGGTCACCGGGTCCAGGGACTCCGGCGAGCAGTTCCGCTACGAACGGACCTACAAGAACGGCCCGTTGTACGCCCCGGTCACCGGCTTCGCCTCCCAGGTGTACGGGACGTCGCTGCTGGAGGGTGCCGCGGACGGCGTCCTGGCGGGCACCGACCCGGCGCTCTCGCTGCTCCCGCTGTGGAACGACCTCGCACGGACCCGTGACCCCGGCGGCCGGGTGGTCACGACCCTCGACGCGGCGGCGCAGCAGGCGGCGTACGCCGGGCTCGGTGCGCGGCGGGGCGCGGTGGCCGCGCTCGAACCGTCCACGGGCCGCGTCCTGGCCCTGGTCTCCACCCCCTCCTACGACCCGGGGGAGCTCTCCGGCACGGACTCCGCCGTGGCCAGGGCGTGGGCGCGGCTGAACGGCGCGGCGGACAGGCCGATGCTCAACCGGGCGGTCCGGCAGACGTATCCGCCGGGCTCGACCTTCAAGGTGGTCACCGCGGCGGCGGCGCTGGACTCGGGCGTGGTGCGTGACCTGGACGCGCCCACCGACTCCCCGGACCCGTACCGGCTGCCGGGCAGTACGGCCCGGCTGACGAACGAGGTCGAGGGGTGCGCGGACGCGTCGCTGCGGTACGCCTTCCAGTGGTCGTGCAACACGGTCTTCGCCGGCCTCGGGGTGAAGGTGGGCCGGCACGCGATGGGCTCGACGGCGGCCGGCTTCGGCTTCAACGACCGCAGGCTCGGCATTCCCTTCCGGGTCTCCCCCAGCACCTTCGACACCCGGGTGGACAAGGCGCAGCTCGCGCTCTCCTCCATCGGCCAGTACAACACCCGTGCCACACCGCTGCAGATGGCGATGGTGGCCGCGGCCGTCGCCAACTACGGCTCGGTGCGCACCCCGTACCTGGTGGAGCGGACGACGACGGCCGACGGGGACACGGTGTCCGCCACCGGGCAGCACACCCTGCGCCGGGCGATGAACCCCGCCACGGCCGTACGGCTGCGCGAGCTGATGACGGACGTGGTGGAGAAGGGCACCGGCACGAACGCGGCGATCCCCGGCGCCACGGTCGGCGGCAAGTCCGGCACGGCCCAGCACGGCATCCACAACTCCGGTACGCCGTACGCCTGGTTCATCTCCTGGGCGCAGGCCGAGGACACCATGGAACCGGCGGTGGCCGTCGCGGTCGTCGTCGAGGACGCGGCGGCCGACCGGGGCGACATCAGCGGCGGCGGGGACGCGGCGCCGATCGCCCGGGCGGTGATGGAGGCGGTGCTCGACCGGTGAGACGGGGGTGGTGGCACGGCCGCGGCCCGACCTAACGTTCGGTCATGACTCAGTCCGCAGCCGCGTACGAACTCGCCCAGGTGAACATCTCCCGCCTCCAAGCTCCGCTGGACTCACCGCAGTTGAAGGACTTCGTCGACGCCCTGGACCCGGTGAACGCGGTCGCCGACGCCGCCGACGGTTTCGTCTGGCGGCTGCAGACCGACGAGGGCGACGCGACGGACGTGTCCGTCTTCGGCGACGACTGGCTGATCATCAATCTGACCGTGTGGCGGGACACCGATGCCCTCACCGCCTTCATGTACCAGGGGCGGCACCGCGAGCTCCTCGCCCGGCGCAACGAATGGTTCGAGCGGATCCGGGAGGCGATGACGGCCCTGTGGTGGGTGCCGGCCGGGCATCGGCCGACGGTGGCCGAGGCGGAGGAGCGCCTGCTGCATCTGCGGGCGCACGGGGCCACGGCGTACGCGTTCACCCTGCGGACGTCGTTCCCGCCCGGGGAGCTCCAGGCGGCGCTGGGGGCTAGGGGCTAGGGACTAGGGCGCCTCCTCCCCCGCCCGGATCGCGGCGCCCACCTCCGTCACGCGCGCCTGCTCCTCCGCGGCGAAGCGGTCCGCGTCCAGCTTCTCCGCCAGTTCCTCGTCCTGGGACATCAGGAGGTCGAGGTTGGAGTCGCCCATGTCGAAGACGCCCATGTCGACGTAGGCCTGCTGGAGGCGTTTGCCCCACAGGCCGATGTCGCGGACGCAGGGCACGATGCGGGAGAACAGCAGTTGCCGGAAGAGCGCCAGGAACTCCGACCGCTCGGTGTACTCCTCGGCCTCCGCCCTGGGCACGCCGAAGTTCTCCAGGACCTCCGTACCGCGCAGGCGGTCGCGCATCAGGTAGCAGCCCTCGATGACGAACTCCTCGCGTTCGCGCAGTTCGGCGTCGGAGAGCTGCTTGTAGTAGTCGCGCAGCGCCATCCGGCCGAAGGCCACGTGACGGGCCTCGTCCTGCATGACGTACGCGAGGATCTGCTTGGGCAGCGGCTTCTCGGTGGTGTCCCTGATCAGACCGAACGCGGCGAGAGCGAGTCCTTCGATGAGGACCTGCATCCCGAGGTAGGGCATGTCCCAGCGGGAGTCGCGCAGGGTGTCGTCGAGCAGCGACCGGAGGTTGTCGTCGACCGGGTAGAGCATCCCGATCTTCTCGTGGAGGAAGCGGCCGTAGATCTCCGCGTGCCGTGCCTCGTCCATCGTCTGGGTGGCCGAGTAGAACTTGGCGTCCAGGTCGGGCACGGACTCGACGATGCGGGCCGCGCAGACCATGGCACCCTGCTCGCCGTGCAGGAACTGGCTGAACTGCCAGGAGGCGACGTGCTTGCGCAGTTCACCCCGGTCGCGGTCGTTCATCTTCTCCCAGTACGGCGTGCCGTAGATGGAGATCGACTCGTCGGGGGTGCCGATGGGGTCGTGCGGGTCGACCTCCAGGTCCCAGTCGATCCGTTTCTGCCCGTCCCACTGTTTGTCCTTGCCCTTCTGGTAGAGGGCCAGCAGTCGGTCGCGCCCTTCGTCGTACTCCCAGCTGAACCGTGCCGCGCCGGTCGCGGGCACCTGCCAGAGGGGAGCTCCGGGGTCCTTGGCGTACAGGTCGTAGGTCGGCATGTCTCGCAGGCTCACACGTGGTAGACGGCGGGTCAACAAGTTGCGCAGGGGGGATTGACGGGCTTGCTGACGAGCAGTCTCATAAGACGTGACCGGCGGTAACCCGGAGGTCTTCGGGCGCGCCGGCGCACGCACGACGAGACATGACGACGTACGGCGAGGTGGGCACAGCCATGACGACCGTGACGACGGAGGACCCCGAGGAGACCGGGCTCGCGGGTCTGCGCGACGCGCTCGGCCGGCTCAAGGACCGCGAACAGGTGGCCGAGCGGCTGCTCGAAGCCTCCGCGAAGCACTCCTTCGACCCGGACGAGGAACTGGACTGGGACGCGCCCTTCGAGGACGGCAAGTGGTTCTGGCCGCCGGAGCTGGTGTCGCTCTACGGCACCCCGATGTGGAAACGGATGAGCGAGGAGCAGCGCATCCTGCTCTCCCGGCACGAGGCCGCGGCACTGGCCTCGCTGGGGATCTGGTTCGAGATCATCCTCATGCAGCTGCTGGTGCGGCACATCTACGACAAGGCGGCGACGAGCGCGCACGTGCGGTACGCGCTGACCGAGATCGAGGACGAGTGCCGCCACTCGAAGATGTTCGCGCGGCTGATCACCCGGGGCGGGACACCGCACTACCCGGTGAGCCGGGCGCACCAGAACCTGGGCCGGCTCTTCAAGACGGTGTCCACGACCCCCGGTTCGTTCACGGCCACGCTGCTGGGCGAGGAGGTGCTCGACTGGATGCAGCGGCTGACGTTCCCGGACGAGCGGGTGCAGCCGCTGGTGCGCGGGGTGACGCGGATCCACGTGGTGGAGGAGTCGCGCCACGTCCGGTACGCGCGTGAGGAACTGCGCCGCCAGATGATGACCGCGCCGCGCTGGTCGCAGGAGTTCACCCGGATCACGTCGGGCGAGTTCGCCCGTGTCTTCTCGGTCGCCTTCGTCAACCCGGAGGTCTACACGAACGTCGGCCTCGACCGGCGGGCGGCGCTGGCCCAGGTGAAGGCGAGCGCCCACCGCCGCGACATCATGCAGACGGGCAGCAAACGCCTCACGGACTTCCTCGACGACATAGGAGTCCTACGAGGCGCGGGCCGCCGCCTGTGGAAATCGTCGGGCCTGCTGGCCTGAACGGCGCGGGCTCTCCGGCGGGGGCAGGGGCGCAGCCCCGCTTTTCAGGGGCGCGGGGAACTGCGCGACAAGCCCCCACCGGACCCGCACCCACCCACCGACCCACCCCACGCCCACCCCACCCCGCACCCCCGGGAACGGGCTACCCTGCGAGACATGACCTCGCAGGCCCCCACCCGCGCATACCGACGCCTCAGCGTCGAGGAACGCCGCAGTCAGCTCCTCGACGCCGCGCTGTCCCTGTTCGCGGTACGGGCCCCGGAGGACATCTCCCTGGACGACGTGGCGGAGGCGGCGGGCGTCTCACGCCCGCTGGTCTACCGCTACTTCCCCGGCGGCAAGCAGCAGTTGTACGAGGCCGCCCTCCGCTCCGCAGCCGAGGAGCTGGAGCACTGCTTCGCCGAACCGCCGGACGGCCCCCTCACCCGCCGCCTGGCCAACGCCCTGGACCGCTACCTCGCCTTCGTGGACCAGCACGACGCCGGTTTCAGCGCCCTGCTGCAGGGCGGCAGCGTGGTCGAGACGTCGCGGACGACGGCCATCGTGGACGGCGTACGACGGGCCGCCGCCGAGCACATCCTCAGCCATCTGGCCGTCGAGGAGCCGGGCAACCGGCTGCGGATGACCGTCCGGATGTGGATCACGGCCGTCGAGGCGGCCTCGCTGATCTGGCTGGACGAGGAGAAGGAACCCCCGCTGGACGAGCTGCGCGACTGGCTCGTCGAGCAGTTCGTGGCCTGCCTGGTGGCGACGGCCGCCCGCGACGAGCAGACCGCCGCGGTGGTACGGGCCGCGCTGACGCTGGAGTCCGCGGACGGACCGATGGGCTCGCTGGCCCGCCGGGTGCTGCCCGTGGTGGGCGACGCGGCGCACCTGCTGTGACACTGGCCGGGTGAAGAGCGAAGACACCCCCTTCGAGGGCGGCCCCCTGGACGGCCGCGTGCTGCCGGTCCTGCTCGGCCCGACCGGCCACCCGCCGAAGGTGTACCGCGTCCCGGTGCCGTCGAACGACGGCGGCGCGCCCACCCTCCTGGTCTACCGCCGCGTCCAGGCGGCCACGAGCAGCCGCCTCGGCCTGCACCAGGGCTGGAAGTACGAGTACGACCCCACGGGCCGCGCCGGAAAACTCAAGTGGCCGTGGTCGAAGCCGGACCCCGCCCCCGGTCCGGTGCCGGACTCCACGCCAGACGCCACGCCGGACGGCAAGCCGGAGGACACCCACGGGTGACCTCGTTGGGCCGGTCCGCCCACGGTCGGCGCGCGCGGCTCGCGCGGGCGACTGATGCTCACGGTGCGGAGGAGCGGAGACACCGCCCCGCACCGGAGGTGACGACGTGTCAGGAAGACTTCTGCGACTGGTCTGCACGGCGGCGATCGCGGCCGGCGCGGTGCTGGTGCCCGCACCCGGCCCCGTACAGGCTTCGGCGGCACCCGATCCGCGGGACGGCACCGCCCCCGCGGCCGAACGCCCCGCGGCTGAGCGCCCGGTGGCCGAGCTGCTGACGGACCTTCAGCGGCTGTACCGGGAGGCCGAGAAGGCCACCGAGACGTACAACGCGACCGAGGAGCGGCTGAAGCGGCAGCGGGCCGAGGTCGCGAAGCTCACCGGCCGGCTCACCGCGGCCCGCCTCGCGCTCCACGGCAGCCGCGGCGCGGCGGGACGGCTCGCCCGGCAGCAGTACCAGGGCAGGAGCGAGATCTCCTCGTACGTACAGCTGCTGCTCGCCCGTGACCCGCAGCACGCGCTCGACCAGGGTCACGTGATCCGGCAGGTCTCGCAGGAGAGGGCCGGGACGATGGAGCGGCTGGCGGGGGACGAGCGGCGGACCGACGACCTGGCACGCCGGGCCCGTACCGCGCTCGACGGCCGGCTCGCCCTCGCCGAGAAGCAGAAGAAGGACCGCGACCTCGTACGGGAGCGGCTGAAGGACGTCGAGGAGCTGCTGGCCTCGCTCACCGCGGAGCAGCTCGCGCGGGTGGCCGAGCTGGAGAGGTCCGGGGTGGCGAAGGCCCAGGACGAACTGGTGGCGTCGGGCGCGCTCGGCAGCACCCGCCGGCCCACCTCCGAGGGGGGCGCGGCGCTGCGCTACGCCGTGGCCCAGATCGGCAAGCCGTACGAGTGGGGCGCGGAGGGCCCGGACGCGTACGACTGCTCGGGCCTCACCTCACAGGCCTGGACCGACGCGGGCCGCCCCATCCCCCGCACCAGCCAGGAACAGTGGGCCGAACTGCCCCGCGTCCCCCTGCCCGAGCTGCGCCCCGGCGACCTGGTGGTCTACTTCCCCGAGGCCACCCACGTGGCGATGTACCTGGGCGACGGCCTGGTGATCCAGGCCCCGCGACCGGGAGCGAGGATCAAGGTGTCCCCGCTCGCGGCCAACCCGATCCTGGGCGCGGTCCGCCCGGACCCGTCGGGAGAGCCCCTGCGGCAGTACACCCCGCCGAAGCTCCCCGACAACGCGACGGACGGCTCGGACGAGGGCTACGACACGTACTAGGGCGCCCCCGAAGGGGCGCGGGGAACCGCGCGACCGGCCGGGACGGCGCGGCAGGGACGAGCGGCCCTCAGCCGGCCGTCACAGAGGCCAGATACGCCCCCGTCTTCTCCGGCTCGTAGAAGAAGTTCTCGAAGTCCGACGGGTCGTTGAAGCCGTTGGCGAAGCGGTCGGCGACGGGCGGCAGCTGGCCCGCCGCGCCGATCAGGTTCAGGACGTGCTCCGGGGGCGGGCCGAGCATCGCGTTCGTCCACTTCGTGGCGTGCTGGGCCGTGTCCCAGTAGCGCTCGAACGTGGCGCGCATCCACTCCTCGTCGAACTCCTGGTCCCCGTGGCCGAGGATCGAGCCGAGGTACGAGGCGGCGCACTTGGAGGCCGAGTTGGAGCCCTGGCCGGTGATCGGGTCGTTCGCCACGACCACGTCGGCGACGCCGAGGACCAGGCCGCCGCCGGGCAGCCGGCCGACGGGGTTGCGGACGGTCGGCGCGTAGCGGCCGGCCAGCGTGCCGCCCGCGTCGGTGAGTTCGACCTTGGTGGCCCTGGCGTACTCCCACGGCGTGAACCGCTCCATGAGTTCCAGGGTCAGGGAGAGGTGTTCGGCCGGGTCCTTCACACCCTGGAAGGCGTCCAGCGGGCCGCCGGGTATGCCCTCCCAGAAGAGGATGTCCGCCCGGCCGGAGGTGGTGAACGTCGGCATGACGAACAGCTCGCCGACACCGGGCACGAGGTTGCAGCGGACCGCGTCGAACTCGGGGTGCTCGGGGCGCGGGCCGAGCCCGTGCACGTACGCGACGGCCAGCGCGCGCTGCGGCTGCGCGTACGGGGAGCGGGAGGCGTCGCGGCCGAACATCGACACCAGCTCGCCCTTGCCGGCCGAGACGAGGACCAGGTCGTACGTACGGGCGAAGTAGTCGAGGTCGGAGACGGCGGCGCCGTGGATGACGAGCTGGCCGCCGCGCTGCGCGAACGTCTCCATCCAGCCGGCCATCTTCACGCGCTGGTCGACCGACTGCGCGTACCCGTCGAGCCTGCCCACCCAGTCGATGGCGCGCTGCGAGGGGCCCGGGTCGAAGGAGCCGGGGGCCGCGACGGAGACGCCGAGTCCTTCGATCTTCGGGGCCTGGGACTCCCAGAAGTTCAGCTGGAGATCGCGCTCGTTCTCCAGTGCCGTGTGGAACATGCACTGGGTCGACATGACGCGCCCGGTACGGATCTCGTCCGCCGTCCGGTTGGACATCAGGGTGACCTCGTACCCGTTCGACTGGAGTCCGAGGGCGAGCTGGAGTCCGGACTGGCCGGCTCCGACGACGAGTATCTTCCGCATGCGGGTCCTCACTGTGCACTGTGCGTACGCGTACGCCTTGTTACGCCTTGTTCGGGGCCGACGTCCTGCGAACTGTCCGGTGCGAACTGTTCGGTGCGAACTATTCGGTGCGAACTATTCGGGGCTGACGTCGAGCGCGTGGCCCACCAGTGCCAGCAGGCTCTCGATGACGGAGATCCTGCGGCGCGCGTCCATGATCATGACAGGTATGTGCCGGGGGATCGTGAGCGCCTCCCGCACGTCGTCGGCATCGAACCGCTCACTGCCGTCGAAGTGGTTGACGGCGACGACGTACGGCAGCCCGCAGGACTCGAAGTAGTCCAGCGCCGGCCAGCAGTCCTTGAGACGGCGGGTGTCGGCGAGGACCACGGCGCCTATCGCCCCGCGCACCAGGTCGTCCCACATGAACCAGAACCGCTGCTGCCCGGGCGTACCGAACAGGTACAGCACCAGGTCGTCGTCGAGCGTGATGCGGCCGAAGTCCATGGCCACGGTCGTGGTGGTCTTCTCCGGGGTCGAGCTGAGGTCGTCGGTGCCCTCGCTCGCCTTCGTCATCAGCGCCTCCGTCTGGAGAGGCGTGATCTCGGAGACGGCGGTGACGAGGGTGGTCTTGCCCACCCCGAAGCCACCCGCCACCACGATCTTCGTGGCGATCGGCGCGCGGGTCCGATCCTTCTGCCAGGCCCTCAACTCCTCGTCGGGCTCCACGACTTCGGGGAGGCCGGACGATCGGGAGACATCCGAGACGCGGGAGACGTCAGAGACGACGGAGTCCACTCAGCACCCTTTCCAGCAGAGCACGGTCCGGCTGTCCCGGGCCGTGACCTGTTCCGTACACACGGATCTTGCCCTGGTCCGCCAGGTCGCTGAGGAGCACCCGGACCACACCGAGCGGCATCTTCAGAAGGGCCGCGACCTCGGCCACCGTACGCATCCGGCGGCAGAGTTCGACGATGGCCCTCATCTCCGGCATCACCCGGGTGGAGAGTGAACCATTCTCCAGTTCACGCCGTTCATCCGGGGCCTCAAGTGCGGCCACGAACGTCTCGACGAGCAGCACGTGCCCGAAGCGCGTACGGCCGCCGGTGAGCGAATAGGGGCGTACGCGGGCGGGTTTGCGGTCGCCGCCGCGGACCGGCAGTTTGCGCGTGCCGGACGCGCCGGTCGCGCCGTTCTGGTCGCTCACTTGGCCGTCTCCGTCGTCGTGGCCTCAAGCGACTGGCGCAGCTCGCTGCGGAGTTCGGGAGTCAGGACGTGTCCGGCGCGGCCCACGAAGAGCGCCATGTGGTACGCGACGACGCTCATGTCGCAGTCGGGGGCGCCGTGCACGCCGAGCAGCGAACCGTCGCTGATCGACATGACGAAGAGCCCGCCCTCCTCCATCGCGACCATCGTCTGCTTGACGGTGCCGCTGTCCATCAGCTTGGCGGCGCCGATGGCGAGGCTGCCGATGCCGGAGACGATGGTGGCCAGGTCCGCCGCGGACCCGCGGGGACCCGACGGTCTCCCCTCCTGCCGCGCCTGCGCGTTCCTCCCGGGGTCGGAGGACAGGAGCAGCAGGCCGTCGGAGGAGACCACCGCGACCGACAGGAGGCCCGGCACCTCCTCGACGAGGTTCGTCAGCAGCCAGTGCAGGTTACGGGCTTCATGGCTCAGTCCGAAGGTACTGGGCGCAGTCAACTGCTTGCCTCCTCGACGGTGTCCCCCTTGGTTTCTACGGCATGTGCGGCGGACGTCTCCAGCTCCGACGTCTGTTCGGCGATCTCCGCTTCGACATCGCGGCGGCCCTCGCTGGCACCCCGGTGGAACCCACCGAGGCGGCGGCGCAGTGCCTCGGCGTCGACGGGCGTCTGCCGCGGTCCGGCGGCCGGCGCGGGCGCGGCGATCCTCGGGGTCCGCTTGGGCAGCCCCTTGTCGGTGATCCGCTCCACCGGCTCCGCCGACTCCACCGACTCCACCGACGTCTGTACGTCGTCCGGGGCGCGCTCGTGGCTGTCGGGGCCGATGGCGTACGGGTCGGGGGCGCGGTGCGTCTCGGCGCGGTGGTCCTTGGTGGCCTGGGCCGGGAGCCGGACCGCCGGGGCGTCCGAGGGGGACGCGGCGCCGGGTTCGGTGGGCTCAGCGGCCTCGGCGGCCTCGACGGGCTCGTCCGACGGAGACACGGGAGGCACCGGGGCCATGAGGACCATGGTGGTCTCGGGGCCGGTGGGCTGCTCCGGCTCCGGGTCGGCGGCCTCGGACGGCTCGGGGTCGTCGAGGTCGGCGGTTCCGGCGGGGGCCGTGGCGGTGGCGGCCGGCTCGGGCGTGGCAGCCGACTCGGGATCGGCGGTCGGCTCGGGATCGGCGGTCGGCTCGGGCGGGGCGAGAGCCGTCCCCGCCCCGTCCGTCTCGCGCAGGGTGTCCTCCGCCGCCGCGATCAGCGGGTCGCGGCCCTGACGGCCGTACAGGACATTGGAGTTGACCTCGGCGTCCGCTCCCGGCAGGGACATCGCGGCGGCGCCCCCGGGCGTGCGGGCGGTGGTCGCCTGCGGGACCGCCACGGTCGGCGCGGCGGCGAGCAGTGCCTTGGGCAGGACCACGACGGCCGTGATGCCGCCCTGTTTCTGCTCGCGCAACTGCACGCGCACACCGTGCCGGTGGGCGAGCCGGGCCACCACGTACAGGCCGAGCCCGAGGCCCTCGCCGCTCTCCTCGTCGTACGGGTCCTCGGGGTCGAAGGCCGCGAGGCGGGTGTTGAGCCGCTCCAGCCGCTCACCGGTCATGCCGATGCCCTCGTCCTGGACGGAGAGCATGACCTCGCCGCTCTCCAGGAGCCAGCCGGAGACCTCGACGGGGATGTCGGGCGGCGAGAACGAGGAGGCGTTCTCCAGGAGTTCGGCCACCAGGTGGCTGATGTCGTCCGCCGCGAACCCGGCGAGGTGCGCGTGCGGCGGCAGCGCGGAGATCCGGACGCGCTCGTAGCGTTCGACCTCGCTGACGGCCGCGCGGACCACGTCGACCAGCGGGACGGGCCCGGGGTGCTGGTGGCCGTGCTCGGCGCCCGCGAGGACCAGCAGGTTCTCGCTGTGACGGCGCATGACGGTGGCGAAGTGGTCGAGCTTGAAGAGGGTGCCGAGGCGCTCGGGGTCCTGCTCGCGCTCTTCGAGGCCCTCGATGACACCGAGCTGCCGTTCGACCAGGCCCAGGGTGCGCAGGGCCAGGCTGACATAGGTGCCGTGGATGTTCTGCCGGACCTGCTCCAGATGGGCGGTGGCCTCGGCGAGTTCGGTACGGAACCGATCGCGTTCGTCGGCCATCTTCTGGCGCTGGCCGATGAGGTGCTTGCGGTCGCCCTCCAGCGTGCCGAGGCGCTCCTGGAGCGCGAGGGCGTGCGTGTGGAGCGTGTTGACGGAGCGCACGACCTGCGCGAACTCGTCGTTGCGGCCGGTGAACTTGACCGGGTCGCCGGTGCCGGGCTCGGCGGCCAGGCGTGCCGAACCGCGGCGCAGGACGGACAGCGGGCGCGTGAGCGACCGGGCCATCCCGGTGGAGACGCCGACGGCGAGCAGCATCAGCGCACCGAGGATCGCGACGCGGATCTCCAGCGCGGTGACGTCGTCGTCGCGCAGTTGGGCGAGTTCCTCGGCGCGCTGGGTGTTGAGGGACGCCTCGACCCCGCGCATCAGCTCGACACGGGAGGAGAGCGCCGCGTCCAGCTTCTTGGTGCTGGTGGCCAGTTCGTCCTCGGAGAGGGTGGGCTGGTCCGCCAGGCTCGCCAGGTACTTCTCGGCGGACACGACATCCGGTCCGTTGACGGTGGAGTCGTACGAGGTCCGGTCCGCCTTGGGTGCCGTGCCGGCGAAGTCGGCCAGGGCCGCCTGCTCACGGACGTACGCCTGCTGGGCCGCGGCGGTGAGCGCGTCGCGCTGCTTGGTCGCGGCGGCCGACGACGTGGTGGTCGTGGTGGGCAGGCCCGTGATCGGGTCGGTGGTGGTCTGCGTGCTGGTGGGCACGCTCAGCGCGGCGAGCAGCAGACCACGGGTCGAGGCGGCCTGCTGGACGGCGGTGTCGAGGTCGGCGAGAGCGTGCGCGCCGGAGCCCGCGCGGGGCGGGATGTCCTCGGCCAGGTCCTCGGCGAGGGAGTGGAGTTCGGTGAGGGCCGTCGAGTACGCCCGGTGTGCTTCGAGGGCGCTGCTCTCCCCGGTGAGCGCCGACCTGCGGACGGCGGCGATCGCGTCGAGCGTCTTGAGGAAGGACGCGGGGGCGTCCGCCTCGACGGCGGCGACGCGCAGTTCGTCGACCTGGCGGTCCACGCGGGCGCTGCGGCGCTCCGAGGGGGCGTCGCCCTTCGGCCGGCCGGCCGCGAGGTACGCGGTGACCTCGTCGCGTTCGTCGGCCAGTGAGTGGGCGAGGGCCAGGGCGTCCTGGGTCCGCTCGGCCGACGTCACCAGGTTCTGGGAATCGTTCAGCTGTCCGGAGGCGGCGATCACGGACGGAGCGCCCGCTCCGGCGATCGCGGCGGCCACGACGGCGACGGCGACGATCAGCCGACTGCGTACGTGAGCGGGTCGACCTCGTCCCGCGGGGTCCGGAGTGTCCTGCGGTGCCGGTGAGTTCGGGGTGTGCCCGGAGGCTCCACCCGAGGCCGGCTGCCTGCCTTTGCGCCGAGGCCGCATTTTCTGCACCGGTGCTCGCATTCTTGACTCGTGTCCCCATGGGCCCGGGTGACGATCCGTCAACTCGCGTGTCGTCCCGGTTCGGCTCCCGACCTTCCCAGTGCCGGTGGGCAGTGGTCGCGCATCGCCTGACCCGCCACACGAAGGAGTGAACATCGCCGGAGAGCGGCCCGGCAAGTTCCCCTGGCGCGTGCGACACCCCTGCGCGACAGGCCGGTTGGACGTCCACGGCAACCGATGGCAGGATGCGCGGCCACTCTTCGCCCGACTCGGTGAATCCGTCGCAAAACAGGCGCCTGACCTGCCTGTCCGGACCATTTGACCGACGGTTGCCAGCCTTTGGTGAAGCTCGTGAAGGGCTCGTGCAGACTGGCCGGATGCGCTCGGAACTGATCTCGGTACCCGGTGACCCCACTCGCCCCGACGAGGACTACGCATCGGTCGGACTTCCCGCCTCCGGACAAGGCGGTTCGATCGTCGTCCTGGACGGTGTGACACCTCCCGCGACCGATCAAGGCTGTCTTCATTCCGTCCCCTGGTTCACCGCCCGGCTCGGTGGCGCGTTGCACGAACTGTCCGTTTCACGACGAGATCTGACGCTCACTGAGGTCTTGGGACACGCCATCGCGCGTACCGCCGACGCACATCGGGCAACCTGTGACCTTTCTCACCCACGCACCCCGCAGGCGACGGTGGTGCTGGCGCGCTGGTCAGAGGCGTTGGTCGAGTACCTGGTGCTCTCCGACTCGGCGCTGCTCATCGAGTCCCCGGCGGGCGCGGTCATCCCCGTGCTGGACGACCGTCTCTCGCGGGTCCCGCACGCCACGCTGAGGTCGGCCGCGGCGACGGACGCGATCCTGCGCAACAAGGAGGGCGGCTTCTTCACGGCCGCGGCGGACCCGTCGGTGGCGGTTCGCGCCGTCACGGGCGCGCTCCACCGTTCCGAGGTCCGCGCCCTCACGGCTCTCACGGACGGTGCGACGCGCTGGGTGGAGAAGTTCGGTGAGGGCGACTGGACGGACCTGTTCACCCTGATCCGCAAGGAGGGCGGCCGTTCCCTGATCGACAGGGTCCGCACCCTGGAGCGCTCGGACACGGCGGGCACGTACCTGGGCCGCTCCAAGACGCACGACGACGCGACGGTGGTGCACGTGGAGCTGTGACCCCCACCGCCGGGGAGTGGCTCGGAGCCGTGGTCGGGCCCGGGTCCACCGTGGCTGACCGCGCAGTTCCCCGCGCCCCTCGGGGAGGGGCTACGCCCCGTCCCACTCAGGCCTTCAGGGGCGCGGGGAACGGCGCAGTCTTGTGTCTTTAGGGGCGCGGGGAACTGCGCAGTCGTTTGCCTTTAAGGGGCGCGGGGAACTGCGCGACCAGCCACGACGGAGCGTCAGGCAGAAGGCGACGACCCGCGGCCGGGGCCGCTCAGCCCCGCTCGACCCCCCGGTTCAGCCGGTGCAACAACCGCGCCAGTTCAGCCACTTCCCCCCGATCCCAACTCGCCAGTTCGCGAACATACCGAGCCCGCCGAGCATCCCGCACGGTCCCGAACCGCTCCCGCCCCACGTCAGTGAGATGCACGAGCCAGGCCCGCCCATCCGCAGGATCGGGCTCCCGGGCGACGAGCCCCAGCTCCTCCAGCGCCCGCAACTGCCGGGACATCGTCGCCTTGCCGACCCCGATGTACGCGGCGAGCTCCGTCGCCCGCTGCCGCCCCCGCTCCTCCAGCCGTACGAGCAGCCCGTACGCGGAGGACTCCAGATCGGGATGCACCTCGCGCACCATCTCCCCGGAGGACGCCCGCGCCCGCCGCAGCAGAACGGTCAGCTCACGTTCCAGAGCCAGGAACTCCTGATCCACGGATCCGCGATCCACGGGCCCGCGATCCACGGAATCGCCGCCCCCGCCCCCGCCGTCCTGGTCCACACCACTCCCCGGAACGCCGGATCCCGCCCGATGCCCCTCGCCCATACCGCCCTCGTGCACGTCAGCACCCATGACCCGGTTTCCCGATCCTGAAAGTTTCCGCCAAAGACCGCCATTGCCGCAGCTCGGCCAGTATTTCGCAGGAATAGACCAACGGCAGCCGCCGAGCCCTCTTTCCGCCGGTCGCCGTCGTGCGTAGCTTCTTCACCACATACCCGCATGGCATGCCCACGCCATTTTATGGACCACCATCACCCGGGCACCACCGAGCCTTCGGAGGCACGAACATGTCCGTGCACACATCCGGGACGGCCCACCGCTCGCACCCGCGCGACCACCTCAGAACGCGCCACGGCGCGATGGGCATCCTGCTCCTGTCCCTCTCCCTGTCCCTCTCCCTCCTCATCGCCCACCCCGCCCACGCGGCCGACGTCCCGGCCCGCGGCTCCGCGTACATGGGCATGGGCGTCATCCCGCACGACGGCCAGGACGGCCTGCCGACCCCGGGCGACGCCACCCAGACGGAGGGCGTGGACGTCAGCAGCCACCAGGGCAACGTCGCCTGGTCGACCCTGTGGAGCAGCGGGGTCAAATGGGCCTATGTGAAGGCCACCGAGGGGACGTACTACACGAACCCCTATTTCGCCCAGCAGTACAACGGCTCGTACAACGTCGGCATGATCCGGGGCGCGTACCACTTCGCGACCCCCGACACGACGGGCGGCGCCGCGCAGGCCAACTACTTCGTGAACAACGGCGGCGGCTGGTCGAAGGACGGCAAGACGCTCCCGGGCGCGCTCGACATCGAGTGGAACCCGTACGGGGCGGCCTGCTACGGCAAGACGCAGAGCGCGATGGTCACCTGGATCCGCGACTTCCTGAACCAGTACAAGGCCCGCACCGGCCGTGACGCCGTCATCTACTCGGCCACCAGCTGGTGGACCCAGTGCACCGGGAACTACTCCGGTTTCGCCTCCGCCAACCCGCTCTGGATCGCCCGTTACGCCACGGCGGTGGGCACGCTCCCCGCGGGCTGGGACTACTACACAATGTGGCAGTACACGTCCTCGGGCCCCACGGTCGGCGACCACGACAAGTTCAACGGCGCCCTCGACCGCGTGGTGGCCCTCGCCAACGGCTGATCCACCTCCCCGTACGTACGCGGAAGGCCCGGCCCCCTCAGAAAGAGGGGGCCGGGCCCTACCCGACCGATGGCGTCCGTCACTGCGCCACCGGAGTCCGTGCCACGCGGCTCACACGAGTCGTCACACGAATCGGACGACTCACGCGACTCACGCGGCCACCGGAACCTCCGTCGCCGCGCCGTTCGTCGCCGGAGCCAGCGCCAGTTCCAGGACCTGGCGGACGTCCGTCACCGCGTGGACGTCGAGCTTCTCCAGGACCTCGGCCGGTACGTCGTCCAGGTCGGCCTCGTTGCGCTTCGGGATGATCACCGTGGTGACCCCGGCCCGGTGCGCGGCGAGCAGCTTCTGCTTGACGCCGCCGATCGGCAGCACCCGCCCGGTGAGCGAGACCTCACCGGTCATGGCCACGTCGGTGCGGACCAGCCGGCCCGACAGGAGCGAGGCCAGTGCCGTCGTCATCGTGACACCCGCGCTCGGGCCGTCCTTCGGCACCGCGCCCGCCGGGAAGTGGATGTGCACACCCCGGTCCTTGAGGTCGGCGACGGGCAGTTCCAGCTCGGCGCCGTGCGAGCGGAGGAAGGAGAGCGCGATCTGCGCCGACTCCTTCATCACGTCGCCCAGCTGACCGGTGAGGGTCAGCCCCGCCGCGCCCGTCTCCGGGTCGGCGAGCGACGCCTCGACGAAGAGGACGTCACCACCGGCGCCGGTGACCGCGAGACCGGTCGCCACCCCGGGCACCGCGGTGCGGCGCTCGGCCGGGTCCTGGGCGGACTCGGGCACGTGGTGCGGCCTGCCGATCAGCGCGCGCAGATCGTCCGCGCCGACCGTGAACGGCAGCTTCCGCTCGCCGAGTTCGTGCTGCGCCGCGATCTTGCGGAGCAGCCGTGCGACGGACCGCTCCAGGTTCCGTACGCCCGCCTCGCGGGTGTACTCGCCGGCCAGCCTGCGCAGCGCGCTCTCGTCGAGGGTGACCTCGGCGCTCTCCAGACCGGCCCGCTCCAGCTGGCGCGGGAGCAGGTGGTCGCGGGCGATGACGACCTTCTCGTCCTCGGTGTACCCGTCGAGCCGCACCAGTTCCATGCGGTCGAGCAGCGCCTCCGGGATGGCCTCCAGCACGTTGGCCGTGGCCAGGAAGACGACGTCGCTCAGGTCGAGCTCGACCTCAAGGTAGTGGTCCCGGAAGGTGTGGTTCTGGGCCGGGTCGAGGACTTCGAGGAGGGCCGCCGCCGGGTCGCCCCGGAAGTCGGAGCCGACCTTGTCGATCTCGTCGAGCAGGACCACCGGGTTCATGGACCCGGCCTCCTTGATCGCCCGTACGATCCGGCCGGGCAGCGCGCCGACGTACGTACGCCGGTGGCCGCGGATCTCCGCCTCGTCCCGTACGCCGCCGAGGGCGACCCGGACGAACTTGCGGCCCATGGCGTGCGCGACGGACTCGCCGAGCGAGGTCTTGCCGACGCCGGGCGGGCCGACGAGCGCGAGCACCGCGCCGCCGCGCCGGCCGCCCACGACACCGAGACCCCGGTCGTTGCGCCGCTTGCGGACCGCCAGGTACTCGGTGATCCGCTCCTTCACGTCGTCCAGGCCCGCGTGCTCGGCGTCCAGGACCGTCTTGGCGCCCTGGATGTCGTACTCGTCCTGCGTTCGCTCGTTCCACGGGAGTTCGAGCACGGTGTCGAGCCAGGTGCGGATCCAGGAGCCCTCGGGCGACTGGTCGCTGGAGCGCTCCAGCTTCTCGACCTCCTTGAGCGCGGCCTCACGGACCTTCTCGGGGAGATCGGCGGCCTCGACGCGGGCCCGGTAGTCGTCGGACTCCTCGCCCTCGGCCTCGCCGTTCAGCTCGCGCAGCTCCTTGCGCACGGCCTCCAGCTGCCGCCGCAGCAGGAACTCCCGCTGCTGCTTGTCCACACCTTCCTGTACGTCCTTGGCGATGGACTCGGCGACATCCTGCTCGGCGAGGTGCTCGCGCAGCTGCTCGGTGGCGAGCTTCAGCCGGGTCACCGGGTCGGAGGTCTCCAGGAGCTCGACCTTCTGCGCGGTCGTCAGGAACGGCGAGTAGCCGGAGTTGTCGGCCAGGGCGGACACGTCGTCGATCTGCTGGACGCGGTCCACGACCTGCCAGGCGGCCCGCTTCTTCAGCCAGTTCGTGGCCAGCGCCTTGTACTCCTTGACCAGCTCGGTCACGGAGCCGGGCAGCGGGTCCGGCACGGTCTCCTCGACCTGTGTGCCCTCCACCCACAGGGCCGCTCCCGGCCCGGTCGTACCGGCGCCCACGCGCACCCGTCCGCGACCGCGGATCAGGGCACCGGGGTCACCGTCGGCGAGGCGTCCCACCTGCTCGACCGTGCCGAGCACCCCCGTGTTCGCGTACGTGCCGTCGATGCGCGGAACAAGAAGCACCCTCGGCTTGCTGGCACCGGTGGAACGGGCGGCAGCCTGCGCGGCCTCCACCGCGGCGCGTACATCGGCGTCGTTCAGGTCCAGGGGCACCACCATGCCGGGCAGCACGACCTCGTCGTCGAGCGGCAGCACGGGCAGAGTGAGCGGTTCGGACGTCAAAGTCATGATCTCCCCTTCGGCATTCAAGTTGAGCTATGCCGACTCAATGCACGTGAGCCCCTGAATGTTCCCCTCCCGCTGTTCGCTGTGAGCGATCACCCCCGGGACCGGCTCGTTTCCGGCCCCCCGGCCGAACGCCGGAGCGGGTTCCCGCGTCACAGGAACGTCGTCGACAGCCGGGCGGTACCTCATGGGTACCGCACAGGTACCTCGCCGACTTCCCATCGGCCGTCCGTCCTGGGGGCGTCATGCGGATCACCTCGTTGTTGCGGCTGCTCGTCATGGGGAGCCTGTTCGCCGGAGCCGCCGCGTGCGGCCAGGGAAGCGCCGGGGACGGCGGTGGCGGCTCGGCCCACGGCCCGGAAGGGAGCACGCAACGCGCCCGTGACGTCTCCGAGGCCTGGGCGGGCTCGAAGGCCGCGCGGATCTGGCACGAGCGGTACTTCCCGATGGACGCCGCCGTCCAGCTTCCCGAGGGCGCCTTCCGCAGCGGGGCCGACGAGCGCGCGTACGCCACCCAGAACTTCGAACTGGGCGGAGTACTCCCCTCCGGTACGCCCGAGGAGGGGGAGGTACGCTGGCACGGCGGCGGCACGCTCGCCCTTCCCGTCTCCTCCGCGCGGGACGCCTACGCGAAGTTCGCCCGGGGCAGGAACTCCGGCCCCTCCCTCGTCGTGACCGGTGCGCGGCTCGGGACGATGACCCTGTCCACCAGCCGGGGCCCGGCGACCGTGCCCGCGTGGCTCTTCACGGTCAAGGGGTACGACACCCCGCTCAGGCGCGTCGCTGTCGCCCCCTCGAAGCTCCCCCGGCCGCCGGTCGGCCCCCTCCCGCAGACCTCGGACTTCCTGCTTCCGCTCTCCGGGGTCGTGTCGGTGTCGCCGGACGAGCGCACCGTCACCCTGCGGGCCCTGCACGGCTCCTGCGACCGGGGTCCGGCGGTGGCCGTCCTGGAGACCGCGGACAACGTGGTGTTCTCCGCCGGGGTCCGCGACCGGTCGGACGGCCCGTGCACGTCCGAGACGCGGTCCGGGAAGGTGCGGGTGGAGCTCGACCGCCCGGTCGGCGACCGCATGCTCCTCGACGCGTCCACCGGCAGGCCCGTGCCCTACGCCGCTCCGGTGGGATCTCCGGCGCCGTCCTGGAGCTGAGCTTCGGGGGTCGCCACCTGGTCCCGGGTCCGGCGTACCCAGGGCCAGGTGGCGACCCCGACGGCCAGGGCCAGCAGGTGGCCCCAGTTCGTCAGGGGGTCGGTGAAGGCCACGAGGCCCTCGCCGACCAGCCAGGCGGACACCGCCAGGAGGAGCAGGCGGGGCCAGAGCGTCAGGAGCCCGGCCAGTGCGCCGGCGCTCGCCGCGACACCGAAGCTGATGCCGTAGTCGTAGCGGTGCAGGGAACTGTCGGGGAGGTGCCCGGCGAGGACCGAGAGGCCGACGGGTATCTCGGTGGCCAGCGTCGCCACGACGTGCCCCAGCAGGAAGACACCCGCCGTGCGCAGGCCGCCGATGCGCCGCTCCAGCGCGGTGAGCACCAGGAGAAAGGCGATCGCGAACACGGAGGAGATGCCGCCGGCGATCCACAGGGCGCTGGCGATCAGCACGGGTACCGGCGCCTGCGCCAGGTGCACCACGTCCGTGCTGGAGCCCTGGAGCACGCGGCTCACCAGGTGCGGGTCGGCGTACTCGGTGAAGAGCGAGGTCAGGAGGAGGACCACGGCGTACCCGAAGGTGAAAGGGGTGCCGGTGGGGGTGGGCAGCGGCCACCCCCACCGGCGGGAACCCGGCGCCCGCGCCGACGGCGGGTTCGGATTCGGGTGCGGGTGCGGGTCCGGTGGGGGCTTGTCGCGCCGTTCCCCGCGCCCCTTGCGGGGGCCGGAAGGCGCGGGCGGTCCGGTGGGGCCGCCGGACGGTGAGGGCTGGGCGTGCCGTTCCTCGCGCCCCTTGCGGGGGCCGGAGAACTCGGCCCTCTCCCTTCGCTCCGCCATCCGGGGTTCCTTCCGTCCTGCGGGTCCCAGCGTCCTCCAGGGTGCCTGGCTCCGCCACCGCGGGCCGGAGTCGGCCGGCGCGGCGAAAAACGGCTGCCCGGCCGGGGGCGGCTTGCCAGGATGGGGGCATGACCGCGTACGACGCCCCGCACGGCAGCCCCCAAGTCATCGACCGCCGCGACGGACCGTACGGCGAGGTGGTGCTGCGCCGCCACGGCGAGCTGCTGCAGATCATCGCCAACGGCTGCTTCCTCATGGACACCTCCGACGGCCGCTCGGAGAGACTGCTGGTCGACGCCGCGCTCGGCGCGCTGGACGGGCGCCCCGCGCCCAAGGTCCTGATCGGCGGCCTCGGCGTCGGCTTCTCCCTCGCACACGCGGCGGCCGACCCCCGCTGGGGCCGTATCACCGTCGCCGAACGGGAGCGGGCCATCATCGACTGGCACCGCGCCGGGCCGCTCGCGGAGCTGTCGGCCCGCGCGCTCGCCGATCCGCGCACCGAGATCATCGAGGTCGACCTCGTCGCCCACGTCAATGAGACATCCGACACGTACGACGTACTGTGCCTCGACATCGACAACGGACCCGAGTGGACCGTCACGGAGGGCAACGAGAGCCTGTACTCACGGGCCGGACTCGCCGCGTGCGCAAGGGTGTTGAGGAAAGACGGGGTACTCGCTGTTTGGTCGGCCAAACCTTCGCCTGATTTCGCAAGAACCTTGCGGAATGCCGGGTTCCGACACGTGCGTACCGAAGAGATCCCCGTTGCCCGGGGCGTTCCGGACGTGGTGCATCTCGCGGTAAGACCTGGATAGCCGAGCAGTGTTCACTGCCCGTACCCTGCTGCTCTGACGCCGATCATTCAAGCGTCAAGCGCAGTCATGGAATCACCCCACTGGTTCCGGAAAGCACACTCAGGGGCGGGCGATGGAGCAGACACACACCTCGCACAACGGCACGGCGGCCACGCCGGGCGCTCAGCGCCGGGTGCTGGTGGTCGAGGACGATCCGACGATCGTCGACGCCATCGCCGCCCGGCTTCGCGCCGAGGGATTCCTCGTGCAAACAGCGGGTGACGGACCGGCCGCCGTCGACACGGCCGAGGCATGGCAGCCCGACCTGCTGATCCTCGACATCATGCTGCCGGGCTTCGACGGCCTGGAGGTCTGCCGCCGGGTCCAGGCGGCCCGTCCGGTACCGGTGATGATGCTCACCGCCCGCGACGACGAGACGGACATGCTGGTCGGCCTCGGCGTGGGCGCCGACGACTACATGACGAAGCCGTTCTCGATGCGCGAGCTGGCCGCGCGCGTGCACGTACTGTTGCGCCGCGTGGAGCGTGCCGCCCTGGCCGCGTCCACCCCGCGCTCCGGCATCCTGCGCCTCGGCGAGCTGGAGATCGACCACGCCCAGCGCCGGGTCCGGGTGCGCGCCGACGACGTGCACCTCACGCCCACCGAGTTCGACCTGCTGGTCTGCCTGGCGAACACACCCCGCGCGGTCCTCTCGCGCGAGCAGCTGCTGGCCGAGGTCTGGGACTGGGCGGACGCCTCCGGTACCCGGACCGTGGACAGCCACATCAAGGCGCTGCGCCGGAAGATCGGCGCGGAGCGGATCCGTACGGTGCACGGCGTGGGCTACGCGCTGGAGACCCCGACACCCTAGAGTCGGGCACCCTGACCGAGGGGGCGTATGTGATGAGGGGTCTCGGCGTACTGCGCAAGCGCGCCAAGGCGGGCGCGCGGCCGGTCTCCGGCACGGGTGCGCATACCGATGCTGCTTCCGGCGCCACTTCCGGTGCCGCTTCGAGTCCGGGTGGCTTCCCGGCGTCGGGCCCGACGCCGGGTGCCGCGCCGATCTCGGCTCCGGCTTCGCTCCCGGCTTCTCCCCCAGGGCCACCCCCGGGCGCCGGCAGAACGTTCGGCACGACGTCCGGCACCACGTCCGGCACTGCGCCGGGCACGAGCGCGGGCGCGGGCCCGAATTCCGGCTCGGCCACCGGTTCCGGCTCCGGTCCTGGCTCCGGTTCCGGTCTCGGCTCCGGTTCCGGTTCCGGTTCCGGTTCCGGTTCGGGATCCTGGGGTGACGTGCGCCCCTTCTCGATCAAGACCAAGCTCGGCACGCTGGTCGTCGTCGCCGTCTTCATCACCACCGGTCTGCTGATGATCGCGGTGCGCACCGAGACGGAACTGCGCTTCATCACGGTCTTCTCGATGATCGCGACCCTGCTGATCACCCAGTTCGTGGCGCACTCGATCACCGCTCCGCTGGACGAGATGAACACCGTCGCGCGGGGCATCTCGCACGGCGACTACACCCGCCGGGTCAGAGGCGCCGACCGCCGCGACGAGCTGGGCGACCTGGCCCAGACGATCAACCGCATGGCCGACGACCTGGAGGCCCAGGAGCGGCAGCGCAAGGAGCTCGTGGCGAACGTCTCGCACGAGCTGCGCACCCCCATCGCGGGGCTGCGGGCGGTCCTGGAGAACGTGGTGGACGGTGTCTCCGCCGCCGACCCCGAGACGATGCGCACCGCGCTGAAGCAGACGGAGCGCCTCGGCCGGCTGGTGGAGACCCTGCTCGACCTCTCCCGCCTGGACAACGGCGTCGTACCGCTGCGCAAGCGCCGCTTCGAGGTGTGGCCGTACCTGTCGGGCGTACTGAAGGAGGCCAACATGGTGGCCTCCGCGCGCGCGGGCATCGCCTCCGGCTCCGGCAGTCACACGCGTACGGACGTCCATCTGCACCTGGACGTGTCGCCGCCCGAGCTGACCGCGCACGCGGACCCGGAGCGGATCCACCAGGTCGTCGCCAACCTCATCGACAACGCGGTCAAGCACAGCCCGCCGCACGGCCGCGTCACGGTGAAGGCCCGGCGCGGCGACGGCCCCGAGTCCCTGGACCTCGAAGTCCTGGACGAGGGCCCCGGCATCCCGCGCTCGGAGTGGCACCGTGTCTTCGAGCGGTTCAACCGCGGCGGGGTCGTCGCGCCGCACGGCCCGGGCAGCGACGGCGGTACGGGTCTGGGCCTTGCGATCGCCCGCTGGGCGGTCGATCTGCACGGTGGCCGGATCGGCGTGGCCGAATCCGAGCGCGGTTGCCGGATCCAGGTCACTCTTCCGGGAGTGCCCTCGCCGGACAGGTTGACGTAGGGTTCGAAGCGAGAGCCCAAGATCCACGTGATGGGGCAGCAGGACACGTGTCATCGTGCGTTCCTGGCACGGGGGTTCGGCCTTCCGAGGTCGCAGCCCTGAGCAGGCGCGTCCATTTCACATCGGAACCTCGCTTGTTTCCCGCCATTTCGAACGCCGAAACACGCTTTTCGATGTGACTTACGCGACGATGACCAGGCCCGGACTGACCTAGCCGGTCCGGGGGGCGTAGCCTTTATTCCCGCTGTCCATCACCTTGTGAAGCGGAAGAGGGCGGTTGCCGCCGTGTCGCCACAGTCCCCCAGTAACTCATCGAGCGTCTCGACCGAGGACCAAGCCGGGAAGAACCCTGCTGCCGCCTTCGGCCCGAACGAGTGGCTCGTCGACGAGATCTATCAGCAGTACCTCCAGGACCCGAATTCGGTAGACCGAGCCTGGTGGGACTTCTTCGCCGACTACAAGCCCGGCGGCGTGACCGCCGCGGCTCCGGCGGGTACCGCGGCCGCGGGGGCCGCGGGAACCACCGCCCCACCGGCGGCTGCGAAGGCGGCTCCGGCCGCACCCGCCGCGCCGCCCGCCCAGGCCCAGGCTCCGGCCGCTCCTGCCAGGGCAGCGGCTCCCGCCCAGGCCGCACCGGCCGCCGCGAAGCCCGCGGCCGCCGCTCCCGCCCAGGCAGCGGCTCCGGCCGCCGCCCCGGCGAAGCCCGCCGCGGCCAAGCCGGCCGCCGCGAAGGCCGCGCCCGCCGCGGAGGCCACCGCGTCTTCGGCGGGGCCGGAGTACGTGACGCTGCGCGGCCCGAGCGCCGCGGTCGCGAAGAACATGAACGCCTCCGTCGAGGTCCCCACGGCGACGTCCGTGCGCGCGGTCCCGGTGAAGCTGCTCTTCGACAACCGCATCGTCATCAACAACCACCTGAAGCGTGCCCGGGGCGGGAAGATCTCCTTCACCCACCTCATCGGCTACGCGATGGTGCAGGCCATCAAGGCCATGCCGTCGATGAACTACTCCTTCACGGAGAAGGACGGCAAGCCGACCCTGGTCAAGCCGGAGCACGTGAACTTCGGCCTCGCCATCGACCTGGTGAAGCCCAACGGCGACCGCCAGCTGGTCGTCGCGGGCATCAAGAAGGCCGAGACGCTGAACTTCTTCGAGTTCTGGCAGGCCTACGAGGACATCGTCCGCCGGGCGCGTGACGGCAAGCTGACGATGGACGACTTCTCCGGTGTCACGGTCTCGCTGACCAACCCCGGCGGCCTCGGCACCGTCCACTCGGTCCCGCGTCTGATGCCCGGACAGTCGGTCATCATGGGCGTCGGCTCGATGGACTACCCGGCGGAGTTCCAGGGCACCTCCCAGGACACCCTGAACAAGCTCGGCATCGCCAAGGTCATGACGCTCACGTCGACCTACGACCACCGGGTCATCCAGGGCGCCGCCTCCGGCGAGTTCCTGCGCGTCGTCGCGAACTACCTGCTCGGCGAGCAGGGCTTCTACGACGAGATCTTCGAGGCCCTGCGCATTCCGTACGAGCCGGTCCGCTGGCTCAAGGACATCGACGCCTCGCACGACGACGACGTCACGAAGGCCGCCCGCGTCTTCGAGCTGATCCACTCCTACCGGGTCCGCGGCCACGTCATGGCCGACACCGACCCGCTGGAGTACCGCCAGCGCAAGCACCCCGACCTGGACATCACCGAGCACGGGCTCACCCTGTGGGACCTGGAGCGCGAGTTCGCGGTCGGCGGTTTCGCGGGCAAGTCCCTGATGAAGCTGCGCGACATCCTCGGTGTGCTGCGCGACTCGTACTGCCGCACCACCGGCGTCGAGTTCATGCACATCCAGGACCCGAAGCAGCGCCGGTGGATCCAGGACCGTATCGAGCGCCCGCACTCCAAGCCGGAGCGCGAGGAGCAGCTGCGCATCCTGCGCCGGCTGAACGCCGCGGAAGCCTTCGAGACCTTCCTGCAGACGAAGTACGTCGGCCAGAAGCGCTTCTCCCTGGAGGGCGGCGAGTCCGTCATCCCGCTGCTCGACGCGGTGCTCGACTCCGCCGCCGAGTCGCGTCTCGACGAGGTCGTCATCGGCATGGCCCACCGCGGCCGCCTGAACGTCCTCGCGAACATCGTCGGCAAGTCGTACGCGCAGATCTTCCGGGAGTTCGAGGGCAACCTCGACCCGAAGTCGATGCACGGCTCCGGCGACGTCAAGTACCACCTGGGCGCCGAAGGTGTCTTCACGGGCCTGGACGGCGAGCAGATCAGGGTCTCGCTGGCCGCCAACCCCTCGCACCTGGAGGCGGTCGACCCGATCCTGGAGGGCATCGCCCGCGCCAAGCAGGACATCATCAACAAGGGCGGCACGGACTTCACGGTCCTGCCGGTCGCCCTGCACGGTGACGCGGCCTTCGCGGGCCAGGGTGTCGTGGCCGAGACCCTGAACATGTCGCAGCTGCGCGGCTACCGCACCGGCGGCACGGTCCACGTGGTCATCAACAACCAGGTCGGCTTCACCGCCGCCCCGGAGTCCTCGCGCTCCTCGATGTACGCCACCGACGTGGCCCGCATGATCGAGGCGCCGATCTTCCACGTGAACGGCGACGACCCCGAGGCCGTCGTCCGCGTCGCGCGGCTGGCCTTCGAGTTCCGGCAGGCGTTCAACAAGGACGTCGTCATCGACCTCATCTGCTACCGCCGCCGCGGTCACAACGAGTCGGACAACCCGGCGTTCACCCAGCCGCTGATGTACGACCTGATCGACAAGAAGCGCTCGGTGCGCAAGCTCTACACCGAGTCCCTCATCGGTCGCGGCGACATCACGCTGGAAGAGGCCGAGCAGGCGCTGCAGGACTACCAGGGCCAGCTGGAGAAGGTCTTCACGGAGGTCCGTGAGGCCGCGTCCGCGCCCGGCGAGGCGCACGCCCCCGACGTGAAGCCCGAATTCCCGGTGGCGGTCACCACGGCGATCTCCCAGGAGGTCGTCAAGCGGATCGCCGAGTCCCAGGTCAACATCCCCGAGCGCGTCACCGTCCACCCGCGTCTGCTGCCGCAGCTGCAGCGCCGCGCGGCGATGGTCGAGGACGGCACGATCGACTGGGGCATGGGCGAGACGCTCGCGATCGGCTCCCTGCTCCTGGAGGGCACCCCGGTGCGCCTCTCGGGCCAGGACTCCCGCCGCGGCACGTTCGGCCAGCGCCACGCGGTCCTGATCGACCGGGAGACGGCGGAGGACTTCACCCCTCTCCAGTACCTCTCCGAGGACCAGGCCCGCTACAACTGCTACGACTCGCTGCTCAGCGAGTACGCGGCGATGGGCTTCGAGTACGGCTACTCGCTGGCGCGTCCCGAGTCCCTCGTGATGTGGGAGGCGCAGTTCGGCGACTTCGTCAACGGCGCCCAGACGGTCGTGGACGAGTTCATCTCGTCGGCGGAGCAGAAGTGGGGCCAGACCTCTGGCGTCACCCTCCTCCTCCCGCACGGTTACGAGGGCCAGGGCCCGGACCACTCGTCCGCGCGCCCGGAGCGCTTCCTCCAGATGTGCGCGCAGAACAACATGACGGTCGCCATGCCGACGCTCCCGTCGAACTACTTCCACCTCCTGCGGTGGCAGGTGCACAACCCGCACCACAAGCCGCTGGTGGTCTTCACCCCGAAGTCGATGCTGCGCCTCAAGGCCGCCGCGTCGAAGGCGGAGGAGTTCACGACGGGCGGCTTCCGCCCCGTCATCGGCGACGCCGCGGTGGACCCGGCCGCGGTCAAGAAGGTCGTCTTCACGGCCGGCAAGGTCTACTACGACCTCGACGCCGAGCGTCAGAAGCGCGGCATCACGGACACGGCCGTCATCCGCATCGAGCGCCTGTACCCCCTCCCGGGTGCCGAGCTCCAGGCGGAGATCGCCAAGTACCCGAACGCCGAGAAGTACCTGTGGGCCCAGGAGGAGCCGGCGAACCAGGGCGCGTGGCCGTTCATCGCCCTGAACCTCATCGACCACCTGGACCTGGCGGTCGGCGCGGACATCCCCCACGGGGAGCGCCTGCGCCGCATCTCCCGCCCGGCGGGCTCGTCCCCGGCGGTCGGCTCGGCCAAGCGCCACCAGGCGGAGCAGGAGCAGCTGGTGCGCGAGGTGTTCGACGCCTGACCGGTCACGGCACGCACTGACCGTACGAACGGAGGACCCGGTCCTGAGCTTCGGCTCGGGGGCGGGTCCTTCGTCGTGGTGGGCCGGGGCGGACGTTCCTGTCAGGTCGTCTGGGGCTCGAAGTTCCAGTACAGGCGTGACCGCTCCTCTGGCGCGGGCACCTGCTCGCCCCGCAGCGCCTGCCGGTCGGCGTCGAGGGCACGGCGGGCGCCCCGGGTCAGCGGATGTTCCTTCCCCAGGACCCGGCCGGCCCGCTCCCCCGTGTCCCGGCTCAGCGCGACGGCCGCTTCGACGCGGCCCGTGACATGGCGTATCGCGGCGGCGTTGACGGCGCAGCCGAGAGTCCAGGGGTGGTCGGGGCCGACGGCGCTCGTCATGTCGGTCAGGGCCCGCTCGGCCAGGGTGTGGGCCTGGTTCCGTTCGCCGACGGCCCGGAGGATGAGCGCCTGGTTGCTCCGCGCGCCCGCGACGAACGGATGGTCCGCTCCGAGCAGCCGCAGGTACCTGGCGACCAGTCGCTCACTGAGCCCGCGGGCCCGGTCGATGTCTCCGTGCTCGCGCAGGAAACAACTGTGGGCGGCCGCGAACATCAGGGTGGAGGAGTATCCCTTGCCGCGGACCTGTTCGCTCTTGGCGAGCACGGACCCGAAGAGTTCCCCCGCCGCCTCGTGGTCGTCCAGGCGGTACAGGCACTGGGCCAGGTTGTAGGAGGCCTGCAGGGTCTGGGGGTGGTCCTTGCCCAGGAGCCGCAGATGCTGCGCCGTGTTGGCCCGTTGAAGGTCCAGGGCTCGCTCGTAGCGGCCCAGGAGCCGCAGATCGGTCGACCGGGAGAGGTCGGAGATGAGCGTCCAGATGTGCTCAGCGCCAAGCACTTCCTCGCGGATGCCGAGTACCCACCGGTCGATCTCCAGGGCTTCCTCGTACCGGCCGAGAAGCCTCAGCGAGGATGCCTTGTTGTTCTGCGCCGCGAGGGTCAGCGGAGCACGTTCGCCGCCGAGTTCCGTGTAGCCCGCGCAGACTTCCTCCGACAGGTGCAACGACTCCTCGTACCGGCCGAGAGCGCGCAGGTCCGCGGCGAGACTGCCGACCGCGCGCAGATACCGCTCGTCCCGTGCCCCGCCCTTCGCGCGGTGCTCCTCGACCGCCGCCCGGCTCACGGCCTCGCTGTCCTTGAACGCACCCATGATCCGGAGCAGGTTGGCGTAGTGGTGGCGGAGGTCCCACAACCGTTCGGAGTGCTCGTCCTCGTGGCCCTGCCAGGCCGCCAGAGCCTGTTCGGCGAACCGCACCCCCGTCGCGTGCTCACCCGAGAGGTAGAGGTAGCGAAGGCAGTTCAGGACGAGGCCCTGGACGGACGGGTCGGTGTGCGACAGCAGTTCCGCGTGCTCCAGATGCGGTACGAGTTCGGCGTAGCGCTGCCACAGAGACGTCTTGCTGGGGTCGCCCGGATCGAAGGCGATCAGTACACGCCGGGCCGTTTCGGCGCACTCCTCGTGCTCCTCCGGTGACATGTCCAGCTGGACGGTCCGATGGACCATCCGGTGCAGGGAGAGGAACTCGTTCCGCGGGTCCTGTCGCGGATGCTCCACGTGGACCACCGAGTACTTCCGCAACCGCTCGACGGCGCGGTCCCAGCGGACGTCGTCCATGAGCAGCCCCGCCATGGCGGGCGGGAGTTCGCCGGCCGGTGCTCCTCGCAGCAGTCGCACGGACACCGCGTCGGGTGCGAAGAACGTGCACAGCCGA
Source organism: Streptomyces liliiviolaceus (assembly GCF_018070025.1). Taxonomy (NCBI): domain Bacteria; kingdom Bacillati; phylum Actinomycetota; class Actinomycetes; order Kitasatosporales; family Streptomycetaceae; genus Streptomyces; species Streptomyces liliiviolaceus. The sequence continues at coordinate 8,348,877 of NZ_JAGPYQ010000001.1, forward strand.
AGCAGTTGGACGGATTCCGGGGAGGTGGCGCGGAACTTGTCGAGCAGGACCGTCCAGGCGGTGCGGAAGGTCATCGGGAAGTCGGCCGACACCTGGACCGGGGTGCTCCGGTCCGCGTCGTCCGTCAGCAGTTCCCGGAGGTACTCCGACACGGGCATGCCGGACTCCTCCAGCCAGCCCGCGGTCTGGTCGAGAAGCAGCGGCAGGTCCCCCAGCGCCTCAGCCAGCTGGTGGGAGTCCTCCAGGGTCAGCCGGGGCGCGCGGCGCCGGATGAAGGCCACCGACTCCTCCCGGTCGTAGCCGGGAACCTCCACCAGGGTGCCGGGAGAGATGTCCCAGTCCAGGCTGCACGAGGTGACGAGCACATGACCGGTTCCGGTCGGCAGGAGGTCCCTGATCTCGTCCGGTTCGTCGGCGCCGTCCAGGATGAGCAGCCAGCGAGTGAAGGGCCGACCGCGCCTCAGTGCGTCCCAGACCGCGCGCAGCCGCTCGCCGTACTCCGCACCGGTCGCCAGTCCCAGCGCCGGGGCGAGTTCCGCCAGTCCCTGCCGGAACGCGGCTCGGTTACCGGAATGCACCCACCACACCACGTGATACCCGGAGGCGAAACGGTAGGCGTACTCGGCGGCCAACTGGGACTTGCCCACGCCCGACAGGCCGTAAAGGGTGACCCGGCTCTCGCGCTGGAGGACCTCGTACACCGTGTTCAGCAGTGGTACGCGCCCGGTGAAACGGTCGTTGCGTTCGGGCACCCGGCCCCACACGCGCAGGGTGTGCACCGGGAAGGGCGGTCCGGAACGGGTGTCCCGCGACGACTCGGGAGAGCTGAAGGGCAGATCGAGCCGGGCCAGAAGGCGCCGCTCCGCCTCCTCGGCGCCCACGTCGTGGAGGGTGACCGCGTCGAGCGAGGCGGCCGCCGCAGGCGGTAGGACGGAGGGGGCCACCGTCACCGCCGCGATGCGTCGCGCGTTCGGCGCCACGACCTCGCGCAGGGCGTCGTCCCACTCCTGGGACGTATGGGTGTCCAGTTTGAAGTACTGGTCGCTCAGGAGCAGCAGGACGGGCCCCGGAGCCAACAGGAGGTCACGGAGCGACTCCTCGATGGACGCGTCGGGCAGCGGATCCCACCGCTGGGGCACGACGCGGTGGCCGTGCAGCTCCAGACAGTGCGCGATCCAGGTGGCCCAGGGCCTGTGGACACCGGCGAAACTGAGGGTCACGGTCTGCCGTCCGGTGCGCAGCCGCCACGGCGGTCCGTTCGGCGGAACGAGTTCCGGCAGGTCGCCCGGTACGGCCCGGTGACCGGTCGTACGGTCGTCGTGCGCCGCGCGGCTCCCGGCCGCCGGCAGGTCGACGGACTGTTCCGACGTCCGGGGGGCGGGCAGGCTCTCGGTCGTGGAGGCCGGTTCCCGCAAGATGTCCGTCGATCGTGCGGCAGGTGCGCGGCCGGGCACGCGTTCCCTGATCTCTGACAGCAGCTCCGCCTTGCGGACCGGCACGCCCCACTGGTTGTTGACGGTCAGCCACAGCGACGCGTGGCCGGTCGCGCGCCCGGTCGAGACCCTGAAGTGGGCCGGTCCGTACGTACCGCCGAACCGGTGCAGGACGACGCTCGGTTCGTCGAGAGCGGTGCACACGAAATAGGGCGAGCCGTCCAGGGTGACGGTGAAGGTGAACTCCTCGTCCGGATAGGGCCAGTGACGGGCCGCTTCCTCGCCCTCCGGAAGAGGGCCGCGCAGGTCGACGGTGACCAGGTATTCGCACTCCGTCTCGGCGATCCGTGGCCAGGCCACAACGGGTTCGATCAGGAGGGTGTGCTCGTCGAGGTTCGTCACGGACTCCCTCCCCAGGCGCTGTGCCCTTTCTCGGTGATGAGTCGCAGTGTGGTGAGCGGATGTCCGTAATACTGGAAGGCGAAGGCGTACAGCAATCGCATGACCCGCTTTTGACCGACCTTGTCCACCTGACCGTCATCGTTGCGCGTTGTCGGGATCGCCGCCAGGGTGCCGAAGTCCTGGAGCGCGCCCTCCCGGAAGGCACGCAGCGTCTCCGGGACCGGTCTGTCGGGGCGGCCGGTCACCTCGCGCACCAGGCGCCGGATCAGTACGCGTGCTTCCTGGTTGCCGACCTCGCCCGCGGTGACGATGCATCCGCTCGCTCCTTTGCGCAGGAAGAGCTCGGCAAATCCTCTCAGCGCGTTCTCGCCCTGGCCCCGGTTGTCCACGAAGCGTCCCGAGTGGCAGGCGTTGAGACACACCAGAGAGCGGTCCCTGTCCAGGACCCGCATGGCCTGGCTGTTGTACTCCGCCCAGGTGCGCTCCGCGAGCGTGAGGCGCATGACGGTGTCGCCGTAGGTGCCGTGGCAGCCCAGGTAGACCAGGCCGGTGGGATCCTCCTGCTCCGGGGCTTCGAGCGCCCGCAGGAAGGACGTCATCTCGGGGTGCGTCCGGTGGATGTACGGCGTGAAGACGTGGGAGTCGTCGGCCATGTCCCGGTGGAGATAGGCGAGGACGCTGCCGTGGCATTCGCCCGTTGCGCGTGGCAGGCCCTGGCTTCCGTCGTGCACGGTGGTCCAGCGGGTCAGGACGAGCAGGGCGCCCAACAGGCCTCCCGGCAGCCCGTTTCCCCGGTCCGCGGGCACCCAGAACGCCTCCCAGGGCAGCTCGTAGCCCGTGTCGTCCCACACGATGAGGCGCAGCGCGGCGCCGTGCCGGGCGCGCGCCCGGTTGATCCAGTCCGCCAGTTCGGACTGGTTCCCGGACCAGTGCTGGATTCCCCGCAGGATCTCGGAGGGGTACTCCCCGCGCTGCGTCAGGTTGCCGAGGCCAACGGCCGGGGCGGTGAGCCGGGTCGGTCCGGCCGCGCAGGCGACCGTGAGGTCGCCGCACCAGCCCTGGAAGCGGTAGCCGTCCTGGCCTCCGATGCCGACGGCCCGGATCACCCGGAGAAGGGCGTATCCCTCGTCCAGACGTTCGTTCAGCCTGACGTCGGCGCCGCCGGTTCCGGTCGGGGCCTCCTGCGGGCGGAGCAGGTGAAGCATCGACGGGTGGTCGGGACGGATCGCGGTCTTGGGGCGGGGCAACGGCGCCCGGCGGATCACGTTGCCCGCTCCCGTCAGCCAGCGGGGGCCGCGCTGCGGCTCACCACTCACCGGCGTTTCCCCTCCCGTCCGCGTCCGGGCCCCTGCCGCCCTGCCCGTCGATCACGATGCCGCCCAGGGTGTCCGCCAGGGTGAACGGCAGGCTCCCGTACGGTTCGCGTCCCGCGTCGACCACGACGACCCGCAACCGCGTCCGGTCCATGGCCCTGATGTCCGCCGCGGCACGCAACGCGTCCTCGACCCCCTCCGCTCCCACCGGACCGCTCAGCCTCCCGGTGTGGCTGGCCCGCAGCGGTATGTTGCCGCGGCCGTCCGTGACCACGACCAGCCACGCCTCGGCGAGGCCGCTGCCGTGTTGCCGGAAGGCTCGGCGCAGGGCTCGCGCCGCCTGCTCGATGCCGTGGGCGAGCGGACTGGCACGGCCCAGGGGCCGGTACAGGGCCGCGAGCAGCCGTGGATCACGGACACTGCGCAGCGCGAAGGACTCCGCCCGCAGTTCGTCGGCCGCCTCGGCGCCGCCGATCTCCACGACGTGCACGGCGGCCCGCACGGTGTACGCCCATTGCAGGTAGGGGGCGAGGACGTCCTGCCAGTCCCAGTCGCCCCGGCACGTGTGGTCGAGGACGAGTACGAGCATGCGCTCCGGTGCTCCGGCGCGGACATGACAGTGCAGGTCGGCGGCCGAGACCGTGAAGTGTTCAGCCCGACGCACGCGTTGGTGCAGGGCGGCTTCTCGCACGGTGCGCACGTAGGCGAGGTCGTTAAGGTCCCTGGCCCGTCGCGAGCCGATGACCACACCGCGCCGGGTGTCCGTTCCCGCCGTCCGCTGCCAGGGGCTGCGCAACGGGGCGAAGTCGCGCAGTACGCCGGCGCTGTCCTCGGGATAGGGGGTGGTGAGGGCGGTGGGAGTGCCGCCCGGTGCGCTACCGATGCCCTCGGCGGGTTCGGTTTCCAGCAGTGCCTGTCCGGCTTCGGCCCGGCGGCGCTCGGTCTGCTCGCCCTGCCCGTGTTTCCCGGTGTCACCCCGCGGTCGTGGGATCAGGCGCGGCGGGGGCGGTACGGCAGCCGCCGCGCCCGCCGCCGGCTCTGGCGCCCGGGGCGTGTCGGCCACGGCGAGACCCATCAGCCGCGCCGCGGCGTCGCAGTGTTCGACGCGCGCCGTCCCCTCTCCCTCCAATGCGGCGAGCGCACGGGCGAGCCGGGCCAGGGCGAGCTGCCTGCGCACCCCCGTGTCCGGGCCGAGGAGACGGGCGACGCGCACGACGGTGTCGTCGGCGACAGCGACGGGCGGGGCACCGGTGTCGTCGACGGCACGGGCCGAGGCGGCGAGCCAGGTCGGCGGGAGGGCGCCGAGCAGCTGTTCGACGTCGAGGGTCGTGAGGCCCGCGACGGGCAGCCGGATGGCGAAACGGTCGAGCAGATGGTTGCTGATCCGGCCCGCGTCGGCCGAGCTGCAGGCGGCCAGCCAGCGGGCCCGGGGCCGGGCCTCGTGCCGCAGTCCCGCCTGTTCCACCACGGCCACGTCGGCGCCCAGCAGTTGGACCGCCCCGCGCATCCCGGCGACGCTGAGCCGGCACAGATCCGGTACGAGGACCACGGGCGGCGGAGCTCCCGTCCTGTCGTCCGCCTGGATGAGCGGACCCGGTTCGAGGCGGAAGGCGATGCCGTCCGCCTCCTGACGCAGCACGGGCCTGGTCCACAGATCCTCGTCGCGGCTGGTGGCACCCAGGACGACCAGCGGGGCCCCCGGCTGCCGGGCACCGGCCAGAAGCCTGCCGAAGAGGCGGGCCACTCCATCGAGGAGCTGCGGCTCAAGGTCGAACAGCAGCACGCTGGAGAGCGCCGGGTCCACCGCGGCGCAGACGAGCGCTTGACACAGGCGCAGGGCAAGATCGTCCGGCTGCCCTCCCCGGCCATGTGGCCCGTGCGGCCCCCCGCTCGGCTCCGGTACCGCGCCGGAACGGGAACCAGGGCCGGTGTCGGCGCCGATACCGATGTCGAAGGCAGAACCGGTGTCCGGGGTGTCGCCGCTCGGCGGTTCCGTGGCCATCCCTGTGCCTCAGCCGGTTTCGAAGAGGTCCCTGACACGGGCCTCGTCGTCCGTGGTCCAGTCGAACGTGCCGCCGTGGGCGGTCTCCGGCCTGCGGTGGCGGAACGCCATCGGCAGGACTCGCAGCAGATGACCGGGCTCCACGGTGTCCGCTCCCTCCAGGGCGGCCAGCGCGCGGGCCGCCAGCGTCGCGACGATCTCCCCGCGCTGCCCGACGGCCTCGACCCGCTGAGCCACCTGTGCGCACAGCTGGACCATCTCGTCCGGAACCTTCATCGTCGCCACCCGGCTCCTGGCACTTTCCAGCAGGTCCCGCGTCGCGGTGTTGTCCTGCTCGGCCTCCTGGAGCCAGGGCGACTCCTCCTTCTGGTACTCCTCCTCGAAGGCCAGCACGGTCTTGATCGTCCGGTGCCGGGTCTCCGTGTCCTGCTGCTGGGCGGCGACCATGAGTCCGAACCGGTCGAGCAACTGCGGTCGCAGCCAGCCCTCTTCGGGGTTCATCGTGCCCACCAGACCGAAGGAGACATGTTTGGCGTCGGCCAGCCCCTCCCGCTGCACGGACAGGACACCCGTGGAGACGACATCGAGGATCACGTTGACGAGATGGTCGTCGAGCAGGTTGACCTCGTCGATGTACAGGAGCCCTTTTCCGGCCGCCTCTTCGAGGAGTCCCGGCTGCGGGCGGGCCTCGCCCCGCATCAGCGCCTCCAGCTCCCAGCCGCCGACCACCCGGTCGTCGGTGGCGTTGATGGGGAGGGTGACGGGCAGTTCCGCGTGCACCATCAGCGCGAAGGCCCGCACGATCGTGGACTTGGCGGTGCCCCGCGCGCCGGCCATCAGGACACCGCCGATGCGTGGCGCCACGTAGTTCAGTTCGAGCGCCAGCTTGAGGTCGTTCTGCCCCACCACACGGCTGTAGGGAAGGATGCGTATGGCTCCGGTCGTACGGCTCACGAGTCGGTTCCCCCTCCGCTGCCCGGTAACGCCTCGACCGGGGCGGCGGTCCGCCACCGGAACGTGACCTGCAGCTGCGCTTCTGCCTTGCTGGTGACCAAGGCCGCCATGCCCGCGTCGACCTTGATGGACAACTGCATCTCGATCTCGTCCGGTCGCAGATCGTCCGTCAGTTCGGCGAACCGGCCGACGGCCTGTGCGGCGCACCGCCGGGCCAGCTCCAGCCCGTCCGTGTACGCGTCACGGGCCACCTCCACGACACGCTGCGCGACCCGCCCTCTGACCTCCTCGTCGCCGTAGACGGCCGCGAGACCGCCATCGGCGTCCGGATCGAGGTCGACCTCAATCTGGACGGGGATGGGCCCGTCCGCGCCATCCGGTACGGGGCCCACTAGGATCACCACACGTCCCCCCGGTGCAACTGTCCTGTGCAGTACGGCTGTTGGGCGGGAACTGGCTTCATTCCCCGGCGTACATGGCGGTATGCGTCGAGGAGCCGACTTCCCGGCTCAGGTTTCCTGTGGTTCGAAGTCCCACAACAGACGCTCCCTACGGCGCGCCTGGACCGTGTAGGAGTGCTGGGCGCCGAACGCCGAGGTCAGATCGGACAGCGCCTCCTGCTCGACCTTCTCGGCCTGTTGGCCGCTCCTCAGCCCGCGCATGTCGTCGGCCAGGCCGATGCGGGCGAAGACCGTCAGCGGATGGGTCCGCCCCAGCGTTTCGGTGGCTTTGGTGACGGTGTCCTTGCTGAGTTCGGCGGCCGCGTCGAATTCGTCCACCAGTTTGCGCATCGCGGAGGCGTTCAGAGCACAGCCCAACGTCCATGGATGGTCCTGTCCCACCGCCGCCGTCATGTCGAGCAGAGCTTGCTCGACCATCGCGTGGGCCTGCTCGCGCTCACCCACGTCGGAGAGGATCAACGCGTAATTGGCACGAGACCCCGCGATGTAGGGGTGTCCAGCGGGAAGCATCACCTCGTAACGGGCGATGACGGATTCGCTCACGGTGCGGGCCTCGTCGACATTGCCGTGCCGGCGGGCGAAACAGCTGTATCCGGAGGTGACGATCAGCGTGGTCGGACTGGTTTCACCCAGCACGCGTTCGCTGCGTTCCCTCAAATCAGCCAGAGCGGCGAGGAGTTGGTCCGTGTGCTCACGATCCCTTCCGCCGCTGCCATACGCGCAGAGAGCGTAGTTGTACTCCGCCAGCACAGTCACATAATTGCCCGGCCCCACAGCCCTGCGCAGCTCGCGGACATTTTCTCTTTGAATCGATCCGGCTACTTTGTACTGACCCAGAAGACGGAGGTCCAGCGCGTGGTGGAATTCCGAGGACAGCGTTGACGGGTTCCGTGTGCTGAGGATCCGCCGCCGCTCCTCAAGCGTACGCCGGTCACATTCACGCGCCTGTTCATAGCGTCCCAGGAGCCTCAGAGTGACCGCCAGGTTGTTCTCGACGCGCAAGGTCGTCACGGAATCCGGACTCAAGGCGGCACGGCACGTCGGAACGAGCCACTCGCAGAGTTCCAGCGATTCCTCGTACCGGGCGAGTGCCCGCAGGTCCGCCGCCAGACCGCTGACCGCACGGATGTGCGCCAGGGACTCGGCGCCCTGGGCGTCCCTCAGGTACTCGATGGCCGACCGGGTGATGGCTTCCGAACGTTGGTACTCACCCACTCCGCGCAGCAGGTTGGCGTAGTGGTGTGCCACCTCCCAGACCTTCGGGTGGTTCTCACCGAGCAGTGAGCGCCAGGTGTCCATGGCGCGTTCACCGAGTTTGATACCTGCCACGTAGTCGCCGGACTGGTACATGTAGCGGAGGCTGTCGAGGACCAGGCGCTGTACGCCCCGGTCCTCGCTCATCAGCACATCCGCATGCTTGAGGTGCGGCACCAACTGGGCGTACTTCTCCCAGGAACGAACGTCGTCCGGACTCCCGGGGTTTGCTGCTACGAGCGCTTGCCGCACCACGTCGATGAATTCCTGACGGTCTTGGTCCGGCATATTCTGGCGGACGATCTGATGAACCATTCGATGCAAGTAGAAAAGCCCTCCCGAGGTGCTGGCCTCATCGGAGTCCGCCGTCTGAAACTCCTCAGGGATGACGGAATAACGCCGCAGCTGTTTGACCGCCTTCTGCCACGCATCCGTGTCGTCCAGCAGTTCAGCGATCCGGTCGGGCACATGAACGGTCGGCATCTGCCGCAGTAGATCCACAGGGATAAGACCCGGCGCGAAGAACGTACACAGCTGCAGGAGGTCGACGGATTCGGGCGCGGTCTCCCGGAGTTTGCCGAGAAGTATCGACCAGGACTGCTGGAATGACATCCGGAAATCAGGCGATACCCTTACCGCACTCTGATCGACACTGCTCTCCAGCAGATCGATGTACTGCGTCACCGACATGTCCGAGTCGTTGAGCCAGCCGGCGGTCTGGTCCAGCGCCAGCGGCAGGTCTTCGAGCGCTTCGGCCAGTTGTTCCGCCTCGGACCAGGTCAGCCTCGGGGCACGACGGCGGATGAAGGCCACCGACTCGGTGCGGTCGTAGACCGGCACCTCCAGCAACTGGCTGTTGTGGTCACGCCATTGCGGGTTGCGGGACGTGATCAGTACATGGCCGGTGCCGGTCGGCACGAGGTCCGAGATCTCCTCCGGCTCATCGGCGCCGTCCAGGACCAGCAGCCAGTTGGCGTAGGGGTCGCCCCGACGCAGCGAGGTGCGCACCGCTCGCAGCCGCTCTCCGTAGTCGGCCCCCGTGGTGAGCCCGAGCTTCGGGGCGAGCTCCGCGAGGGCCCGCCGGTAGCCGGAGCGCTTTTCGGCGCGCACCCACCACACCACGTCGTACTCCAGCCGGAACCGGTATACGAACTCGGCGACCAACTGGGTCTTGCCCACCCCCGGCATGCCGTGGAAGGTCACGACGCCCGCGCCCGGTTGCGCGTCCTGCAGCGACCGGTACGCGTCGTTCAGAAGTTTCTCCCGTCCGGTGAAACGGGTGTTGCGGCGTGGCACCGTCGGATCCCAGACCTCCGGACTGGCAGTCGGGAATCGCGGTGCCCGTCGTGCACTGTCGGTGGATTCCACCGGGGATCGGCCGAGCAAGTCCAGCCGGTCGAGAACGCGCCGCTCGGCCTCCTCGGCGCCCACGAACGTCAGATCGGTCGCGGCAAGCACCGTGGTGGCTGTCGGTACCGGCTGGTTGGTGACCAGGACGCCTGCGAACCGCTCGGCCTCCGGCGCCACCACCTCACGAAGGGCCGTGTTCCATTCCTCGTACGTCCTCGGTCCGAGCTGGAAGTACCACTCGCTGACGACGATGAGGATCCGCCCCGGCGCGAGTCTCAGGTCCCGCAGTTGCTCCGCGAGCGGGACTTCGGAAGGCCCTTCCCAGCGCTGGTACACGACACGTTGCCCGTGACGTTCGAGCACGTAGCCGATCCAGGCCGCCCAAGCCCGGTTGTACCCGGCGAAACTTATGGTGACTGCCTGATTTTGGGCATGCCTGTCGGCCGGTCCGACCGGCGCACGGCTTTCAGACATGCAGCAGCCTCCCCCGCGTACATCGCGCGTGAGTCTATGACGCATGCAGGGATTGCCAACAGGGCTCATTAGGACGCGAGTTGGCGTGCCCGGGTATGCTGGGCGCACCCGCGAGCAATTCGCCCTATATGCACCATTCAATGGGTATTCGGACTGCGATCTTCACCCCTCCAAGAGACTGCGCGGCCTTGGGACACACCCGTGTTCCACTCATTCGGCGGGCGTACGGCAGCGCACCCACCGCGCGTGGGCTGCACTCACGCGCTCCTCGGCACGGATCTGCATGCCCCGGGGAGGCGGTTCCTCTCCCATCCGCTCGCACGCCTCGGTCAGCCGATCGACCAGCAGACGTCCCTGCGCCGTGAGGGCGGTCGAGGCCGCGAGCACCGGCAGCGTCACCCTGACCTGCGCCCGATAGCGTGCGTGCTCGCCCCATGCGATGCTCCGTTGCTCAGGTCTCGGGGTGGCCGCCAACGCGCACCGCTGGAAGAAATCCGCGAGCGCCACATGACTGTAGGCGCCCTGCAACAACCCGTCATAGGGCCTGGAATCCGGCCGCCACGGTGCGAAATATCGTTTTTGTGGCCCCTCCCGATGCAGCACGACCATGTCACTGAGAGCTGCCAGTTTGGCGTGCTGCACCTCGTGCACGAGAGTCGCTGCGAAGGTGGCGGAAGTGGGCGGCGTACTGCTGAGCACGGCCCCGAAAGCCTCCCTCCGGGTTCCGCTGCAGCTTCCCGTTCCCCCGTCGGGCGCCCCGTGGCCCGCAGGTGGGGCCAGAGGGACGAGACAGCGCAGTAGCGCGGCGACCTCCGCGACCCGGTGCTCACCGCCGAGTTGCAGGATCGAACGCACTCCCGCCCAGGAAGTCAGCCAACGCTCCCGTTCCGCCCTGTCGAGGGTGGCCGGACCACTCAACGCCTGGTGGCGGGAACCACCGTCCACCGTGCGATGCGGATCGAGATCGTCGAGAGGGACGGGAGCGGACTCGGGCAGCAGCCCGGGAAGAAGGTGAACCGGTCTCCAGGCGGTCGCGGCGGACCGGGTCGCGAATCCGGTCACAGGCGCGAGCCCGAGGCCGACGCCGAAAGCCGTCAGGTCGTCCCGCTCCATCACGTCCACCACCACGTCGGCCTCACCGCGCCGGCGAAGTGTCATACGACCGTCCCGGGCCACCACCTCGACGTCTCCGCCGCCGATCGCGCCCAGCGCCCCCAGGGAGGGCAGCGCCAGCACTCCGTCATACGCGGACAGCCGCGCCGAGAACGGCACCCCGGCCCGTACCGCGGCCGCCGCGGCGAGCGCGCTGAAATAGCCGAGTTCGCGGCGCAGGGAGCGGGCCCGTCGCTGCCGCGCCGTGCGGGGAATCGTTTTCGTACTCAGGGCGCGCAGGCAGCCGCGGGCCCACGGGCCGACGAGCGGGTACAGGATCTGGGTACGGGCGGGAGAGTGCCTGACACTCTTTCCCTCACCCGGCGGCTCCTCCGCCTCACCCGCCCGGTCGGCCTCCTCCAAAAGCGCCCAGTCCGTTCGGAACCTCTGACGCAGCGCAGGCGGGCAGATCTCGGCATCGGCTTCCTCCACGACGTCCAGGACCGCACGGAGCAGAAGCAGGCGCCGCACCTGCTGATCCCTCACGAGGAGGGCCAGAGTGTCCGGGCCGCCTTCGGTGCGGCCCAGTTCGCTCAACGCCTGCTCCGGCAGTGGCGACGGGATCAAGAGGTGTCTCCTGGGATCAAGGGGTGTCTCCTCCGGAGACGGTGCGCCCGGCGGGCGGACGTCCCGGCGCCGCCGCGGCGAGCCGGAGGGACACATGCCGGATGAATCGCTGCAGGTCGACGCAGTAGACGGAAGGGTGGGAGAAACCCTGCCCGGCGCGGTAGCGGTGCGCGTAGTTGCCGCCGCCGCAGACGGTGAGCAGGGGGCAGGCCCGGCAGCGGGTCGCCAGTGCGGCGGCCCCCGCCTGTCGTGCCATGACGCCGGGATGGCGCAGCGCCTCGTCGAAGCTGTTCCGGTGCACGTCGAGGCCGGTCCACGCCGCTCCGTCGTACGCCGACTTGAGGGAGTCCACCTGCTCGATGGAGCCGTCGGTCTCCACGACGACGGCGTCGAACGGAGCGAGCCCCAGCGCCTCCGTCACCGCGGGGAGCCCCATGAGCAGAGCCATGCACTCTTCGAAGAGGCGCACCCGGGTCTCCCTTCGCGGTCCCCGCCACCAGCGGTCGAACACGGCACAGAGCCAGTCTCCGTACGGTGTCGGTGCGTCGCGAGGGGTGTCGGCCTCCTCCGGTCCCAGTCTGAGGTACGGCGGCGGCGCCGACCAGTTCCCGTGCGGAAGCAGGAGGTCGAGGACCGGCGGGCGCAGGGCAAGCAAGGACTCGTAGACCTCGACAGGGGGTGTGGCAGGGTCCACGACGGTGAGAATCCCGGCGTACGAGTCCGGAAAGTGGTCGGCGAGCAGTCGGGCGCCGCGGACCGCGGCGGGCCAGGAGGGGCCGCCCCCGCGCGCCACCCGGAGCGCGTTGTGCGAGGGCAGGCCGCCGTCGAGGCTGATCCCGACGCGGATGTCCTGTCGGGCGAGCACGGTGAGCCGGTGCGCGTTCAGAAGGGTGGCGTTGGTCTGTACGACGGCATGCACCGTGCAGGAGCGCGGAACCCGGTCGCGCACGCTCTCGGTGAAACGGGCAAGCGTGTCGGCTCCCGCCAGAAGGGGCTCTCCACCGTGCAGCACCAAGGACAGCGCGCCGAGCCCATGCGTCCTCGCATGTTCGGCGATACGGTCCGCCGTGCGTTCCAGCACCTCGGAGGACGCGCCGGCGGGGCGGTCGAGCCAGGAACGGTCCGGGCCCTCGTAGAGATAGCAGTACCGGCACGCGAGGTTGCATCTGCCATGCGCCTTGACGATGAACTGGCGAAAAGGTGCAGACGTGACCGGCGTCGATGCCGACACGGATCCCTGCAGGCCGTCCACCCGGCACCCCCAGCCGTCGAGTTCTTCCTCCGGTACCGCAGGCTCCCGCGGCTCCGTGCGCTCACCCGCGCCTCGTCGTCGGCGCAGCACGAGGTCAAGCCGCACCTCGACCCCGCATTGACCGTCCGCAGCGCCATTACCAGCGCTTTCCCGGTCGCAAACGCTCACCGGCCGAAGCTGTCCGATTCAACCGGCGGACCGGCCGGAACCGGCATCCCGTGCGGCTAGAACGCGTTGTTGAACCCCCACAGCATCTCGCTCGGCTGCTCCGCCCTCTCCCTGAGTTCGGCCAGAACCTCGGCCAGCACCGGGTGCTCGATCGTCCTCAACTCCGCGAGCCCCAGTGCGAGAAGATCCGGCAGCGGCTCCGCGGCCGTCTGCTCATCGTCCTCTGCGCCCATCCTTCGACTCCCTCCCTCCGCCCGACCCCACATGCGCCCCGCCGGTTCCGGCACTTCCACCGGTCGGCGGGTTGCCATTACGGGCCCACCGTCCCGTAGGACATACCCCGCCAGTGACGTGCCTGCGCACCCGGGAGCGTGGCGGACCTCGCACAGGTACATCGAGCGGGCACGCGGCACGGGCCGGTCCAGGCGCCCTATCCTGCTGTACAGCCTTTCAGCACAGCTTTTCAGCGAAAACGACGGAGCACTACGCATGTACTTCACCGACCGCGGTATCGAAGAGCTGGAGAAGCGGCGCGGCGAGGAAGAGGTCACCTTCGAGTGGCTCGCCGAACAGCTGCGCACCTTCGTCGACCTGAACCCGGACTTCGAGGTCCCAGTCGAACGCCTGGCAACCTGGCTGGCCCGCCTGGACGACGACGAGGACGAGGAGTAACCACCCCCTCCCCCTCTGGAACCACCATGGGCCCCCTCAGCCCGTCCGGCGTTTGAGGACGAGCGCGTAGCGCGATTGCGGGGGCGAGGGGGCGCAGCCCCCATGCAGGGACGGGAACGGGAAGGGGCGGCGGGGGCGAAAACACCCGGTCGCGATATGGCGGGACGCCCTCGCCGCGGAGCGGCAGCCACCGCCCCCCGACGGGCATCGCGAGGTCGAATTATCCACATTTAGCACCATTGAGGCACCACGGTTCACCAGAACGAATGCCTTGACTTCCCGCATCCGCGATATATCGTGTCTATCAGGAGACGCGATATGGCGCGTCACCGCGTCCGCCCCTGCCGAGGAGGTCAGCACCATGTCCGAGTGGTCCGTCGCAGAGCCAAGGAAGCTCACGTTCGACGAACCGGTGACGGCTCTCCACGTACGCATCGCCAGCGGCACGGTGAACGTGGTGGGGATCGACGAGGGCCCCGCCCACCTCGAAGTCTCCTCGATAGAGGGACCGCCCCTGATAGTCACGCAGGAGAACGGCACCCTGACGGTCGCGTACGAGGACCTGCCCTGGAAGGGCTTCCTCAAGTGGCTCGACCGCAAGGGCTGGCACCGCAGCGCGGTGGTCTCCCTGGCCGTACCCGCCCGCACCCGCGTCGAGGTGGGCGTGGTCGGCGCCACCGCCATGGTCTCCGGCATCGACGGCCGGACCGTGGTGAAGGGCATCTCCGGCGACACCACCCTCGTGGGCCTCTCGGGCCCGGTCCGCGCGGACACGGTCTCGGGGAACGTGGAGGTCCAGGCCCTCACCGGCGACCTCCGGCTCAACTCCATCTCCGGCGACCTGACCGTCATCGAGGGCTCCAGCCCCTCCGTGCGGGTCGACTCGGTCAGCGGCTCCGTGATCGTCGACCTGGATCCGGCCGGCCGGTCCAGCGACATCCGGCTGACCAGCATCTCGGGGGAGATCGCCGTCCGCCTGCCGCATCCGGCCGACGCGGAGGTCGAGGTGGACTCGGCGAGCGGCACGGTCTCCAGCGCCTTCGAGGACCTGCGGATCGACGGCCGGTGGGGCGCCAAGAAGATCACCGGCAGGCTCGGCGCGGGGAACGGCCGCCTGAAGGCGACCACCGTCTCCGGTTCGATCGCACTGTTGCGCAGGCCCCCGGCGGAGGACGAGCCATGGGACGAGGAAGTGGATTTCGAGAAGAAGGCGGACGTCGGGGAGGATGACCCACGGGACACGGCTCCTGCCTCACCCGGGACCACCGGACCCGCTTCCGAGACGCCCGCGTCAGCCACCCTCTCCACCCCCGCGCAACATCCAGCCGCCGACGCCGCCACCGCCACTGACGCCACCGACGGATCACCCGACGGCCCGACCCACCAGAAGGGGCTCTGACATGGCTCCCGTCTTTGCCCATGGCCGCCTGCGGCTCTACCTCCTGAAACTGCTCGACGAGGCACCACGCCACGGTTACGAGGTGATCCGCCTCCTGGAGGAGCGCTTCCAGGGGCTGTACGCGCCGTCGGCAGGCACCGTCTACCCCCGGCTGGCCAAGCTGGAGGCCGAGGGCCTGGTCACCCACACCACCGAGGGCGGCCGGAAGGTGTACGCGATCACGGACGCCGGCCGTGCCGAGCTGGCCGACCGCAGCGGCGAACTGGCCGACCTGGAGCTGGAGATCCGCGAATCGGTCGCCGAGCTGGCCGCGGAGATCCGGGCCGACGTGCGTGGCGCCGCGGGGGATCTGCGCCGCGAGATGCGGGCCGCGGCGAGCGAGGCCCGGCGGGGTTCCACGGGAGCCGGTGCCAAGGCGCACGGCGAACGCGAGGGCGCCCACGGCGACTTCACGGACCTCGGGGACAAGGAGGCCTGGCGCGCCGCCAAGGAGGAGATGCGTCGCGTCAAGCAGGAGTGGAAGGAGCAGGCCCGGCGCGCCAAGGACGAGAGCCGGCGGGCCCGCGAGGAGGCCACGCGGGCCCGGCACCAGGCCAAGGAGGCCCAGGAGCGGGCCCGGACGCAGGCGCAGGAGGAGCTCCAGCGCATCGCCAAGCACGTCCAGGACCAGGTGCAGGACCACTTCACCCGGGGCGACTGGCCGACGGGGGTCCGGGAGGGCCTCACCGAGCTCGCCAAGGAGTTCGGCGATTTCGGGAAGGACTTCGGCAAGGAGTTCGGTAAGGACTTCGGCTTCGGCCGGTCGGGGGCGGGAGCCGGGACGGAGACGAGGAAGCCCGGTCGTCCCGACTACACGGACACCCCTGAGGACTTCCCCGCCGGTTACGAACCCTCCTGGGCCCACGAGGACTCGACGGGCGATCCCAGCCGGGACCTGGACCGGCTGCTGGACCGCTTCCGCGACGACATCCGCGACGCGGCCCGCGATCACGGGGTGACGGAGCAACAACTGCGCGATGCCCGCCGGCATCTGTCGTCGGCCGCGGCGCACATAGGTGCGGTACTGCGGATGCCCAAGGGCTGACCGGCGGGCCGACCGGCGGGCTGACCGGTGGGCGAGGCTGCGAGGCGGTTCAGGAGCGGACCGCCTCGCCTCTCCTCCCCCTCAGCTCGCCTTCGCCTCTCCCCCGCCGTACAGCACGCGCCGCAGGGACACGTAGGTCACGCCGTGGTCGGCCAGCACCTCCGACGGGACTCCGGGGCGGGCGGCCAGCGCGAGGAGAAGATGCTCGTCGCCGATGTGCCGGTCCTGCTGGGCGAGGGCCATGCGCAGGGACTCGGTGAGGACGTCCTTGGCACCGCGCGCGAAGGGACGCCGCTGACCGACGAAGCCGGCCCACCAGCCCTTGCCGCCACGCCCACTGTCGTTACCGGCGCCCTTCGCGTTCCCGTGAGAGCCCTCCAAGGCGCCCTCGCCATGGGCCTCCTCGACGCGGGAGACGATCGCCGAGACGTCGATGCCCAGCCCCGAGAGGGCGTCGGTGTCGGCGCGGGAGAGGCCGCCGCGGCGGCGCGCCTCGGCCAGCGCCCGCTGGACGGACTCCCTGCGCCCGCCGAGCCCCAGGGACGTCAGGGCGAACGACGCACGGCTCGCCTCGCGGTCGAGGAGTGCCAGCAGCAGGTGCTGTTCCTCGACCGTCTCCGCGTCCAGGCGTTCGGCGTGGCCGACCGCGCCGAGGACCACCGCGCGGGCGTCCTTGGTGAACCGTTCGAACATCACTGCCTCCCGTACTTCTTGTGCACGGCCTGCCTGCTGACACCCAGTTCCGCGGCGATCTCCTGCCACGACCAACCCTGATTGCGCGCGCTGCGCACCTGTACCGCTTCGAGCTGCTCCAGGAGCCGCCGCAACGCGGTGACGGCCCGCAGCCCGATCCGCGGATCGCGGTCGCCCGCGCGCTCGGCGAGATCCGTTGCTTCGGTCATGATGTCAACTTAGATTGACACACCAGGGATTGTCAACGCCGGTTGACAACTCGGAAGGAGTCGATGCCAGGGGGCGGTGCCAGAAGGCGGCGGTCAGGAGGCGGCGGTCAGTACGACCTTGCCGAAGAGTTCGCCGGACTCCATCCGCTCGAAGCCCTCGCGGGCGCGGTCCAGCGGGAGGATCTCGTCGATGACGGGGCGTACGTCGGTGGCGGCGCAGAAGGACAGGAGGTCCTCCAGTTCGTCCTTGGTGCCCATCGTGGAGCCGACGACCTTGAGTTCGAGGAAGAAGATGCGGGTCAGTTCGGCGTGCGAGGGCCGGTCACCGCTCGTGGCGCCCGAGATGACCAGGGTGCCGCCCGGCTTCAGGGACTTGACCGAGTGGGACCATGTGGCGGCGCCGACGGTTTCGATGACGGCGTCCACGCGATGCGGGAGCCGGGCGCCCGACTCGACGGCTTCGACGGCACCGAGTTCCAGGGCGCGCTTGCGCTTCGCCTCGTCCCGGCTGGTGGCGAAGACGCGAAGCCCCGCGGCCTTGCCGAGCGCGATCGCGGCCGTGGCGACACCGCCGCCGGCTCCCTGAACGAGAACCGAGTCACCGGGTCGTACACCGGCGTTGGTGAAGAGCATGCGGTACGCCGTCAGCCAGGCGGTGGGCAGGCAGGCGGCCTCTTCGAAGGAGAGCTCGGCGGGCTTGGGCAGGACGTTCCAGGTGGGGACCGAGACCTGCTCGGCGAAGGTTCCCTGGTAGCGCTCGGTGAGGATGGAGCGGGGTTCCTTCGGGCCGACCCCGTGGCCCGTCTGCCCGATGACGGAGTGCAGGACGACTTCGTTGCCGTCCTCGTCGATCCCCGCGGCATCGCATCCGAGGATCATCGGCAGCTTGTCCTCGGCGAGGCCGACTCCGCGCAGCGACCAGAGGTCGTGATGGTTCAGGGAGGCGGCCTTGACGTTCACGGTCGTCCAGCCGGGGCGGGGCTCGGGGGCTGGGCGGTCACCCAGCTCCAGGCCGTTCAGGGGGTGGTCGCGGTCGATACGGGCGGCGTAGGCAGCGAACATGTGCCGACCCTAGGTGGCGGGTGCGTCCGACGGAACGGCTCTCCTCTGTGACACGCGTCCCCCACCACCCCTGAAAGATTGCGCCGTTCCCCGCGCCCCTGGGCAGTGTCGTCGACTTTCCCGCCGTCGTGGCTGGTCGCGCAGTTCCCCGCGCCCCCAAGAAGGCAAGCCGGGGCGCAGCCCCGCTTGCTCAGGGGCGCGGGGAACTGCGCGAGCAACCCCCACCGACCCGCACCCACCACACCACCCCCACCACCCCCCACCCAAGGGGCGCGGGGAACTGCGCGGCCAGCCCCCACCGGCCCGCACCCACCCACCCACCGGACGCCCCACCCCCGGGCCCCGGGCCACCCACCCACCCAGCCGAACCCCCGGAAAGAATTTTCCGGCAAACGGCTTCGGGCCCCGCCCACCTGGACGGGACCCGAAGCCGACAGGAGAGAATCCGCGCGGCTACCGCCGGGCCACACCCTCCGCCCGCGCCGCCGCGGCGACCGCCGCGGTGACCGCGGGAGCGACCCGCTCGTCGAACGGCGACGGAATCACGTAGTCCGCGGCCAGGTCGTCCCCGACGACCGCGGCCAGCGCCTCGGCCGCGGCGATCTTCATGCCCTCGGTGATCCGGGAGGCCCGCACCTGCAGCGCGCCCGCGAAGATCCCGGGGAACGCGAGCACGTTGTTGATCTGGTTCGGGTAGTCCGACCGCCCGGTGGCGACGACGGCCGCGTACTTGTGGGCGACGTCGGGGTGCACCTCGGGGTTCGGGTTCGCCATGGCGAAGACGAAGGCGCCCTCGGCCATGGAGGCCACGGCCGGCTCCGGCACCGTACCGCCGGAGACGCCGATGAAGACGTCGGCTCCCGCGAGCGCGGACTCCAGCGAGCCGGAGAGGCCCGCCTTGTTGGTCATGACCGCGAGGTCCCGCTTGACCGGGGTCAGATCGTCCCGGTCGGTCGACACGATCCCCTTGCGGTCCGCGACGGCGACGTCCCCGAGCCCCGCCTCCAGCAGGAACTTGGCGATGGCCACCCCGGCCGCGCCGGCGCCCGAGATCACGGCCCGCAGCTGGCCGAGCGAGCGCCCGGTCAGCCGTGCCGCGTTGCGCAGGGCGGCCAGCGTGACGACGGCCGTACCGTGCTGGTCGTCGTGGAAGACGGGGATGTCCAGCCGTTCCTGCAGCCGGCGCTCGATCTCGAAGCACCGGGGTGCCGAGATGTCCTCCAGGTTCACGCCGCCGAAGGACGGGGCGAGCCGCACGACGGTCTCGACGATCTCGTCGACGCCCGTGCAGTCCAGCGCGATCGGCACGGCGTCGACGCCGCCGAACTGCTTGAACAGGATCGCCTTGCCCTCCATGACGGGGAGCGAGGCCTCGGGCCCGATGTCGCCGAGACCGAGCACGGCGGTCCCGTCCGTCACGACGGCGACCACGGACGACTTCCACGTGTAGTCGTGGACGAGTTCCGGCTGCTCCGCGATGGCCGTGCAGACCTTCGCGACGCCGGGCGTGTACGCGAGGGACAGGTCGTCCTTGTCACGGACGGGCACGGTGGCCTGCACGGCCATCTTCCCGCCCCGGTGCAGCGCGAACGCCGGGTCGAAGGAATGGAGGGGCTCGGCCCCGCCGTCCTGATCCGTACTGCTGTCGCTGCGAGGATTGACGATCTCCGCTGCCACTTTGTTTTACCCCTTAAGTCTTCTTGGTTGAGGGTTGCCGCTCCTGGTGAGGAACGGGCGGGCACCGCGCATATCCCTGATGACTGTTAAGTACGGAACATGCGCGACGGGCGCGCCGCACACGCGCCCTGAGCCCCGGATGAGGGGTGTAAGGAACCTTCTTACCGGACGGACCGCACCGCGGACGAGTCGATAGCGCGAAGCTCACACGTGGACGGCCGAAGCCCGCGCACCGGAGCGCCTGGACCCCCGCATCACGGAGGCCGGGCTCGTATACCGGAGCGCGAAGGTCACATACCGGTGACATGACTCATGGCCGAATACGCCGAACAAGACCACTTCACGAACAATCCGCCGATAGGCGCCATGGTGTCGTAAGTGCGCAGAAGCGGCCGCACTCATCGCGGGATCCACAGAAGATCCTCCGGCCCTCGCGGAGGTTTTCCGCACAAGATCCGGTCGAGCCGGACCGCTTCGGTCCGGTTAGGGGGTCACCCGTTATCCGATTTTGACATGGCGGGCACCCTGAAGGGACGAGTCCGAATGGCAAGATGCCCTAATCACACGAGGTCGCGACACCCGAAGGTGTGTGTTCTCGTCGACCCATCGGCTACTGCCGACCCATCGGCAACTCCACCCACCCGCCGGAGGAACCCACCATGACCGCACGCTCCACCCGTCGTACGACCGCCGCGCAGTCCCGGATAGCCGCGGTCGGTGCGATCGCGGTCGCAGGCGCCCTGCTGCTCACCGGCTGCGGTGACCAGACCAAGGACAAGGACAGCGGCAGCTCGGACACCGCCGACTCCAGCGCGGCCCCGCTGGCCGACAAGCTGCCCGCGGCCGTCCGCGACAAGGGCGTCATCAAGGTCGGCTCGGACATCGCGTACGCGCCCGTCGAGTTCAAGGACGACTCCGGCAAGACGGTGGGCATCGACCCCGACCTCGCCGACGCCATGGGCAAGCAGCTCGGCGTGAAGTTCGAGTTCGAGAACGGCACGTTCGACACGCTGCTCACCGGTCTGCGCTCCAAGCGGTACGACATCGCGATGTCGGCGATGACGGACACCAAGGACCGCCAGGAGGGCGTCGACGCCGAGACCGGCAAGAAGGTCGGCGAGGGCGTCGACTTCATCGACTACTTCACCGCGGGCGTCTCGATCTACACCAAGCAGGGCGCGGACCAGGGCATCAAAACCTGGGACGACCTGTGCGGCAAGAAGGTCGTGGTGCAGCGCAACACCGTCTCGAACGACCTCGCCAAGGCCCAGGCGAAGAAGTGTCCGGCCGGCAAGAAGCTCTCCATCGAGGCCTTCGACAACGACCAGCAGGCCCAGACCCGGCTGCGCGCCGGTGGCGCCGACGCCGGTTCCTCGGACTTCCCCGTGGCGGCGTACGCGGCGAAGACCTCGGGCGGCGGCAAGGACTTCGAGGTCGTCGGGGAGCAGGTCGAGGCCGCCCCGTACGGCATCGCGGTCGCCAAGTCGAACACCGAGCTGCGCGACGCCCTGCAGGCGGCGCTCGACGCGGTCATCAAGAACGGCGAGTACGACAAGATCATCGCGAAGTGGGGCGTCGAGGCGGGCGCCGTGAAGGAAGCCACCCTCAACGGCGGCAAGTGACCGCGTAGCCGGCGGCACTGAAAGGCAACATCCGTGACTGTTGACATCGACAAGACGCCCGGACCCCAGGACACTCCCCCGGGCGGCCCGGAGGCCATCAAGGCCATCCCGGTCCGGCACTACGGGCGGTACGTCTCGGCCGTCGTCGCGATCGCGATCTTCGTCTCGATCATCTACGCGTTCGCCCAGGGCAAGATCAACTGGGGTGCCGTACCGGACTACTTCTTCGACGACCGCATCCTCAAGGGCGTCGGCCAGACGATGCTGCTCACCGTGCTGTCGATGGTGATCGGTATCGCGGGCGGCATCCTCCTCGCGGTGATGCGCCTGTCGAAGAACCCGGTGACGTCGTCGATCGCGTGGTTCTACATCTGGTTCTTCCGGGGCACCCCGGTCCTGGTGCAGCTCGTGGTCTGGTTCAACCTGGGCCTGGTCTTCCAGTACATCAACCTCGGTCCGATCTACAAGGACTACTGGTCGAGCTTCATGACGCCGCTGCTGACGGCGCTCCTCGGGCTCGGTCTGAACGAGGCCGCGTACATGGCGGAGATCTGTCGCGCGGGTCTGCTCTCGGTCGACGAGGGCCAGACCGAGGCCTCGCACGCCCTGGGCATGAGCCACGGCAAGACCCTGCGGCGGATCGTGATCCCGCAGGCGATGCGCGTGATCGTGCCCCCCACGGGCAACGAGGTCATCAACATGCTCAAGACGACCTCGCTGGTGTCGGTGGTGCAGTTCGCCGAACTGTTCCGGTACGCGCAGGACATCGGCCAGTCGTCGGGCGCACCCGTGGAGATGTACTTCCTGGCCGCCGCCTGGTACCTGGTCCTGACCTCGGTGCTCAGCGTCGGGCAGTACTACATCGAGCGGTACTACGCCCGCGGTTCGAGCCGTGCGCTGCCGGCCACCCCGTTCCAGAAGATCAAGGCGAACATGCTGTCCCTGTCCAACCGCTCGGGCGGAGGAGCCAAGGCATGAGCGCCGACGCGAACGTGACGAAGAACGTGCCCGTGGCGGACTCCGGCACGGCGATGGTGAAGGCCGAGGGCGTCCACAAGTCCTTCGGCCCGGTCGAGGTCCTCAAGGGCATCGACCTCGAAGTGAAGCCCAGCGAGGTCTTCTGCCTGATCGGTCCGTCCGGCTCGGGCAAGTCGACGTTCCTGCGGTGCATCAACCATCTGGAGAAGGTGAACGCCGGGCGGCTGTACGTCGACGGGGAGCTGGTCGGCTACCGCCAGAAGGGCGACAAGCTGTACGAGCTCAAGGACAGCGAGGTCGCGCTGAAGCGGCGGGACATCGGCATGGTGTTCCAGCGCTTCAACCTGTTCCCGCACATGACGGCGCTGGAGAACGTCATGGAGGCGCCGGTCCAGGTCAAGGGCGTGAGCAAGGCGCAGGCGCGTGAGCGTGCGGGGCAGCTCCTGGAGCGGGTCGGTCTGGCCGACAAGGCGGGGAACTACCCCTCGCAGCTCTCCGGTGGGCAGCAGCAGCGGGTCGCGATCGCGCGGGCGCTCGCGATGGAGCCGAAGCTGATGCTGTTCGACGAGCCGACGTCCGCGCTCGACCCTGAGCTGGTCGGTGACGTCCTCGACGTCATGCGCGACCTCGCGGAGTCGGGCATGACGATGGTGGTCGTGACCCATGAGATGGGCTTCGCCCGGGAGGTCGGCGATTCGCTGGTCTTCATGGACGAGGGCGTGGTCGTCGAGTCCGGCCACCCTCGGGAGGTCCTGACGAACCCGCAGCATGAACGGACGCAGTCGTTCCTGTCGAAGGTGCTTTAGCCGTCCGGCGGTCGGGCGGATACGCGGAGGGGCGGTACGGGTTTTCCCGTACCGCCCCTCCGCGTAGCGGCCACCACCGGCTTGACGGTCACCTGCGGGCCCGGTGGGGGCGGGCCGCGCAGTTCCCCGCGCCCCTGAAAGGCGGGGCTGCGCCCCAGCCTTTCAGCCTGCCGCCCGGCAAATGCATTTCAGCCCGCCCGGCGCATGCATTTCAGCCCGTCCGGCGTTTGAGGACGAGGCCGTTCAGGCCGATACCCACCCGCCCCTCAGGCCCCCGCCACCCCCACCCAGCCCGTCCGGCGTTTGAGGACGAGCGCGTAGCGCGATCAGGGGGGCGAGGGGGCGCAGCCCCCATGTGTGGACGGGAAGGGTAAGGGCGGCGGGGGCGAGAGGAAGTCGGTCAGCGGACGGCCAGGACCAGCGCGTCGGACGGCGACCGCCACACCTCCCGCGCCTCCCCGAACCCCGCCGCCCGCAGGGCCCCCGCATGCCACGAGGCCGACGGAGTGTCCCCGTCCGCATGCTCCCCGTAGATCTCGAAGCGCCGGGCCGTCGGCCCGGCCAGCACGGGATCGGCCGCGGCCAGCGCCCACCACGACGCCCAGTCGAGCACCCCCGCGGCCTTCGCCGTCTCCATCCGCGCATGCCGCTGCGCCCGGTCCGCCGCGTTGATCAGCGGAGTCGTCTCGTCGACCATGTGGTCCGCGTTCATGAACACGCCACCCTCCCGGACGACCCCGGCGACCTGCCCGTACAGCACCGCCAGCGGCTCACTGTGCAGCCAGTGCAGCGCGGTCGCGGTCAGGACAGCGTCGTACGACTCGTACGGCAGCAGCGAGACCCACTCGGGGTCCTTGAGGTCCGCCGTGACGAACGAGACCCGGTCGTCGCCCGCGAACGTGCCCTCGGCGATGGTCAGGAGCGCCGGATCGAGATCGACACCGGTACTGACCGCCTTCGGGAACCTTTCGAGGAGCCGGGCCGTGATACTTCCCGTACCGCACGCGAGGTCCAGGACCCGTGGCTCGGGGCCCACCAGCGCCTCGACCATGTCGAGCATGACCCGGAACCGCTCCTCGCGGTCCGGGAGGTACCACTCCTGCTGCCGGTCCCAGCTCTCCTGCCACGCCTGCCAGTCGGACCCGAGGGTGGTCGTCATGAAAGCCCCTTTCGACTCCAGGATGTAATACCCTGGAAGCGCCATCAGCCATTACGTGCCCGCACCACGACCATAGAGCGCCCTCGTAAGGACTACAAGTGGAACTGGCCTATTACTCGGATTACGCCGTCCGTCTCGTCAACAGCGAGGAACCGGCCCGGGGCAAGGACACGCTCACGTCGGTCGAGGCCGTCCGTGACCTCTTCGGGGGCAACTCGTCGGCGGGCCGCCGCGCCAACGACTCGGACGTGACCCGCTTCCGGGGCGTACGGGCCCGGCTGCGCGCGGTCTTCGAGGCGGCCGACGGCGGCAACGAGACACTCGCCGTGGACCTGCTGAACTCGCTGCTGCTGGAGTTCCCGGTCAGCCCGCAGATCTCGGGCCACGACTTCCGGGACGACGACGGCCGCCCGCTGTGGCACATGCACCTGGCGGACCACCCGTCGAACGCGACCGCCGGGTACGCCGCGATCGCCGCGATGGGCCTGGCCTTCCACCTCACCGAGTACGGCGTGGACCGCCTGGGCCTGTGCGAGGCACCGCCGTGCCGCAACGCCTATCTCGACACCTCGACGAACCGCTCCCGGCGCTACTGCTCGGACCGCTGCGCGACCCGGGCGAACGTCGCCGCCTACCGCGCCCGCAAGCGCCTGGAGGCGGAGGACCGGCCGGAGAGCACCGGCCGGGCGGCCGACCACACCCAGCGCGCGACCGCGAACGGCGAGCGCTGACCTTTCTCCAGCGGCCGGTAGCGGAACCGCACCTTCCCGAGGACCAGTTCCTCGGGCACGGTTCCGTAGTCCCTGCTGTCCCCGCCGGCGAACGAGTTGTCGCCGAGCACCCACCAGCCGCCCTCACGCCGCTCGGCCGCGCGCTTCACGACCAGCAGGTCCTGCTGGAACGGATGGCGCAGGACGACGACGTCACCGGGCCTGACCCTGGCCCCGTACTGCACGACGAGTTGGTCCCCGTGCAGCAGCGTGGGCGTCATGGACGGCCC
Source organism: Streptomyces liliiviolaceus (assembly GCF_018070025.1). Lineage (NCBI taxonomy): Bacteria > Bacillati > Actinomycetota > Actinomycetes > Kitasatosporales > Streptomycetaceae > Streptomyces > Streptomyces liliiviolaceus. Next base: position 8,374,020 of record NZ_JAGPYQ010000001.1, read on the forward strand.
CGTCACCTCGGCGGCCCCGAACGGCAGGACGCCCCTCCCGCGCTCGGTCTCCTGCGACAGCTCCGGCATCCCGGCACCTCCCCGGTCCTATCCTCCACGAGTCCCAGTCTGACCCTGGACTTTTGTCCTAAGCCCACGGGGGCACTCGCGAAAACCCGTCCCTCACGGAGTAATGTCCCACCTGAGAAGACGATCACGAGGAAGGACAGCTCAATGCTTTCCCGCCTGTTTGCCCCCAAGGTCAAGGTCAGCGCACACTGCGACCTGCCCTGTGGTGTGTACGACCCCGCCCAGGCCCGCATCGAGGCGGAGTCGGTCAAGGCCGTCCAGGAAAAGATGGCCGGCAACGACGACCCGCACTTCCAGGCCCGCGCCACCGTCATCAAGGAGCAGCGCGCCGAGCTCGCCAAGCATCACGTCTCGGTGCTGTGGAGCGACTACTTCAAGCCCCCGCACTTCGAGAAGTACCCGGAGCTGCACCAGCTGGTCAACGACGCGCTCAAGGCCCTCTCGGCCGCGAAGGGCTCGACCGACCCGGCGACGGGCCAGAAGGCTCTCGACCACATCGCCCAGATCGACAAGATCTTCTGGGAGACCAAGAAGGCCTGACCTCGCGTCATGCTCTCTGACCTGCGGTTGTTCTGACCGCAGCGCCTTCCCGACCGCACCCGGTCCGCAGGCCGCCGAACCCGGCGTCCATCGCGGTCCGGGTGCGGTCGTTTCCTCGCCCCGCGCGTCCAGGGAACCTCCCCATGGGAGGGAAAAGAAGTTGAGCCGATCATTGTCAATCCCGCGACCGGCGGAGTATAGAGAACGATGACGCGGGAGGGGTGCGGCATGATCACCGAACTGGCTGTGGAGCGGGTCGAGTTCACCTGCGGCCGGTGCCAGGACCGCTGGACCCTCGACTACGACGTACAGCGCTTCATGGACGGCCTCGGTCACGAGTGGGAGTACTTCTCCTGCGACAACCGCAGTGTGCCGTCGCCCTACGCCGCCGAGAGCGCGCCGCCCTGCGGCCGCTGCGGCCACCGCCCGGCGGGCCGTCTCGTGGCACGCCGCCCCGTACCGCTGCCCGGCATGCCCGGCGCGCCCCGCAGCCCGGTCCCCGACGCCGGCGGCCACCGGCCGGAGCGGCACAGCGCGCCCTTGCTGTCGGCGGTCGCCGCCGAGCCCCGGGCCGCCGACCCCCAGGCCGCCGCTCCCTGACGGGCGGCCCCGTCAGCCTCCTCGCCACCCGGCCGCAGTCGACGCGCCGCCCCTCCCGCGGCCGGCTCAGGTCCGCGCGTGGTTGTTCGGCACAGGGCCCGGACTCCGCAGCGGAACCCGCCGGCCCATGAGCACGGGGTGGGTCATGGCCAGGAACCAGGTGTCGGCCCTGACGTCGAGCCCCCGGGCCTCGGCTATGCGCCGGCACTCGCGCACGTCGTCGAAGCCGACGATCCAGCGGGGCCGGGCGACGGCGGTGACGCTGTGCACCTCGTGCCGGGAGTCGGTCAGGTCGTCGGTCTGCAGCGCGACGAGCCTGCGCGGGGAGATCACCTCGGACAGCGCCCGGGCGACGGGACTGTCCTCGGGCAGGAGCGCCACCGGTTCATCGTCGAAGTGGACCAGCCCGACCAGTTCGATACGGGGCAGACCACGGCGGGTGACGGCCAGCCGGGCGGCCGGTGTCCGGGCCAGGACCTCGCGGCACTCCTGCTCGGTCAGTCGGGTCCGGTGGTCCTGCTCGGTCGGCCGGGCCAGGTGCTCCGGCCCGCTCCGGTGACGTCCGTCCACGCTTGGGCCCTCCGCCGGCGCCCGCGCACGCCTTCGGGGGCGCACGCGGATCGCGTCCGATGTGGGGGTGCCTGCCGGGGTCCGGGGCCGGCGCCCCCGGACCGGCCGAACCCGGCGCGGGAGCGCGTTCCCACTCTCGTACGGCCGAGGAGTCCCGGCAAGACGCTGTCCGGTCAGGCGGGCACACCGCGCCCGGAGGCCTTGTCGCAGGGTGATCCGGGTTCGTCGAGGAACGTGAAGGTACGTTCGAGCCGGGAGAGACGCAGGACGCGACGGACCTTGGCGGGGGTGCGGGCGAGCCGCAGTTCGACGCCGCTCAGGCACGTCCGGTTCCTGAGGCGGACCAGCAGGCGCAGACCGCCGGCGTCGAGGAAGGTCACCGCCCCGAGGTCCACGACGACACCGGACAGGGCCCGGTCCCGGGGACGGTCGAGGAGTTCGGCCACCAGCGGGAACAGCTCCTGGTCGGCCCAGGCGTCCAGCTCGCCGCGGGGCAGGAGTAACAGCGTGTCTCCCGCCGTCCGGTGGCGCAGGCCGAAGGTGACGTGATGGGTGCCCATGGCCCACCTCAGTGTTTTCCAGGAATGCAGGAATGACGGCACACGCGAGGGCGCGGCTGGGGGGACGCGCTGCGGACGCCGCCAGGGTCTTGGGCGGCACCGAAGTGATACTCACCATCGTGCCCGGTCAAACGCGGTCGTACGCCGTACACGGGATGCTTCTTGGTGGTACTTGCATGGATCGGGCGCCCCTGCGCACGCCGTGGCGCAGGGGGCGTGCGCGACGGCTCGTACCGGCCGGGGTCATTCCAGGGCTGCGAGCACCGCGGACGGTTCGAGGGTGCGGCGGACCAGTGCCTGGGCGGTCGCGGTGAGCCGGTTGCCGTTGAGGCCGCTGTAGGCGAGCAGGGCCTCCATCGCCCGTGCGGGTTCGAGCCGGCCGTGCTCGGCCAGCATGCCCTGCGCCATCTCGACGGTGGCCTTGGCGGCGACGGCAGCCTGGACGTGGGTGAGGATGTCCATGGGCCGGGCGGGGTCCGGGCTCCAGTGGACCAGCGCCACGGCGGCCACGTCGGCGAGCGCCTGGGCGAGGCGCAGATCGCCCGGCAGGAGCCCGGCGGGCGCGGTGAGCAGGAGGCTCACGGACCCGATGGTCTGGTGGTTGACCCGCAGCGGCAGCGCGTGCGCGGCGCCGTAACCGGCTTCCTGGACCTGGGCCGTGAACCGCGGCCAGCGGCCGTCGAGCCCGTCGAGGTGGGTGGCGTCCACCGGCAGCCGGGTCCGGTAGCAGTCCCGGCCGGGGCCTTCCCGGGTCTGCGTCTGGACCAGTTCGGCCGTGGCCGCGTGGGCGGAGACCGACATCGTACGAAGGTCGCCGCGGACCGTGGCCATCATGACGCTGACCGTGTCGGCACCCACGATGCCGACGCAGTGGCCGGCCAGGCGATCCAGCAGGATCACCGGGTCGAAGCCGTCGGCGAGGGTGTCCGCCAGCCCGACGAACGCCTCGGCGAGCTGCTCTTCACGGGTCATGACCGGTCACCGTCTCCTTCGTCGCCGAGCCGACCGCGGCCCTTCGGCTGATCGTCGTCCGCTTCCGGATGGAAACGCAGCGTTCGGGCCAGAACTTCCTGGGCCACCTCGGTGACCGTCCGCCCTTTCGCGAAGGCGTGTGCCCGCAGTCGGTCCAGTGCCTGCTCGGGATCGATCCCGAGTTGGACCATGACCATGCCAACGGCCTGATGGACCTCGATGTGGTCGGCTTCCGCGGCATCCACCCACGACGCTACTCCTGCTTCGTCCGCAGAGGTGAAACCGTCCGACGCTGCTTCGAGATTCAGTACGGCGAACGTGACCGCGTCCCGCGCCAGCAGCGCGATCCGCAGGTCTTTCGCGGACAGGGGGCCCGAGGTGTCCCGGTAGAGGTCGAGGGTCCCGATCGCGAGCGCGCCGGCGCCGAGGGGCAGCGAGAAGACCGCCCGGACGCCCAACTCGACGGCCTGATGGGCGAAGACCGGCCAGCGGCGGGCGTCCGGCCCCTGGGTGAGGTCCGGCGCGAGCACCGGGGCGGCCCGGTCGAGGGCGCTCTGACAGGGTCCGTCGCCCAGCGTGTACTGCGCCTCGGCGAGCCGGGCGGCCGTGTCGTCGCTGGCGCACCACAGCGCCCGTGCGGTTCTGCTGCCGGTGATCGAGATCGAGGCGCCGGTGACGGGCAGCAGGTCCACGCAGGCCGCGCACAGCAGCTCGGGCACCCTGTGCACGTCGCTGGACGAGGCCAACGAGGTGAAGGCCTCGGTGACCCGGCGGCGGTCCTCCACGTCGGACGGCTGTATACGGTCGGGCATCTCGTTGTCGCCGCCGCGATTCTCGTGCCGCATCGGCTTCACCTCCGCCCGGTCCGACGGCCAGCAGCATGATCCGCCAAGTATCGCCCACACCGGCGCCACCGGAGCGCCACCACCCGTCCGTCGCGCCCTGTCACGCCACGACACCCGTGCCCCCAGTCTCGTCCTCCCGCCCGCTCGTGGCCCGTACCGGTTCGGACTCTTGACGGTTCGGACGCGCACCGTCCCGGAACTCGTACCTTTTCGGCCACGGCGACCCCCCTTTTCGTACCGGGCACCTCCTGCGGGCTGCCCACTCCCGGCCTGCCACGGTCGCGGCGTGCCGTCCGTGAGTGGCCGATCACCCTCTGTTCCGCGCTGTCGGCCCGGCTTAGGGTGACCGGAGCCCAGGACCCCGGCGAAGCACCGCGCGCATCGGCGACCCATGAGCGAAAACCGAGGTGAGGGCCTTGCGAAGGGGGCCGTGCGCCCAGCGGCACCGGCACGCGGCGACCGGCTCGGCCGTGGGGACCACACCCTTCGGCCGTACGCCGTCCGGCCGCCGCCCCGCGCCCGCCGCGTACGCCCGCCGTCACAGGTGCCGATGGAGCCCCACCTTTCCCGGGGCCCCTTCCTGTCCCGCTCCGGCGTACGCCCCGACCGTCCGCGCCACTCCGGTACAGGCTGCTCGAACACTTCGCTCCTACCACGAACGCGAGCGCGAACACGTCTGCGCCGGCAGCGGCGGACACCAGATTCCCTACGCCGAAGAAGGAGTGATCCGATCCCATGAGGATCCTGGTCGGCTACGCCAGGGTGCACGGATCGACCCGGACTCCCGCCGAACGTCGCACGGGCGGACCGGCCGGGGGCGGTCGTACGGCGGCCGTCGCGGAACTCCGTCCGACACGAACGGCGTTCGGGCGCGAAGCCTTCGCCCTCGGCGGCGTACCTCACAGCGGTGCCCGGCCGCCACGGACGGCGGACGTCGTACGCCGTCGTCGCGCCGCGCCGCACACGGGCTCGGAGCGGCTGTTCGGCGTGGGCATGCCGCCCGCCGTTCGGCACGGACCGCGGCGGCACGGCACGCAGCCGCCTCGACCGCCCAGCCCCCGGTCGCCGTTCCGTCCCGGGGAGCATCGCGGACGGCCCGGCACCTGCCGCCGCGATCACCTTCCGCACCGGAGATCGCCGGCGTGCGCAGCACCCGGCGGCCGGTACGGCGACCACCGCGGCCGGAGGGCCGTCGGCGTCCGGGCCCGGCGGATCGGCCGGGAGTCGACCCAGGTCGACCGGGTCGGACACGGGTGGGCAACGGCCGGGCGGGAGGCGCCCGTTGGCCACTGACGAAGCGGGATTCCCGCCCACGGGCCGGCTGTGGGAGGCGTTCGTGGCGGAGCTGTCCCGTGGACTGCGCGCCGACGCGTCCAGGAACCACGGCCTGCCACGGGACAGGGACCGGAGCGCTCCCGAGCAGGAGAACGCGGACCGGCGCACTCCGCGGGACGGCAGTGGGAGGACGAGGAAGCCATGACCCCGGGCCGACCCGCTCAGGAAGGTACGGCCGCGGTACGGCCCGTCCTGAACGGCGGCGCATGACGCACCATCACTTCGTCCGCTTACGGGCCCGGTGCGGGCGCCGCCCGGACACCCGTCCCGGAACACCCGTGCAACCGGCTCCGCCCAGCGAGGCCCTGACACCGACGGGCCGACTCGGACACCTTTTCCGTACACGTCCCTGTGCCCCCGCGGCGCGAGAGAGTCAACGGTGTGCAAAGCTTCGCGCTCCCGAGGGGGCGCGGGCCGGAAGATACCACCGTCACGGACTCACCGTAGTCGCGCGATGGCGCCATGTGCTTGGCTGTCGTGTGGAACGAACAACACCCCCCCCGGGCCCGGCGGCGATGGCTGGGCATCCGGGGCCGTCCGTTCCGGCTCGGCAGCCCCACCCAGCCGTCAAGGAAACCCGAGATGAGCATCGAACCGCTCGACACCACCCGGTCGCAGGAATTAGCCGCGAATCTGCTCGCTCTGGTCGACGCTCCGGCCCAGGGCGAGAGCGAGGAGCATCTGCTGCGCCGGCTTGCGCGGGTCACGTCCCTGGTGCCCGGTGTGGAGGCGGCCGCCTGCAGTCTGATCGGCCCGGAGGGCACTCCCTGGCGCATGGCCGCGACGGACGAACGCACGCGTCGGCTGGAGTGTCTGCAGGCCGAGTCGCGCGTGGGCCCCTGCCTGGACATCGCACGCGGCAAGGGGCCCCTGGCCAACATTCCGATGTCCCACCCGCACAGCCGGACCCGCTGGCCCCGCTTCACCAGCCGTGCCCTGTCCGAGGGCTTCACCGCTGTCACGGCCCTGCCCCTGGTCCATCAGGACCGGGCGCTGGGCGCGCTCGATCTCTACCACCAGCACGGCGGGCTCGGGCCGGCGGGCATCCGGTGGGCCCGGCTCCTCGCCGACGCCACGGCCCTCGGTCTTGCCCATCGCGATGTGTTGCGCGACGCGCTCGTCCGGGGCGATCAGCTGCAGAACGCCCTGAACAGCCGCGTCCTCATCGAGCAGGCCAAGGGCATCCTCACCGAACGCCTGGGCTGTGACCTCCAGGAGGCGTTCGAGCAGCTGCGCGGCCATGCGCGCGCGAAGCGGATGAAGCTCGTCGACCTGGCCGCGCTGGTCGTCGCCGACGCGTCCGACACCTCGGCTTTTCCGCGTCGGCACCAGGCTCCCTGACCACCTGCGCACCGGTCGCGGTCACCTGGGCGGCAGTCCCGCTCGGGTTGATCGGCGTGCGGCAGGAGTCACCGAACGGGCCCGATTCATCGCGTGATTGCCATCGAACCCGGGCCTCCGCCGCCGTAGGCTTGAAGCCGCCCGTCCGCCCGACCGGGAGGCCGGAGCCGAACAGGACCGGCAGGACCAACAGGACCAACAGGACCAACAGGACCGGCAGAACGTTCCGGTGCGAGTCGACGCGCGGCAGTGTGATCCAGGGGAACGTATCGGCGGGAACGCACCGGCAGAGAGAGGCTCGACCCGGAAAGGGGAGGAAGCCGGATGCCCGAGCAGCCGCGCGAGGAGCGGTTGGCCGCCGCTTTCGTGGAGCTCGCCACCACCCTGGCGGGCGACTTCGACGACGTGCAGTTCCTGCGCACCCTCTCCGAGCGCTGCGTCGATCTGCTGGACATCTCGGCCGCGGGGGTCGCCCTGGCCGCGCCCCGGAACGGCCGGGCGGAGGTCACCGGATCCGACGCCCGTGTCCGCAGCCTCGAACGGAACGGCGCCGACTGGGGCGAGGGGCCGTGCCAGGACTGTCTGCGCACCGGAAACCCCGTCGAGGGGATCGCCCTCGACCACCCCGACGCGCGTGCCGCCTGGCCCCGCTTCACCCGCAGGGCCCGTCGTCTGGGCTTCCACTCGGTCGCCGCGACACCGTTACGCGTACGCGACGAGGTGGTCGGCGCCCTCAGCCTCTTCGTGGACGGGCCCGGCACACCGGACCCCGCGCAGCTCAGACTGGGCCGGGCCCTCGCCGACTTCGCCGCCATCCCGATACTGCAGCAGCGGGAACTGCGCCGGCAGACGCGGCTCACCGAGCAGCTGGAGACCGCGCTGGAGTCCCGCATCCTCGTCGAACAGGCCAAGGGCGCCCTCGCCCAGCAGCGCCGGATCACCGTGGACGAGGCCTTCGCGCTGCTGCGCGACCACGCCCGCTCGCGCCGGCGCCGGATCTCGGACGTGGCCCGGGAGTTCCTGGACGGCACCGGCGAACTCCCGCTCTCCGAACCCGCCGACTGATCCCCGCCGACCGGTCCCCCACGGGCCGGTCCGGGGACGCTGTCGGTGGGCCGTGGGATGCTGAGGGCATGACCACGGAGGACCTGGTCCGGCTGCGCAAGGCACGCGACCGCATGGACCGTGAGTACGCCGAGCCGCTGGACGTGCCCATGCTCGCGCGCACCGCGCTGATGTCCCCGGGCCACTTCCAGCGCAGCTTCCGCGCGGCCTTCGGCGAGACTCCGTACGGCTATCTCATGACGCGCCGCATCGAGCGGGCGAAGGCGCTGCTGAGACGCGGCGACCTGAGCGTCACGGAGGTCTGCTTCGCGGTGGGATGCACGTCGCTCGGTTCGTTCAGCTCCCGCTTCACGGAGCTGGTCGGAGAGACACCGAGCGCGTACCGGGCCCGGTCGCACGAGCCGGGGGCGGCGATCCCGGCCTGCGTGGCGAAGATGTACACGCGACCGGTGCGCCGGGCGGCGGCCAAGCCTCTAGCGTGAAGGTCATGGACCTCAAAATCGCGCAGTGTTTCATCTCCGTCGACGACCATGACCGGGCGCTCGCCTTCTACCGTGACGTGCTGGGCCTGGAGGTCCGTAACGACGTCGGGTTCGAGGGCATGCGCTGGGTCACCGTGGGGCCCCCGCTCCAGCCGGACGTGGAGATCGTCCTGGAGCCGCCGCTGGCCGATCCGAACGCACCGGCGGCGGACCGGCAGGCGGTGGCCGAACTGCTGGCCAAGGGGCTGCTCCGCGGTGTCATCTTCACCACGGAGAACTGCGACGCGACGTACGAACGGCTGCTCGCCGCGGACGCGGACATCATCCAGGAACCGATGGACCAGCCGTACGGAGTCCGTGACTGCGCGGTCCGCGACCCCGCGGGCAATCTCCTGCGCTTCACCCAGCGCAAGTGACGGGACCGGCCACCGGCTGCCGGCCCCGGGCGTTGCCGGTCAGGACTCCCGCTCCGCGCCGGGGCGGGACTCCTCGGACGGCAGGCCCGGCTCGGTCATGAGCGCGGGCTCCTCCCCTGCCTCGTAGCTCGCGCAGCGGGGGTTGTGGCAGGGGCCGGGACCCCACACGGGCACGAAGACGCCCAGGGTCTTGTGCCGACGCACGACCGTGTCGACGGACTGCTCGCAGACCGGACAGAGGGACTCATCGCTGGCCATGCCTCCAGAATATTGCGGGAGGAGTCGGCCCGACAGCCGGGCGGCAGCCCCGGAATCAGCGCTTCCTGCTGTACGTCCGCACGACCGCCCCGTTCTTGAACGTACGCACCTCGCCGAGCGTGAACTCGCTGATCGCGAAGCCGGAGCCGAACATCGGCATGCCGGTGCCCAGCACGATGGGGTACGTCTTGACGACCAGTTCGTCGATCTCGTCGAGCAGCTCGCCCGCGATCTGCGAGCCACCGCACAGATAGATGCCGAAGTCGCCTTCCTCCGCCTTGAGTTCGCGGACCTTGCCGACCAGGTCGTCGGCGACGATCTCGACGTTCGGGTCGGGCGACTCCTTCAGCGTGCGCGAGGCGACGTACTCGCGCAGATGGGCGTAGGGGCTGGTGACGTCGATCTGCAGCGCCAGGTCGTAGCTGGCGCGGCCCTGCACGACCGTGTCGTACTTGCGGTTCGCCAGGTCGTCGATGCCCAGCGCGCGGCGGCCGTGGGTGGGCAGCGTCTCCGGATACTCGGTCCTGAGGAACGCGAAGAACTCCTCGTCCACGAACCGGACCATCATCGAGCCGTCGCCGCCCGGATCGCCGATGAAGCCGTCGATCGAGCAGGCGATGAAATACGTGAGCTTTCGCAAGCCGGTCTCTTTCCGTAGGCTGACTGAACCACTCCATTCATAGTGCTTCACTTGTAGTGGTTGCAAGGCGATTACCGACCGCTTCCCGTACGGAAGCGAAGTGGGAGAGAGGATTCCGGATGGTGCGCAACCCGCAGCGCCGAGCCGCGCTGGTCGACGCCGGGGTGGAGGTCCTGGCCCGCGAGGGGGCCCGCGGGCTGACCTTCCGCGCGGTGGACGCCGAGGCCGGGGTGCCGGTGGGGACCGCCTCGAACTACTTCACCGGCCGCGACGACCTGCTCCGGCAGATCGACGCCCGGCTGCACGAGCGGCTGGCCCCGGATCCGGAGGTCATGGCCGAGCTTCTGACGGCCCCGCGGGACCGCGCGCTGGTCACGGCCTTCATGCACGACCTCATGGCCCGCGCCCAGCGCGACCGCACGGGGTACCTGGGCCTCCTGGAGATGCGTCTGGAGGCCACGCGCCGCCCCGAACTGCGGGCCTCGTACACGAAGACCGTCCGCGCCGACCTTGAGTACGGCATGGAGTTCCACCGCACGGCGGGCCTGCCGGGCGGCGACGAGACCGTGACGATCCTCTACGTCGCCATGCTCGGCCTGATCCTCGAACACCTGACCCTGCCGGGGGTACTGGACGGCGCCCTACCGGGCGTGAGCGTCCCGGACGGCCTGCTGGAACGCATCGTCGACACGATCGTCCCCCACTCCTAGCGGCACGGGAGGGCGCCTCCGCAACCGCGCCGAGACCGACGCTCCCAGGGGCCGCGGCACCTTCCGCGACCACGCCGAGACCGACGCTTTCAGGGGCGCGGGGAACTGCGCGACCAGCCCACGCGGCGCCGCACCCGAAGAACCGCCCCAAGCCTTGTCGGACAGTTCCGCCCCTCCCCCTGCCGCACGGGCCGGACGCCGATCGTCCAGAGATGCCCGTGGGCAGCCCTCGCCGGATGCGCCTCGGCGATCACCCGGGCGAGGGGTGGCGGGTCCCGCGCACCGTGGGGATGCGCGGGGCCCGCCGAAACCGGAGCCCCTCCGCCCCGCCGCGCCGTCAGGTGCCGCACGCGACGGAGAAGTCCGGTGTCTCAGACGGCCCTCCTCATGAGGTCCGCCGGGTCACGAACTCCGCCAGCGACAGCAGGCCTTCCGCCGCCTCCGGGTCCGGGACCGCGCGGGAGAGATGGCCGAGGGCCCGCGCCATCCGGTCGGCCGCCTGGATCTGGGCCCAGTCGCGACCGCCCGCCCGCTCGACGGCGAGGACCGTGCGCTCCAGCTCGCCGTCCCGGTAGGGAGCCCGGTACAGCTCGGCGAGTTCGGCCGCGGCCGGGGTGCCGGAGGCGAGCGCCGCGACCACCGGGAGGGACTTCTTGCGGGCCATGAGGTCCGCCCCGGCCGGCTTGCCGGTGCGCCCCGGGTCCCCCCAGATACCGATCACGTCGTCGATGAGCTGGAAGGCGAGCCCGGCCTCGCGCCCGAACGCGTCCAGCGCCGCGACATCCGCGTCGTCCGCGCCCGCGTACAGCGCCCCCAGCGCGCACGCGCACCCCAGGAGCGCACCGGTCTTGGCCTCGGCCATGGCCAGTACCTCATCGAGCGTGATGTCATCGGGGGCACGGCGCTCCATCGCCGTGTCGGCCTGCTGTCCCGCGCACAGTTCGACGACGCAGTCGGCGAGCCGCGCGGCCCCCGCCGCGGACGCCGGATGCGGGTCCTCGGCGAGCAGCCGGTGCGCCAGCGCCTGCAGGGAGTCCCCCGCGAGGACCGCGTCGGCGTCACCGAACACGGCCCAGGCGGTGGGCCGGTGCCTGCGGGTGGTGTCCCGGTCCATCAGGTCGTCGTGCAGCAGCGTGAAGTTGTGCACCAGCTCCACCGCGGCGGCCGCCCGGACGGCGTTCGTCCGGTGCCCGCCGAGTGCTCCGGTCGCGGCCAGTACGAGCGCGGGCCGGATGGCCTTGCCCGCGTTCCCCGCCGCCGGAGTGCCGTCCACGTGCTGCCACCCGAAGTGGTGGAGGGCGACCCGTCGTAACGGGCCGGGCAACGACTCGACGGCCCGGCGCAGTTCAGGTTCGACCGAGTCCCTGGCCCTGTCGAGGATGGCGGCCGCCTCCTGTGCGTCGGGCGAGCCGTGCGGCCCGGCGGGCGCCGGCCCCTGCTCGGGGACGGCTCCTGCCACTGCGGATGTCCATGGCTCCGTGCGCGTCTCCGTCATGAACTCACCCATGGGTCCGCCTCCTGGGACGCGCGGACGTCCCCCTGGGGTCTACCCGGTCCGGCGGACGGGGACACGGCACGCGGTGCGCCGGAGGTACCGGAGGTCACCGCCAGCGGCCGATCTCGACGTTCTCCAGGACGCCGAGCGCGTCGGGCACCAGGACCGCGGCCGAGTAGTACGTCGTCACCAGGTACGACATGATCGCCTGCTCGCTGATGCCCATGAACCGCACGGACAGGCTCGGTTCGATCTCGTCCGGGATGCCCGCCTGCTGGAGTCCGACGACCCCCTGCTCCGCCTCGCCCGTACGCATGGCGATGATCGACGTCGTCCTGGCCTCGGTCACCGGGATCTTGTTGCACGGGTAGATCGGTACTCCGCGCCAGGTCGGGATGCGGTTGCCCGCCACCTCCAGGGTCTCCGGGACGAGGCCCCGCTTGTTGAGCTCACGGCCGAACGCGGCGATCGCCCGGGGGTGGGCGAGCAGCATCTTGGTGCCGCGCCGCCTGGTGAGCAGTTCGTCCAGGTCGTCCGGGCTCGGTACACCGTCGTGCGGCTGGAGCCGCTGGTCGTACTCGCAGTTGTTGAGCAGCCCGAACTCGCGGTTGTTGATGAGCTCGTGCTCCTGGCGCTCCTTCAGCGCCTCCACCGTGAGCCGCAGCTGCTGCTCGGTCTGGTTCATGGGCTGGTTGTAGAGGTCGGCCACGCGGGTGTGGATGCGCAGCACGGTCTGGGCGACGCTGAGTTCGTACTCCCGCGGCGCGGCGTCGTAGTCGACGAACGTCCCGGGGATGGCGGGCTCGCCCGTGTGGCCGGCCGCGAGGTCGATCTCCTTCTCGCCGTACTTGTTGGCGCGCTGGTGCGGGATCGCGCGCAGTTGCGCGAGGTGCTCGCGCAGGGACTCGGAGCGCTCCGCGATCGCGTCGAAGTGCGTGCGCGGCAGTGCGAGGACCGTGCACGCGGTGGTCGCGCGGGCCGTGTACTCCCAGATGGCGTCCGGGTCGAGGATCGCCTGGTCGCCGAAGTAGGCGCCGTCCGCGAGCGTGCCCAGCTCCGCGTCGTCCCCGTACGGACCCGTGCCGATCTTCTCGACCCTGCCGTGGGCCAGCAGGAAGACCTCGTCGGCCGGACTGCCGAAGGAGGCGAGCACGCCGCCCGGCTCGAACTCGCGCTGCTCGCAGCGCGCGGCCAGCTCGGTGAGCACCTCCTGGTCCTCGTAGGTGCGCAGCGCCGGCAGTTCGCCGAGCTCCGCCGGGATGACCTGGACACGGTCACCCGTCTTGACGAAGGTGACGCGGCCGTCTCCCACGGAGTAGCTGAGCCTGCGGTTCACCCGGTATGTGCCGCCCTGCACGTTCACCCACGGCAGCATGCGCAGCAGCCATCGTGAGCTGATCTCCTGCATCTGCGGTGCGGACTTGGTGGTCGTGGCCAGGTTCCGCGCCGCGGATGTGCCGAGACTCTTCTGCGGCTGATCCTGGTCCGCGCGGATCTCTTCGCCTACCGACATGAAAATGTCCTCCCGATCGTGCAACGAGCTGCGGCGCCCACATTTCCATCACGGACCGTGCTGGTGCTATTACACGAAAGAGCGGGAATGGATCTTCGCGAAGCGGGGCATACTGCGGGCGCCCGGTCAGGGCCGGGCAGCCCGGACCGCCGGGTCCGAGGGCCGTTCCGGGACGGGAACTCCAAGATCGGACGGCCCGTTGAACAGGCACGACGCACGACGACGGAGGAGACGGCCATGGCAGGCTTCCTGGACCGCGCGAAGGAACAAGCACAGCGCGGCCTCTCACAGGGCAAGCAGAAGATCGACGAGGTCCAGGCGCAGCGGACCGGCGGTGATCTGCTGAAGACCCTCGGCGCGGCCTATCTCGCGGAGCGGCGCGGCAGCGGCTCCCCGCAGGCCACGCAGCAGGCGCTCCAGGCGGTGGAGAGCCACATCGCGACGCACGGGGACGGCTTCCTGCGCGCCTAGGCCCTGCGCGCGGTACCTGACCCCCGGTCCCGGTACCTGAACCCTCGGCACCCGGCTCCAGCACCTCTCCGTGTGAACAGGTGGTCGCTACAGCGGAGTTGCGGGTACAAGCAGCGGTACGAGGCGGCCACGGCGGGTGGCCGTCGCGCCCTGTGAGGAGGCGGCCGTGGCCTCACCCATGTCCGCGGGCAGCTTTCTGAGCCGGCTCAAGGCGGAGGACGTCACTGTCGTCGAGGTCGGCGACTGGGAGCATCACAACCGCAACCACAAGGGGCCGTGGGGCCCGGTCCACGGGGTGATGATCCACCACACGGTGACCTCGGGCAGTCAGCGCACGGTCGAGATCTGCCGTGACGGCTACAGCGGGTTGCCGGGCCCGTTGTGTCACGGCGTGATCACCAAGGACGGCCGCGTCCACCTCGTCGGTTACGGCCGCTCCAATCACGCGGGCCTCGGTGACGACGACGTCCTGCGCGCGGTGATCGCCGAGACGGCCCTGCCGGCGGACAACGAGGCGAACACCGACGGCAACCGCCACTTCTACGGCTTCGAGTGCGAGAACCTCGGCGACGGCGAGGATCCCTGGCCGGAGGCCCAGCTGGACGCCGCCGCGCGGGCCGCGGCGGCGATCTGCCGCCACCACGGCTGGACGGAGCGCTCGGTGATCGGTCATCTGGAATGGCAACCGGGCAAGATCGACCCGCGCGGCTTCACGATGGCCGCCATGCGGGGCCGCGTCCGCGCTCTCCTGCGGTGACGACCTGGTCGCCCCGGCGGGGCCGGACCCGGCCGGGGCGGTGGCGGCGCGACCCGCGTGTCGCTCGGACGCGTGTCCGACAATGGGGGTGTGACCGGCCCCGACACCCCTGAAGCAGTCGACCCCGACCTTGGTCCCGGCGTTCTGCGGCCACGGCTGCCGTCGCCGCTGCGGGAGGTCGTGGACGAGCGTTTCGCGCGCCATGGTGTGCGGCTGCTGCTCAAGCGGGACGATCTGATCCACCCGGAGCTGATCGGCAACAAATGGCGCAAGCTGGCCCCGAACCTGCGGGCGGCGGCCGGCCGCACGGTGCTCACCTTCGGCGGCGCGTACTCGAACCATCTGCGGGCCACCGCGGCGGCCGGACGCCTCCTGGGCCTGCCCACCGTCGGTGTGGTCCGCGGCCAGGAGCTGGCCGACCGTCCGCTGAATCCGTCCCTCGCCCGGTGCGCGGCCGACGGCATGCTGCTCCACTTCATCGACAGATCGACGTATCGCCGCAAGAGCGAGCCGGAGACCCTGGCCGCGCTCGTGCGCTCGACCGCCTGCGAGGACGCGTACGTGGTCCCGGAGGGCGGCAGCAACGCCCTCGCCGTGCGCGGTTGCACGGCGCTGGGCGAGGAGCTGGGCGACCACGCCGACGTAGTCGCGCTGGCCTGCGGCACGGGCGGCACCCTGGCGGGCCTGGCCGGGGGCCTGCCTCCGGGCAGGCGCGCGCTGGGCATACCGGTCCTGAAGGGCGGCTTCCTCGGCGCCGGGATTCGCGCTCTCCAGGAGGAGGCGTTCGGCGGCCCGCGCGGCGACTGGTCCCTGGACGACCGCTTCCACTTCGGCGGTTACGCCCGTACGACTCCCGCACTCGACGCGTTCGCGGACGACTTCGAGCAGCGCCACAGCCTGCCCGTCGAACGTCTCTATGTCGCCAAGTCGCTGTACGGACTCGCGACCCTCGCGGCGGAGGGCGCCTTCCCGCGCGGGACGACGGTCGCGGCCGTGATCACAGGCAGGCCGGACACCCCCTAGGTGCCCTCGCGGAACGCGGCGGCCTCCTCCAGGTCCAGGCGGCGCAGCAGGGTGCGCAGCATCTCGTCGTCGATGAAACGGCCGTCCCGCAGCTTCACGAACACCGCGCGCTCGGCGCCGATCATCTCCCGGGACAGCCGCCGGTACGTGTCGTCCGCGGTCTCGCCGGTGACGCTGTTGACCTGGCCGAGCCGTTCCCAGACGGCGTTGCGACGGCGCTCCAGGACCGTGCGCAGCCGGTCCGCCAGGGGTGGCGGAAGGGTGTTGCGCTCGTCGGAGAGGAGTTCCTCCAGGCGCCGCTCGGCGGCCCGGGAGGCCTGCGCCTGGGCGTTCGCCTCGGCGAGGGTCTCGGCCTGCTGGTCCCGCCCGGGGAGCTTCAGCACGCGGATGAGCGGCGGCAGCGACAGTCCCTGCACGACGAGCGTTCCGATCACCGTCGTGAAGGTCAGGAAGAGGATCATGTTGCGGCCGGGGAAGTCCTCGCCGCCGTCCGCGGTGAGCGGGATCGAGAAGGCGATGGCGAGCGAGACGACGCCTCTCATGCCGGCCCAGCTGATGACGAAGGACCCCTTCCAGGTGGGGTTCTCCTCCCGTTTCCTGATCCGCGCGGACAGCAGGCGCGGCAGGTAGGTCGCGGGGTACACCCAGGCGAAGCGGGTCGCGACGACGATCACGAAGAGGGCCACCGCGTACCAGGCCGCGCTCGCTCCCTCGTACTCGCCGAGGCCCTTGAGGATCACCGGGAGCTGCAGGCCGATGAGGGCGAAGACCGCCGACTCCAGGATGAACGCGACCATCTTCCAGACGGCCTCCTCCTGGAGCCTGGTCGCGAAGTCGACCTCCCAGTTGCGGTGGCCCAGGTAGAGCGCGACGACGACCACGGCGAGCACTCCGGAGGCGTGCACCTGCTCGGCGACCGCGTAGGCGAAGAACGGCGTCAGCAGCGACAGGGAGTTCTGCAGCAGGGCCTCCGTCAGGTGCGTGCGCATCCAGTGGATCGGCATCATCAGGACGAGTCCGACGCCGATGCCGCCCAGCGCCGCGAGCAGGAACTCGCCGATGCCGCCCGCCCAGGTCGCGCCCTCGCCGACGGCGGCGGCCAGCGCCACCTTGTAGGCGGTGATCGCGGTCGCGTCGTTCACCAGCGACTCGCCCTGCAGGATCGTGGTGACCCGCGACGGCAGCCCGACCCGGCGCGCCACCGCGGTGGCCGCGACCGCGTCCGGCGGCGCCACGACCGCGCCCAGCACCAGCGCGGCGGTGAGCGAGAGGTCCGGCACGATCACGTACGCGGCCCAGCCGACGGCGAACGTCGCGAACAGCACGTATCCGACCGACAGCAGCGCGACCGGGCGGATCTGCGCCCGCAGATCGAGGTACGAGCTGTCCGTGGCGGCCGTGTAGAGCAGCGGGGGCAGCAGCAGCGGCAGGACGATGTGGGGGTCGAGCGTGTACTCGGGCACCCCTGGTACGTACGAGACGATCAGGCCCGCCGCCACGAGCAGCAGGGGCGCGGGCACCGGCGTACGGCGCGCGGCGCCCGCCACCGCGGCGCTGCCCGCGATCAGCAGGAGCAGGGGCATCACATGCATCGGTATCGGCCCGCTTTCATTTCCGCGCGGATTCCCGCACACCCGACGTAATCTGGCAATCATGAAACAGTGCACGCACGCCGACGCGCTGCCGCAGCCCGAACCCGCACCGCTGAGCGACACCTGCCTCGAATGCCTGGCGGTGGGCTCGCACCCGGTGCAGCTACGACTGTGCCTGGACTGCGGTCACGTGGGCTGCTGCGACTCGTCGCCGCTGCGGCACGCCACAGAGCATTTCAAGGACACGGGGCATCCGATCATGCGGACCTTCGAACCCGGTGAGAGCTGGCGCTGGTGCTTCGTCGACCACGTGCTGGTGTGACGTGGGTTCCGGACGGTTCGATGCTCTGACGTCTGGGTACGTCAATCCGGCGCGTCCTCTTCCCAATTGGGCCCGCAGACCCCTAGCCACTGTGCGTATACCTAGGTTTACTATGAGTGACGGCAAGGGGTTGGGGTCCCGGGGACAGGAAACCTGAGAGCGCGATAGCGTCACCGCTGAAACACGAAGCGCGTTACCCCGGGGGGCGACCCTCGGCCCCCGAAAGAGCTTGTACCACCTTGGAGGTGAGGGTGTCCCAGATCGCAGGCGAGCCCGCGACCCAGGACTTCGTGGAAGTCCGGCTGCCGGCTGCGGGTGCCTACCTGTCGGTGCTGCGTACGGCCACGGCCGGCCTCGCGGCGCGCTTGGACTTCACCCTCGACGAGATCGAGGATTTGCGTATCGCCGTGGACGAGGCGTGCGCGATCCTTCTGCAACAGGCGGTGCCGGGCTCCGTGCTCAGCTGTGTCTTCCGCCTGATCGACGACTCGCTTGAGGTGACTGTCTCGGCCCCGACCACCGACGGCCACGCCCCCGCGCGCGACACCTTTGCCTGGACCGTGCTGTCGGCCCTCGCAGGCAAGGTCTCCTCCTCGGTGGGCGACGACAAAACCGTTTCGATCAGCCTCTACAAACAGCGCGGCGCGGGACCCGGGCCGGCGTGAGGAACGGGGACGGGCCGGTGCGGGACGAAGAGCGCGGCACACGGGAACTTTCCGCCGAGGGCGAGGGCGGCCCGGGCGGGCCCCGGCGTCTGGCGGAAGGCGTCGACGGCATCCCCGAGCAGCAGGCCCGGCCGCACCCGGAGGACGGCAGTTCCCCGGCGGCCGGGCGGGCTCGGGGCGAGCCGATCGACCAGGACGAGCGCGAGGCGCTTTCCGACAGTGACGGGCGACAGGATCCAGACGTTGCCGCGCAGTGGGGGTCCCCCCGGACGGAGTCTGGGGGGACGTCCTTGGAAGGGCGGCGGCGGGTGACGGGCGGGATCATGAGCGAGCAGCACGAACACGAGCGAAACGCCGACAACGGCGCGTCGGGATCACACCACGACCCGCACAACAGGAGCGGGGCGCGGGCCAAGTTCATCGAGCTGCGCGAACTGGACAGCACCGGCGCGGAGTACGCGGAGCTGCGCAATCAGCTGGTCCGGATGCATCTGCCGCTCGTGGAGCACCTCGCACGCCGCTTCCGCAACCGCGGCGAGCCGCTGGACGACCTCACCCAGGTCGCGACCATCGGCCTGATCAAGTCGGTCGACCGGTTCGACCCGGAGCGCGGTGTCGAGTTCTCGACGTACGCGACCCCCACGGTCGTCGGCGAGATCAAGCGGCACTTCAGGGACAAGGGCTGGGCGGTACGGGTTCCGCGCCGGCTGCAGGAGCTGCGGCTGGCGCTGACCACGGCGACCGCGGAGCTCTCGCAGCAGCACGGCCGCTCCCCCACCGTGCACGAGCTGGCCGAGAAGCTGGGCATCTCGGAGGAGGAGGTCCTGGAGGGCCTGGAGTCGGCCAACGCGTACTCCACGCTGTCCCTGGACGTCCCCGACACCGACGACGAGTCCCCGGCCGTCGCGGACACGCTCGGCTCCGAGGACGAGGCCCTGGAGGGCGTCGAGTACCGGGAGTCCCTCAAGCCGCTCCTGGAGGACCTGCCCCCGCGTGAGAAGCGCATCCTGCTGCTGCGCTTCTTCGCGAACATGACCCAGTCGCAGATCGCCCAGGAGGTCGGCATCTCGCAGATGCACGTCTCCCGGCTGCTGGCCCGCACACTGGCCCAGCTCCGCGAGAAGCTGCTGGTCGAGGAGTAGGCGGCACGTCGCACGGCTCGCGCCCCGTCAGGGGCGCGGCGGACCACCCGCGCACTACTCCCGCGCAGCGCCCGGCCCGGTGATCCCCAGGGCCCGCGTCGTCTCCGGGTTCAGGATCAGTACGAGCGTCGCGACCGCCACCACCGCCAGGGCGATCCCCCCGGGGATGGCGAGACTGTCGGCCTGGAGCAGGTTGTACGCGACGGGCAGCGCCATGATCTGCGTGATGATCGTGGGCCCCCGGCTCCAGCTGCGCCGCAGCAGCAGCCCCCGCGCGGCCAGCAGAGGCAGCAGGGCGAGCGCGATCAGCGTCACACCCCCGGTGACCGCCTGGCTCCGGTCGTCCGGATGGCCGGTGAGGCCCATCACCAGCAGGTAGACGCCCCCGGCGACGAGGGCGACCCCCTCCAGCGCGACGAGCGCGGCCGCCGTGGTCAGCCGCCCGGGGCGGGGTTCGGCGCCGACGTTTTCCGGGGTGGGATTCTGCTCAGGACTCACCCCTGAAGGGTAGCCCTCGCCCCCCGGTCGCCCACGGCCGCCGTACGACCCCGGACGTTCAGGGGTGCGGCCGGCAGGACACCCGGCGAGCCGTCCCTCTCTCACCTGATCCTCACCTCGGTATGGGACGAGTACCACGCGGTAGGTACGCTGCATCGCATGCGTGCACTTCTTGTGGTCAATCCGGCAGCTACCACCACCAGCGCACGCACGCGTGACGTCTTGATCCACGCGCTGGCGAGCGAGATGAAACTCGAAGCGGTCACCACCGAGTACCGCGGCCATGCGAGAGACCTCGGCAGGCAGGCCGCGGAGAGCAAGGACATAGAACTGGTCGTGGCCCTCGGCGGCGACGGCACGGTCAACGAGGTCGTGAACGGTCTGCTGCACAACGGCCCCGACCCCGACCGACTGCCCGGCCTCGCCGTCGTCCCCGGCGGCTCCACCAATGTCTTCGCCCGCGCCCTGGGCCTGCCCAACGACGCCGTCGAGGCGACGGGCGCCCTGCTGGACGCCCTGCGCGAGGGCCGGGAGCGCACGGTGGGCCTCGGCCTCGCCGCGGGCACACCGGGCAGCGAGGACGAGGGCGTCCCCTCCCGCTGGTTCACCTTCAACGCGGGGCTCGGCTTCGACGCCGGCGTGGTCGGCCGGGTCGAACAGCACCGGGAGCGCGGCAAACGTTCCACGCACTCGCTCTATCTGCGCCAGGCGATGCGCCAGTTCTTCGGGGAGACCCATCGCCGCCGCGGCACGATCACGCTGGAGCGGCCGGGTTCCGACCCGGTGACCGATCTGGTGCTGTCGATAGTCTGCAACACCTCCCCGTGGACGTATCTGGGCAATCGCCCGGTGTACGCGTCACCTAAGGCCTCGTTCGATACCGGCCTCGACGTACTCGGTCTCAGCCGGATGTCGACGACCGCGGTTGCCCGGTATGGCACCCAGTTGCTCACTTCGTCCCCCGAGCGCGGACCCCATGGCAAGCACGCGGTGTCCCTGCACGATCTGACCGACTTCACCTTGCATTCGAAGGTCCCACTCCCCCTCCAGATGGACGGCGACCACCTCGGACTGCGTACGAGCGTCGCGTTCACAGGCGTTCGCCGTGCACTGCGTGTGATTGTGTGAGCGGAACGGGCTAAAGTCCTTCCACTCGAACGTTTAGGCCAGGATCCACCCCATGGAAGTACGGCTGTGACCTAGTCGACACCGAGGAATCAAAAAAAACTTTCCGGTAGGGGTTGTATCCGCCGCTGAGGTTTGCGAGTCTCTACGTGGCGCTCGGGACGGGCCGCAACATCGCCCCCACAGAGCGCCGGAACCCCTCCTCACTTCAAAGGACCACACCAGTCCGTCTGGTAGTCGGCCCTTCACTTGTTGAGGGATTCGTGAAAGCGTTCACATTCACAAGCAACGTGCATGTAATACCAAGGAGAGGTAGCAGCCATGGACTGGCGTCACAACGCCGTTTGCCGCGAAGAAGACCCCGAGCTCTTCTTCCCCATCGGCAACACCGGTCCTGCGCTGCTGCAGATCGAGGAAGCCAAGGCCGTCTGCCGTCGCTGCCCCGTCATGGAGCAGTGTCTGCAGTGGGCGCTTGAGTCCGGCCAGGACTCCGGCGTCTGGGGTGGCCTCAGCGAGGACGAGCGCCGCGCAATGAAGCGCCGCGCCGCCCGCAACCGGGCCCGTCAGGCTTCCGCCTGACAACCCACCCCGCAACAGCCTGAGCTTGGCGGCGCGTACAGCGCGTACGCATCTCCCGCCCCCGAGCCGCAGCGCGCAGTACCCCCGATGCGCAACCGAATGACACTTTGAGCCCCGGACCACTCAGTGGTCCGGGGCTCATCGCTGTGCTCACCTCCGCGTGCACAGCGATGGGCACAGCGGTGGAGATTACGCAGCGTGTTCGTGAAGTAGTGGTGCGGAAGGTACAGGAGAGGTACGGGAGGTACGGGAGTCGCGCGAGGGGCCCGGCGAGGACTCGGAGCCGCCTGGCATATCCAGGCGGCCCATACGTACTGGGCTACTTCGGGTTCCGCACCGGAATGTCCAGGACGACCTGGGTGCCGCGCTCGGGGGCCGGGACCATGTCGAAGGTGCCGCCCAGCTCGCCCTCCACCAGCGTCCGCACGATCTGCAGGCCGAGGTTGCCCGAGCGGTGCGGGTCGAAGCCCTCGGGCAGGCCCACGCCGTCGTCCTGGACGGTGACCAGCAGGCGGTTCTCCTTCGACGTGCCGCCGCGGACCGCGGAGACCTCGACCGTGCCCCGCTCGCCCTCGCGGAAGCCGTGCTCCAGGGCGTTCTGCAGGATCTCGGTGAGGACCATGGAGAGCGGGGTCGCGACCTCGGCGTCGAGTATCCCGAAGCGGCCCGTGCGCCGGCCGACGACCGTGCCCGGCGAGATCTCGGCGACCATGGCGAGCACCCGGTCGGCGATCTCGTCGAACTCCACGCGCTCGTCCAGATTCTGGGACAGCGTCTCGTGCACGATGGCGATGGAACCGACCCGGCGCACCGCCTCCTCCAGGGCTTCGCGGCCCCGGTCGGACTCGATACGGCGGGCCTGGAGGCGCAGCAGGGCCGCGACCGTCTGGAGGTTGTTCTTCACCCGGTGGTGGATCTCCCGGATGGTCGCGTCCTTGGTGATCAACTCGCGCTCGCGGCGGCGCAGTTCGGTCACGTCGCGCAGCAGGACCAGGGAACCGACGCGCGTGCCCTTGGGTTTCAGGGGGATCGCGCGCAGCTGGATCACGCCGTCGTTGCTCTCGATCTCGAACTCGCGGGGCGCCCAGCCGCTGGCGACCTTCTCCAGCGCCTCGTCCACGGGCCCGCGGGACGGGGCGAGTTCGGCGGTGGTCTGGCCGAGGTGATGGCCGACCAGGTCGGCGGCGAGGCCGAGGCGGTGGTACGCCGAGAGCGCGTTCGGTGACGCGTACTGGACGACGCCGTCCGCGTCCACCCGGATCAGGCCGTCGCCCACGCGCGGCGAGGCGTCCATGTCGACCTGCTGGTTGGGGAACGGGAAGGAGCCCGCCGCGATCATCTGGGCGAGGTCGGAGGCGCTCTGCAGATAGGTCAGTTCGAGCCGGGAGGGCGTGCGGACCGTGAGCAGGTTGGTGTTGCGGGCGATGACGCCGAGGACGCGGCCCTCGCGTCGTACGGGGATGGACTCCACCCGTACGGGGACCTCCTCGCGCCATTCCGGGTCGCCCTCGCGCACGATCCGGCCCTCGTCCAGGGCGGCGTCCAGCATGGGGCGCCGGCCGCGCGGGACGAGGTGGCCGACCATGTCGTCCTGGTACGAGGTGGGGCCGGTGTTGGGCCTCATCTGGGCGACCGAGACATAGCGGGTGCCGTCGCGGGTGGGGACCCACAGGACGAGGTCGGCGAAGGAGAGGTCGGAGAGCAGCTGCCACTCCGAGACCAGCAGATGCAGCCACTCAAGGTCGGAGTCACCGAGCGCGGTGTGCTGGCGTACGAGGTCGTTCATGGAGGGCACAGGTGCGAGCGTACCCGTCGGGTACGACAGGTCCCGAAATCAGCCACCTGCGAGGGCCCCGGAGACACCCGCGGGCCGCGGCGCCTGAGAGGGACCCTCAACCCTCCCGGCACCGCAGCCCGGAGCAACATCGGCCACGGGGTGTGCGGTCCCGATCGGCCGAGGACGAGGATCCGGTGCAGTCAGGGCAGAGAGCGCCGGCTCCTCGATCCGCCTTCCTGTGCGGGGAAGGCGGAGGCTTGGTCATTCAGCTGCGCATGTGGGCTTTGCCTATGATTCTGGACTAGACCACTACGACTGTCCATGCGTTGTCGGATGTTTGTTGTTGTCCATTAATCCAACAACTCGCGTCCTCCTTGCACCACGCAGCCTAACCCCGGGCGGTTCAAGGGCGGGGTCGGATTCGCATGGCGAGTTGCGCCGTGCCTCCATTTTCTGCCGATGACTCGGCCCCGGGCGCTGCGGGGCGGTGCGGGCCGGAGAAATGATCTTCCCGGTTCGATCACCGGCGGGAATTACGGCGGGATTCCCGAGGGGATACGGCCGTCCCCGAAGACGCGACTGGAGGGGAGTGCTCTGCTAGATTGGTCTATACCACATATGCAGGTGAGTTCCCCTTCAGAACGGCAGGCCCAGCGTGGAAGTTGTCATCGTTTCGGACGCCAAGGCGGGTGGCGAGCTCATTGCCGGGGCCATGGCGGAGCTGCTCCGGCACAAGCCCGACGCCCTGCTCGGGGTGGCCACCGGTTCGACGCCGCTGCCCATCTACCAGGCGCTGGCCGCGACGGTCGGTGCCGGCGGCGTGGACGTCTCTCGCGCGCGGGTCGCGCAGCTCGACGAGTACGTGGGGCTGCCGGCCGAGCACCCCGAGTCGTACCGGTCGGTGCTGCGGCGCGAGGTGCTGGAGCCGTTGGGGCTCGACCTGGACGCGTTCATGGGGCCCGACGGGACCGCGGAGGACGTGCGGGCCGCGTGCGAGGCGTACGATCGGGCGCTCGCCGAGGCGGGCGGGGTCGACCTCCAGCTGCTCGGGATCGGGACCGACGGGCACATCGGGTTCAACGAGCCGTGTTCCTCGCTGGCCTCCCGTACGCGGATCAAGACGCTGACCGAGCAGACGCGGGTCGACAACGCGCGGTTCTTCGAGGGCGACATCGAGCAGGTGCCGCATCACGTGATCACGCAGGGGATCGGGACGATCCTTGAGGCGCGGCATCTGGTGCTGCTGGCCACGGGTGAGGGCAAGGCGGATGCCGTGGCGGCGACCGTGGAGGGGCCGGTGGCCGCGGTGTGTCCTGCCTCGGCGCTCCAGCTGCATCCGCATGCGACGGTTGTGGTGGATGAGGCTGCCGCGTCCAAGTTGAAGTTGGCGGAGTACTTCCGGCACACGTATGCCGATAAGCCGGCCTGGCAGGGGATTTAGGCCCCTGGGGCTCGGCGCGCCTTAGGGGCGCGGGGGACTGGGTGGCCGGCCACGAGCTTTTAGGGGCGCGGGGAACTGCGCGGCCGGCCACGACGTGCCTGCGGCCAGCGACGTGCCTGCGGTAGCCAGACGGCACGAAGGGTCCGGGTTCCCCCCGTGGTGAACCCGGACCCTTCTTGTGTCCCGCTGCCCGTGGTGCGTTGTCGGGTGCGGGTTCGATGTGGCTGGCCGCGCAGTTCCCCGCGCCCCTTAAAAGCGGCGGTGCGTTGTCGGGTGCGGGAGCGTTGTGGCTGGGCGCGCCGTTCCCCGCGCCCCTTAAAAGCGGCGGTGCTTTGTCGGGTGCGGGAGCGTTGTGGCTGGGCGCGCCGTTCCCCGCGCCCCTGAAGGCCGTGGGGCTCAGGGGGTTGTGAGGGATTCTGCTGCTGCCGTGCCGCATACTCGGGCCGCGCCGTGGGTGGCGATGTGGAGGGCGCCTCGGGGTGGGGCCTGGGGGACGCCCATTTCGATCACGATCGTGTCCGGGCGGGACGCGATCAGGGTGTCGAGGGCCTCGGACATCCAGCCGTGGCGGTGGGCGTCGCGGACCACGGCGACCACGCGGCGCGTACCGGCGGCGGCGAGTACCTCCGCCCCGGCCCCCTCCCCCGTGAAGCTGCCAGTCTCCGTGCCCGGCAGCAGGCGCCGCAGTTCGGCGGCGACGCCCCAGGGGGTCTCGTCCCCGACGGCGATGTTCGCAACGGGGGTGAGGGCGGCGACGTACGGGGCCTCGGTGAGGGGTGTGTAGTGGCTGCCGCGGGTGACGGTCAGCGCGCGGCGGGCCGCCATCAGGCCGATCTCGGCGCCGTCCGTGACGGTTGCCGGTACCGACGGCCTGGCCGATGTCGTCCAGGAGGCCAGTGCGCGGACCCGGGCCGCCGCGTCCGCCAGGCGCTCCTCGGGGAGTTCGCCCGTGCGGACCGCCGTGACCAGCGCGTCCCGCAGGCGCAGGACCGTGGCCTCGTCGGCGAGTCCGCCGCCCACGCAGATCGCGTCGGCGCCCGCGGCGATCGCGAGGACGCTGCCCCGCTCGATGCCGTAGGTCGCGGAGATGGCCTGCATCTCCATGCCGTCGGTGACGATCAGCCCGTCGAAGCCGAGTTCCTCGCGCAGCAGCCCGGTGAGGACGCGGCGGGAGAGGGTCGCGGGGTGGGCCGGGTCGAGGGCCGGTACCAGGATGTGCGCGCTCATCACGGCCCGGGAGCCGGCGGCGATCGCCGCGCGGAAGGGGGCCAGCTCGCGCGAGTGCAGCACCGACAGGTCGGCGTCGATGCGCGGCAGCGCGTGGTGGGAGTCGACCGCCGTGTCCCCGTGGCCCGGGAAGTGCTTGGTGCAGGCGGCGACCCCGGCGGACTGCAGCCCGGAGACGTACGCGGCGGTGTGCCGGGCCACCAGCGCGGTGTCGGCGCCGAAGGACCGTACGCCGATGACGGGGTTGGAGGGGTTGGAGTTGATGTCCGCGGACGGGGCCCAGTTGAGGTTGACCCCGCAGTCGGCCAGCCGGCGGCCCAGTTCACGGGCGACGGCCTCGGTCAGGGCCACGTCGTCGACCGCGCCGAGCGCGTGGTTGCCGGGGAACGACGATCCCGTACGCACCTCAAGGCGCGTGACGTCACCGCCTTCCTCGTCGATGGCGACCAGGACGTCGTCGCGTTCCGCGCGCAGTTGGGCGGTGAGGGCGGCCAGCTGGTCGGGAGAGGCGATGTTGCGGCCGAAGAGGCCGACGGAGGTGAGGCCCTCGCCGAGCCGCCGGAGCAGCCAGGAGGGTGCGGAGGTCCCGGTGAAACCGGGCTGCAGGACGGCGAGGGCGTCACGGGTCAGCGTGCCGGTGCCGGAGGCAATGGTGGTCATCGGGTGGCGTTATCCCTTCACGGCGCCGGAGGTGAGTCCGCTGACGGCCTTGCGCTGGAGGTAGACGAACAGGACCAGGATCGGGATGGCGAAGAGCGATGCCGCGGCCATGGTGGCCCCCCAGTCGTCGCCGAACGTCGTCTCGAAGCTGGAGAGCCACAGCGGGAGCGTCTGCTTCTCGGCGTCCTTGTTGAGGATCAGGACCAGCGGGAACTCGTTCCACGCGGTGATGAAGCCGAAGAGCGAGGTCGCCATCAGGCCCGGGGCGAGCAGCGGGAAGATGACTTTCACGAAGGCCTGCCTGCGGGTGCAGCCGTCCACCATGGCGGACTCCTCCAGTTCCTTCGGCACGGCGGCGACGTATCCCCGCAGTGTCAGGATCGTGAAGGGCAGCACCATGATCATGTAGAAGGCGGTGAGCGGGATGAGGCTGTTGAGGAGGTCCGCGTCGCGCACGATCATGTAGATCGCGATGACCATGACCTCCCAGGGGGCCATCTGCGCGATCATGAAGGTCAGCAGGAAGCCGCGGCGGCCCTTGAACCGCATCCGGGCCAGCGCGAAGGACGCGAGCAGCCCGATGACGAGGGAGAAGACCACCGCGAGGACGGTCACCGTCAGGGAGTTGCCGACCAGCGTCCAGAAGTGGTCGGCTTCGAGCGCCTTCTGGAAGTGGTCGAACGTGATGTCGGTCGGTACGAAGACCGGGGTGTCCGCGATGATGTCGCCGGTCGGCTTCAGTGCCGTCGCGAACATCCAGTAGACGGGGAACGTGAAGACCACGAAGAGGACGAGGGCCGTCGCGTTGGGCCACAGCCGGGCCATCAGGGAGCGCTTCACAGCTCGTCCTCCTCTTGCTTGAGAACGGTACGCAGGTAGTAGGCCGTCAGGGCGAGCAGGATGAGGATCGTCAGGAACGAGATCGCCGCTCCCATCCCGTAGTGCTGGTTTCCGGGCCCTTCGACGAACGCGTAGATCGGCAGGGTCTCGGTGAGCCGGTCCGGGCCGCCCTTGTTCATGGCGAAGATCTGCGGGAACGCCTTGAAGATCCAGATGACTTCGAGGAAGGTCGTCGCCCACAGGAACGGCCGGATGAAGGGGAAGGTCACGGAGGTGAAGCTCTTCCAGGTGCCGGCCCCGTCGATGGAGGCGGCCTCGTACAGCTCCTTGGGGATGGTGGTCGTGGCGGCGTACAGGTTGATCGCCACGAACGGGATCGACTGCCAGACGATCAGCAGGGTGATCACGGAGAAGGTGGAGAGCTGGGTGCCGAACCAGTTGTAGTCGGCCATCGACGTCCAGCCGGCCTTGGCGAGCAGCCAGTTGACGACGCCGAAGCGCTGGGCGAACAGCCACTGGTAGACCGTGGTCGCGGCGATCACCGGCATCGCCCAGGCCAGCACCACGCCGAGCAGC
Source organism: Streptomyces liliiviolaceus (assembly GCF_018070025.1). Classification (NCBI taxonomy): domain Bacteria; kingdom Bacillati; phylum Actinomycetota; class Actinomycetes; order Kitasatosporales; family Streptomycetaceae; genus Streptomyces; species Streptomyces liliiviolaceus. The sequence goes on from NZ_JAGPYQ010000001.1 coordinate 8,402,126, forward strand.
AGGACCAGTCTCATGCGCTTGCCCAGCCGGGCGAGGAGCAGGCCGACGAGCGTGCCGAGCACCATGGTGAGGACGACGTTCACGGCGGTGAAGACGACCGTGCGCTGGACGACCTTCCAGAAGTCCTCGCTGCTCAGGACGTCCGTGTAGTTGTCGAACCCTCTCCACTCGGTGAGGTGGAGGATCAGCTGGCGCGGATTGAGGTTCTGGAACGACAGCATGCCGTTCTTGATCAGCGGCCAGCCGAGCAGGATCACCGTGGCGAGCAGGGCGGGCAGCAGGAGCACGTACGGGGCGGACGCGCCACCGCGGCCTCCGGCCGGGCGCTCGCCCTTGCCCTTGCCCTTGCGTATGCCTGTGTCGTCGGGCGGGGGTACGTCGGTCTTACGGACACCGGGCGCGGCGGCCGTGCCTGTGTCCGTGCGGTCGGTCTGCACTGACATGCTCGCCATCTCTTCCACCGTCGGGTTTCGCAGTTGAATGCGCCGGCGTGCCGGGGACGGAGGGAACCGTCCCCGGCACGGGGGTGATCAGCTGCTCTGCGCGAGCCGCTTGTTGATCTCCGCCTCGACCTGCTTGGCGGCTGCGGCGGGCGACTTCCCCTTCAGGACCGCGGTCATGTAGGCCTTGATCGGGTTGGGGTCGTTCTCCACGGCGGCCCACTCGGGGATCAGCGGCGTGGTGCCGCCGCCGGCCGCGGCCGGAGCGGCGGCCTCGGCGGCGCCGTTGCCCGCGAGGTGGATCTGCAGCGCCTCCTTGTTCGGGATGACGCCGTTCTCCTTGGCGAGCGCGCCCTCGAACTTGTCGGACAGGGCGAGCTTCAGGAACTCCTTGGCGAGCTCCTGCTTCTTGCTGCCCGCGGCGACCGCGAAGTTGGAGCCGCCGAGGAAGACACCCTCGGGCGAGTCGGCCGTCTCACCGGGGATGGTGAAGTAGCCGATGTCCTTCTCTATCTTCTTGTTGGCCGCGATGGCCGTGCCGGCCTCCCAGCCCATGCCGATGAAGGCGCCGACGTTGCCCTTGGCGAAGACCTCGGCCTGCTGCGGGGTCGCCTCGTCCTTGTCCTTGGGGGCCTTGGAGTACGACTGGTACTGCTTGTAGATCTCCATGGCCTTGCCGACCTGCGGGTCCGCGAGGTTGGAGACGTACTTGTCGCCTTCCTTCTTCACCAGGTCGGCGCTCTGGCCGATCGTCAGACCGTCGAAGAAGTACCAGTTCTGGCCGGGCAGGTAGATCGGCTCGGCGTCGGTCTTCTTGTCGATGGTCTTCAGGGCGTCGAAGAACTCGGCGCGCGTCTTGGGGGTGTCCGTGATGCCGGCGTCGGCCCAGACCTTCTTGTTGTAGATGACGACGCGGTTGGCGAAGTACCAGGGGGCGGCGTACTGCTTGCCGTCGAAGACCGAGGACTCGTTGAGGGCCTTGGTCCAGTCGCCGCCGATCTCCTCCTTGAGGTCGCTCAGGTCGGCGAGACCGCCGGTGGCCGCGTAGGCCGGGGTCTGGGTGTTGCCGACCTCAAGGACGTCCGGCGGGTTGTCCTCGGAGAGCGAGGTGGTGATCTTCTGCTGGATGCCGTTCCACTGCTGCGTCTCGAACTTCAGCTTGGCCTTCGTCTTCTTCTCGAAGGCGGCCGTGAGGTCCTTGGTCCAGCCCTCCGGCGTGGAGCCGTCCATGGCCCAGACGGTCAGGGTCTGGCCCTTGTAGCCGTCGGCCCCCGCCTTGCCACCGTCGTCACCGTCGTCGCCGCCACAGGCAGCGATCGACATCAACATGCCCGCGACACCGACGGCCGCGATGAGCTTGCGATTCACGTCATCCTCCTCAGGGATGCCAGCAACCCCCCTGCCCACCGCGTGACTTACGACGAGTACTGCCCGTGGGGCTGGGACCTGGTCCTCAATGGTTTAGACCAGTACGGGGAGCTTGGACTAGACCTAGAGAGGTGTCAAGGGTGAAAAAGCCGCTCCAGACCGTCCGTTACGCGACCTACATATGCAGGGACCTTTCACTACACGGGTGACAGATCGGGCGGGCGCCCACGCAGGTCGCGGGGGCCCCTCCGGCCCACCCTGCGCACGCTATGGACTAGACCAAAAGGGACCCCGACGGTATATAGAGGGGATCACGCAGCGTGCGGGAGGACACTCGCACGGTTGGGCGTGCCACGATGTGAGCCGTGGCCGGCGCGTACGCCGGCCGCATCGGCACTCGAAGCCGGGAAGGCAGAGTATGAGCACCGACGTCAGCAGTGCGGAGAACGAGGGTGGCGCCCCCATCCGTACCGCGCGCGTGCCCAAGTACTACCGCCTGAAGAAGCATCTGCTCGACATCACGGACACACTGCCGCCCGGTACGCCGGTACCTCCCGAGCGCACGCTCGCCGCCGAGTTCGACACCTCGCGCACGACCGTGCGCCAGGCGCTGCAGGAGCTGGTCGTCGAGGGGCGGCTCGAACGCATCCAGGGCAAGGGCACGTTCGTCGCGAAGCCGAAGGTGTCGCAGGCGCTGCAACTCACCTCCTACACCGAGGACATGCGGGCGCAGGGGCTCGAACCGACCTCGCAGCTGCTGGACATCGGGTACATCACCGCCGACGACACGCTCGCGGAGCTGCTCGACATCAGTGCCGGGGGGCGGGTGCTGCGGATCGAGCGGCTGCGGCTCGCGAGCGGGGAGCCGATGGCGATCGAGACGACGCATCTGTCCGCGAAGCGGTTTCCCGCGTTGCGGCGGTCGCTGGTGAAGTACACGTCCCTGTACACGGCGTTGGCCGAGGTGTACGACGTGCGGCTCGCGGAGGCGGAGGAGACGATCGAGACGTCTCTCGCGACTCCTCGGGAGGCGGGGTTGCTGGGGACGGATGTGGGGTTGCCGATGCTGATGCTGTCGCGGCACTCGATCGATCAGGATCAGCAGCCGGTGGAGTGGGTGCGGTCCGTTTATCGGGGGGATCGGTACAAGTTCGTTGCTCGGCTCAAGCGGCCTATGGATTAGGGGGGTTGGGGGGGGCGGGGGGTTGGGGTGCGTTGTCGGGTGCGGGTGCGTCGTGGCTGGTCGCGCAGTTCCCCGCGCCCCTGAAAGACAAAGACTGCGCCGTTCCCCGCGCCCCTGAAAGACAAAGACTGCGCCGTTCCCCGCGCCCCTTGGGGGCTGCGCCCCCTAAAAGATTGCGCCGTTCCCCGCGCCCCTGACGGGGCTTCGGTCCGTGAAGACGCGTGATGTTCGTGGTGTAGCGCTGGTGCTCATCCTGTTCTACCGTCCTCCCGTCACTCATGGACGGGAGGACGACCCGTGCGCACCGACAGCCCCCGGACGGCATCTCCGCAAGGCCCCCGCAAGGCAAGTCCCCGCAACATCGTCATCTGGACCCTCGTCGCGCTGATCGCCGCGGCCGGCTGGTCCGTGCTCGCTCTCTCGCGGGGCGAGGAGGTCTCGGCCGCCTGGATGGTGGCGGCCGCCCTCGGCTCGTACGCCATCGCCTATCGCTTCTACGCGAAGTTCATCGCGTACAAGGTGCTGAGGGTCGACAAGAACCGGGCCACCCCGGCCGAGCGGCTCAACAACGGCATCGACTTCCATCCCACCGACCGGCGGGTGCTCCTCGGCCATCACTTCGCGGCGATCGCCGGTGCGGGGCCGCTGGTGGGGCCCGTGCTGGCCGCGCAGATGGGGTATCTGCCCGGCACCATCTGGATCATCGTCGGCGTGATCTTCGCGGGCGCGGTCCAGGACATGGTCGTGCTGTTCTTCTCCACCCGGCGCGACGGCAGGTCGCTCGGGCAGATGGCGCGCGAGGAGATCGGCCCGTTCGGCGGCGCTGCGGCCCTGATCGCCGCCTTCGCCATCATGATCATCCTGCTCGGGGTGCTCGCGCTGGTCGTCGTCAACGCGCTCGCCCAGTCCCCGTGGGGCACCTTCTCCATCGCGATGACGGTCCCGATCGCCCTGCTGATGGGCTTCTACCTGCGGGTCCTGCGGCCCGGCCGGGTCGCCGAGGTCTCGCTGATCGGTGTGGCGCTGCTGCTGTTCGCGCTGGTCGCGGGGCGCTGGGTCGCCGAGTCTTCCTGGGCCGACACGTTCACGCTCGCCCCCTCGACACTGGTCATCTGGCTGGTGGCGTACGGGTTCATCGCGTCGATCCTGCCCGTGTGGATGCTCCTCGCACCCCGCGACTACCTCTCCACGTTCATGAAGATCGGCACGATCGGGCTGCTCGCGCTCGGGGTCGTCGTGTCGCTGCCGACGCTGAAGATGGACGCGGTCACGGACTTCGCCTCGCAGGGCAACGGGCCGGTCTTCGCGGGCTCGCTCTTCCCGTTCGTCTTCATCACCATCGCCTGCGGGGCCCTCTCCGGCTTCCACTCCCTGATCTCCTCCGGCACCACGCCGAAGATGATCCAGAAGGAGACGCAGGTCCGGATGATCGGGTACGGCTCCATGCTCATGGAGTCGTCCGTGGCGATCATGGCGCTGGTCGCGGCGTCCGTCATCGACCCGGGCCTGTACTTCGCGATGAACGCGCCCGCCGGTGTCATCGGCGACACCGTCCAGAACGCCTCGCAGGTGGTGGGCAGTTGGGGCTATCAGATCTCACCCGGCGATCTGGCCGCCGCGGCCAAGAACGTCGAGGAGGCATCCCTGCTGTCGCGGACCGGCGGCGCGCCCACGCTCGCGGTCGGCGTCTCGGAGATCTTCTCCGACGTCACCGGGGACGGTCTGCGCGCGTTCTGGTACCACTTCGCGATCATGTTCGAGGCGCTGTTCATCCTGACCGCGCTCGACGCGGGCACCCGGGTGGGCCGCTTCATGCTCCAGGACACGCTGGGCAATCTCTACAAACCCTTCAAGGATGTGAGCTGGAAGCCCGGTCTGGTCATCACCAGCGGCATCGTCTGCGGTCTGTGGGGCTACTTCCTGTGGGTCGGCGTCCATGAGCCGCTCGGCGGGATCAACCAGCTGTTCCCGATCTTCGGCATCTCCAACCAGCTGCTCGCCGCCGTCGCCCTGGCCGTCTGCACGACCCTGCTGGTGAAGTCCGGGCGCCTCAAATGGGCCTGGATCACCGGGATCCCGCTCGTCTGGGACGCCACGGTCACACTGACCGCGAGCTGGCAGAAGGTCTTCTCCAGCGACCCGCGCGTCGGCTTCTTCAAGCAGCGCTCGATCTACCAGGACGGCATCGACCGGGGCGAGCTCGTCGCACCCGCGAAGAACATGGACGACATGCACACGATCGTCACGAACTCCACGGTCGACGGTGTCCTCACGGCGGTTCTCGCCCTGCTCATCGTCGTGGTGATCGCGGACGCGACACGGGTGTGCATCCGGCACGTACGCCGTCCCGCGCTCTCCACGCTCAGCGAGGCGCCCTACGTCGAGTCGCAGATCGTCGCCCCGGCCGGGCTGATCCCGACCCGGGAGGAGAAGGAGGAGGTACGCGATGCGGTCGGCGCTGAACCACGCGGTTAGGGCGGCCAGGGGCGTGCGTTGGTACGTACGGGAGCTGACCGACGAGTCCGCGTACGACCGGTACGTGGCGCATCTGCGCGCGGAGCGGGCCGATGCGGAGGTGCCCTCGCGGCGGGAGTTCGAGCGGATGCGCACGGACCGTCAGGAGGCGGATCCGCGGCAGGGCTTCCGCTGCTGCTGACACCGTGACGCGGGGGGCCGCGGTCGCCGCACGACACGGCACATCCGTTATGCGGACGGGGGTTCCATAAAGCGGAACCGTCCCTTAGATTTCCTGCGCGTTGCACAGGTGATCAGTGAGGGGACGGAGCCGCCGTATGTCGGAAACACCGGATGTGCCAAGAGCGCCCGAAGGGGAACCACCGGTGGTGACACCGGTCCGTGTGGTGATCGCCGTCTGCCTGATCGCGCCGTTCGTGGCGATGCTCTGGGTGGGCTCGTACGCGAAGGTCGACCCGACCTTCATCGGCATCCCGTTCTTCTACTGGTACCAGATGCTGTGGGTGCTCGTCTCGACCGCGCTCACGATGACCGCGTACACGCTGTGGAACCGTGAGCAGCGCGCCCGCAAGGCCGCCCGTCGGGCACAGAACGGGGGCGCGTCCGCATGAAGGACGGCGTGAACGGCGTCGCACTCGCCGTCTTCATCTTCTTCTTCGTGGCCGTCACGGTCATGGGCTTCCTGGCCGCGCGCTGGCGGCGGTCCGACAACGAGCACACCCTCGACGAATGGGGGCTCGGCGGCCGGTCGTTCGGCACCTGGGTCACCTGGTTCCTGCTCGGCGGCGACCTCTACACCGCGTATACGTTCGTGGCGGTACCGGCGGCGATCTACGCGGCGGGCGCGGCCGGCTTCTTCGCCGTCCCGTACACGATCCTCGTCTACCCCCTGATCTTCACCTTCCTGCCGCGCCTGTGGTCGGTCTCGCACAAGCACGGGTACGTGACGACGTCCGACTTCGTGCGCGGACGTTTCGGCTCGAAGGGTCTGTCGCTCGCGGTCGCCGTGACCGGCATCCTGGCGACGATGCCGTACATCGCGCTGCAGCTGGTCGGCATCCAGGCCGTCCTCGACGTGATGGGCGTCGGCGGTGGTGAGGACACCAACTGGTTCGTGAAGGACCTGCCGCTGCTCATCGCCTTCGGTGTGCTGGCCGCGTACACGTACTCGTCCGGGCTGCGGGCGCCCGCCCTGATCGCGTTCGTCAAGGACACGCTGATCTACATCGTCATCGCCGTCGCGATCATCTACATCCCGATCAAGCTCGGCGGCTTCGACGAGATCTTCGCCAAGGCGAGCGAGGCGTACAGCCAGACCAACCCGGCGACCGGCGCGCCACGCGGCTCCCTCGTGCCGGGCGAGGCGGGCCAGTGGACCTACGCGACGCTGGCACTGGGCTCGGCGCTCGCGCTGTTCATGTACCCGCACTCGATCACCGCGACGCTGTCCTCGCGCAGCCGTGAGGTGATCCGGCGCAACACCACGATCCTGCCGCTGTACTCGCTGATGCTGGGCCTGCTCGCGCTGCTCGGCTTCATGGCGATCGCCGCCGGGATCAAGGTGGACAACGGGCAGCTGGCGATCCCGCAGCTCTTCGAGACCATGTTCCCGGACTGGTTCGCGGGCGTGGCGTTCGCGGCGATCGGGATCGGCGCGCTCGTGCCGGCGGCCATCATGTCCATCGCGGCGGCGAACCTGTTCACCCGCAACATCTACAAGGACTTCATCAAGCCCGACGCGACGCCCGCCCAGGAGACCAAGGTCTCCAAGCTGGTCTCGCTTCTCGTGAAGGTGGGTGCGCTGGTCTTCGTCCTGACCATGGACAAGACGGTCGCCATCAACTTCCAGCTCCTCGGCGGGATCTGGATCCTGCAGACCTTCCCTGCGCTGGTCGGCGGACTGTTCACGCGCTGGTTCCACCGGTGGGCGCTGCTCGCGGGATGGGCGGTCGGGATGGTGTACGGGACGGTCGCCGCGTACGGGGTCGCGTCGCCGACGCAGAAGCACTTCGGCGGGTCCTCGAAGGAGATTCCCGGGATCGGGGAGATCGGGTACATCGGGCTCACCGCGATCGTGCTGAACGTGGTGGTGACGGTGGTGCTGACGTTCGTCCTGAGGGCGGTCAAGGCGCCGGACGGGATCGACGAGACCTCTGCCGAGGACTACACGGCGGACGCCGGCGACAAGGGAGTCCAGGTGGACCTGCCGCCGGCGACGGCGGGGGCCGGGCACTAGGGGGCACTGGGGAGTTTTCGCCCCCGCCGCCCCTACCCGTCCCGTCACTGTGTCCTCAAACGCCGGACGGGCTGAAAGATTCGCGGACGGTCCGCGAATCTCCAGCCCGTCCGGCGTTTGAGGACAAACGGGGGCGAGGGGGCGCAGCCCCCATGCGTGGACGGGAACGGGTAGGGGCGGCGGGGGCGGATAACCTGGCCCGGTGACCCCACGCGCCCCCATCGTCCTCGACAGCGACCCCGGCATCGACGACGCCGTAGCCCTCCAGTACCTGCTCGGTACGGGCCTGTGGGACCTGAAGGCCTACACCTCCGTGGGCGGCAACCTCCCCGCCGAGCAGACGTACCGCAACGCCCGCGCCCTCGCACGAGCGATGCGCATCGACGCGGACGTCCCCGTCCACCGCGGCGCGGGCCGCCCCCTGACCCGCCTCCCCCACCGCGTCGCCGCCGACTTCCACGGCCCCGCGGGACTCGGCGGCGAGACGCTGCCCGACTCGACCGCGGCGCACCCGGCGGAGTCCTCCGCGCGGACGCTGCTGCGGCTGTCCCGGGAGTACGAAGGCGAGCTGACGGTGTGCGCGACGGGCCCCCTCACCAATGTGGCGGTCGCGCTCCTGGAGGACCCCGGCTTCGCGCGGCGCGTGAAGAAGTTCGTGTTCATGGGCGGCGCGGCACGCGTGCCGGGGAACATCACGCCGGTCGCCGAGTTCAACATGTGGGCCGACCCGGACGCCGCCGAGCTGGTCCTGTCCTCCGGCATCCCTTTCACCATGGTCGACCTGGACGCCTCGCACCGCTGGCTGTTCACGCCCGCCGACCTCGCGGCACTGGAGGCGGCGGGCCCCGGCACCGCGCTCGCGGCCCGGCTGCTGCGGGTCTACATGGAGGCGTACCGCCGCAGCGGCGGGGACGGCACCTGCCCGCTGCACGATCCGCTCGCCGTCGGTGTGTGCGCGGACGAGTCGTTCGTGACGCTCGCGGAGGGGGCGGTCATCGTCGAGTCGGCCGCCGAACTCACCCGTGGCCAGACCGTGTTCGTCCCCTCGGCCGCCGGGCGGGTCTACTATCCCGAGTCGCCCGCGCTGACCGCGAGGGCGCGTCTCACCGGCCGGGTGGCCCTCGGCGCGGGACCGCGCGACTTCTCGAAGGACTTCGTCTCGACCCTGCCCCTGTGGCCGGGGACGGGGACGGGGCCGGGGCCAGGCGACGAGGACGGGCTGGGATCCGTATGACCATCGTGATCCGGCGGGCGGAGCCCGGGGAGTTCGCGGAACTGGGCGAGATCACCGCGCGGGCCTATCTCGGGGACGGGCTGCTCGACTTCGGGGAGAGCGACGCGTATCTCGGCGAGCTGCGGGACGTGGCGAAGCGCGCGGCGGCCGCCGATGTGCTGGTGGCCGTCGAAGCCGTCGCCGGGGAGGGCTCGGGCGGCCCGCCCCGGAGCCGGCTTCTCGGCGGAGTGACCTTCGTGCCGTCCGGCGGGCCCATGGCCGACATCGCGCGGGCGGGCGAGGCCGAGCTGCGGATGCTGGCGGTCGCGAAGGAGGCCCGCGGCCGGGGCGTGGGGACCCTGCTGGTGCGCGCCTGTGTCGACCGCGCCCGGGCCACGGCGGGCTGCGGAGCCGTCGTGCTGTCCACCCAGCGCACCATGCGCAGCGCCCACCGCGTGTACGAGCGCCTCGGCTTCACCCGTACCCCCGTCCGTGACTGGAACCCCTTGCCGGAGCTGGACGACGTCGTGCTCCTCACCTACGAGTTGACGCTCTGACACCTCCCGCTGCACCGTCCGGAGCCGACACGACACAACATGTGGGGGTGCTTCCGGAGCCCGGCACAAGATGTATGCTCGTGCTCGCTGTCGTCGCAGGGGAATCCGGTGCGAATCCGGAACTGTCCCGCAACGGTGTACTTGTATGTGATATGCCCGCATGCCCAGATGTCCGACACCGGATGTCCGCATGCCCGCGTGCCGCGTACGGGAGTCAGTCCGAGGACCTGCCGACAGCGCGCCCAGGCCGTCCGGCCCGGGTGCATGACGTCCGGGCCTCGTGGAGTGGGCCGGTGGACGCGGCGTACCGCTGCCCAGAGCGCGTACCCCCGTGTGCCCCGAACCCCTCTCCCCCGAGGCCCCCGTGCCGAGCGAGGGAGAGCCCCACGTGACCATCGCGCCAGCCGATCCGGTCTCCGCGACAGCGACCCGGGACCAGCAGGACAGGGCCGAGGCCGACGGACCGGGAACCGCGTTGCTGCGGATCCTGACCGACTTCACCGCCGACCTCCCCGGCGCCGACCCCGGCCGGGTCGCCGCCGCCGCGCTGCGCGGCCGGTCCGCCGCCGCGGACATCGCGGAGCTGCGCGAGCTGGCCACGGAGTCGGCCGCCGGTCTCATCTCCGAGGACCCGGTCTACTCGAAGCTGGCCGCCCGTCTGCTGACCGTCACCATCGCCGCGGAGGCCGCCTCGCAGGGCGTGCGCTCCTTCTCGGAGTCGGTCGCCGTCGGCCACCGCGAGGGCCTGATCGCCGACCGCACGGCCGAGTTCGTCCGCCTCCACGCGGCCCGGCTCGACACGCTGATCGACCTTGCGGGCGACGACCGCTTCGGCTACTTCGGGCTGCGCACGCTGCACAGCCGGTACCTGCTGCGGCACCCGATCACCCGATCCGTCATCGAGACGCCCCAGCACTTCATGCTGCGGGTGGCGAGCGGTCTCGCCGAGGACGACACGACCAGGTCCCTCGACGAGGTGGCCTCGCTGTACCGGCTGATGAGCCGCCTCGACTACCTGCCCTCCTCCCCCACGCTCTTCAACTCCGGTACGCGCCACCCGCAGATGTCGTCCTGCTACCTCCTCGACTCCCCGCTGGACGAGCTGGACTCCCTCTACGACCGCTACCACCAGGTGGCCCGCCTCTCGAAGCACGCGGGCGGCATCGGGCTCTCGTACTCCCGGATCCGTTCGCGCGGGTCGCTGATCCGCGGCACGAACGGGCACTCGAACGGGATCGTGCCGTTTCTGAAGACCCTCGACGCCTCGGTCGCCGCGGTGAACCAGGGCGGCCGGCGCAAGGGCGCCGCCGCGGTCTACCTGGAGACCTGGCACTCCGACATCGAGGAGTTCCTGGAGCTGCGCGACAACACCGGTGAGGACGCCCGGCGTACGCACAACCTGAACCTCGCGCACTGGATCCCCGACGAGTTCATGCGCCGGGTGAACGAGAACCGCGACTGGTCGCTGTTCTCCCCCTCGGACGTGCCCGAGCTGGTCGACCTGTGGGGCGACGCGTTCGACGCCGCCTACCGGGGGGCCGAGGAGCGGGGGCTGGCCAGGAAGACCATCCCCGCCCGTGATCTGTACGGCCGCATGATGCGTACCCTCGCGCAGACCGGCAACGGCTGGATGACCTTCAAGGACGCCGCCAACCGCACCGCCAACCAGACGGCGCTGCCCGGCCACACGGTCCACTCCTCGAACCTGTGCACCGAGATCCTGGAGGTCACGGACGACGGGGAGACCGCGGTCTGCAACCTCGGCTCGGTCAACCTCGGCGCCTTCGTGGACGCGGACGCCGGCGACATCGACTGGGAGCGGCTCGACGCGACCGTGAGGACCGCGGTCACCTTCCTCGACCGGGTCGTCGACATCAACTTCTACCCGACCGAGCAGGCGGGCCGCTCCAACGCCAAGTGGCGTCCGGTGGGCCTCGGCGCGATGGGGCTGCAGGACGTCTTCTTCAAGCTGCGGCTGCCGTTCGACTCGCCGCAGGCGCGCGCCCTCTCCACCCGCATCGCCGAGCGGATCATGCTCGCCTCGTACGAGGCGTCCGCCGACCTCGCCGAGCGCAACGGCCCGCTGCCCGCCTGGGAGAAGACCCGTACGGCGCAGGGTGTGCTGCACCCCGACCACTACGACGTCGAGCTGAACTGGCCGGAGCGCTGGGCGGCGCTGCGGGAGCGGATCGCCGCGGTGGGCATGCGCAACTCGCTGCTGCTGGCGATCGCGCCGACCGCCACCATCGCGTCCATCGCGGGCGTGTACGAGTGCATCGAGCCGCAGGTCTCCAACCTGTTCAAGCGCGAGACGCTGTCCGGCGAGTTCCTCCAGGTCAACTCCTACCTGGTGGCCGAGCTGAAGAAGCTCGGCGTGTGGGACGCGCAGACCCGGGAGGCACTGCGCGAGTCCAACGGCTCGGTGCAGGGCTTCACCTGGGTCCCCGCGGACGTGCGCGAGCTGTACCGCACGGCGTGGGAGATCCCGCAGCGCGGTCTGATCGACATGGCCGCCGCCCGAACCCCGTTCCTGGACCAGGCCCAGTCGCTGAACCTGTTCCTGGAGACACCGACCATCGGCAAGCTCTCCTCGATGTACGCGTACGCCTGGAAGTCGGGGCTGAAGACGACGTACTACCTGCGCTCGCGCCCGGCGACCCGTATCGCCCGCGCCGCCCAGGCGCAGAGCGTGACCGAGGCGCGGCCCGAGAAGACCATCCCCGTCCAGCAGGCCGCCGACCCCGACGCGGTCGCCTGCTCCCTTGAGAACCCCGAGTCCTGCGAGGCCTGCCAGTAATGACCACCGCGACCACAGCCAAGGGTGAGAAGAACCTGCTCGACCCGGGCTTCGAGCTCACCCTGCGCCCCATGCGCTACCCGGACTTCTACGAGCGCTACCGGGACGCGATCAAGAACACCTGGACCGTCGAGGAGGTCGACCTCCACTCGGACGTCTCCGACCTGGCGAAGCTGTCACCGGGTGAGCAGCACATGATCGGCCGGCTGGTCGCGTTCTTCGCGACGGGCGACTCGATCGTGGCGAACAACCTGGTCCTGACGCTGTACAAGCACATCAACTCCCCCGAGGCGCGGCTGTATCTGAGCCGTCAGCTCTTCGAGGAGGCCGTGCACGTCCAGTTCTATCTGACGCTCCTGGACACCTACCTCCCCGACCCGGAGGACCGGGCGGCGGCCTTCGACGCCGTCGAGAACATCCCGTCCATCCGCGAGAAGGCCGAGTTCTGCTTCAAGTGGATGGACTCGGTGGAGAAGCTGGACCGGCTGGAGACGAAGGCCGACCGCCGCCGCTTCCTGCTGAACCTCATCTGCTTCGCCGCGTGCATCGAGGGCCTGTTCTTCTACGGGGCCTTCGCGTACGTCTACTGGTTCCGCAGCCGGGGCCTGCTGCACGGCCTGGCGACCGGCACCAACTGGGTGTTCCGCGACGAGACGATGCACATGAGCTTCGCCTTCGAGGTCGTGGACACGGTCCGCAAGGAGGAGCCGGAGCTCTTCGACGAGGAGCTCCGGCAGCAGGTGACCGACATGATGCGCGAGGCCGTCGAGGCCGAGCTGCAGTTCGGGCGCGACCTGTGCGGTGAGGGCCTGCCGGGCATGAACACCGAGTCGATGCGGCAGTACCTGGAGTGCGTCGCCGACCAGCGGCTGCAGCGCCTTGGTCTCGCCCCGGTGTACGGCTCCGAGAACCCGTTCTCCTTCATGGAGCTGCAGGGGGTTCAGGAGCTGACCAACTTCTTCGAGCGCCGGCCCTCGGCGTACCAGGTGGCGGTGGAGGGGACGGTCGACCTCGACGAGGACTTCTGATCCCTGACAGGGCCTTGGCCCTCGGCGGGGCCCCGCTCCTTCGCGGGGCCCTGTTCGGCCTCCCTGAGCTGACGGTCGACGCGTCGGTCGCGCACGATGCCGAACACCGCGGGGAGGACGAGCAGGACGAGGATTCCGAGGACGAAGAGCATTCCGATCAGGCCTTCCAGCTGTGTCGTAGTCATGGACACCACTGTCGCGCCGGATACTCCTTACCGTGAGTGGCAGGACTGCCGCACACCCTCGATTTCCTGCCAGAGCGGGTGCACACTGGCAGCATGCTGACCAACGTGGCCGCCGTCCTGCTCGACGGCGCGCATCCTTTCGAACTCGGCGTCGTGTGCGAGGTGTTCGGTCTCGACCGCAGCGACGAGGGACTTCCGGTGTACGACTTCGCGGTCGCCTCGGCCGAGGGGCCGGACCTCGCCACCCACGTCCCGGGGCTCACCCTCTCCACCCCGTACGGGCTCGACCGGCTGGAGGAGGCCGACCTCATCGTCGTACCCGCCGGGAGCCACTACATCGGGCGCACCTACCCGCCCGCGCTGCTCGACGCCCTGGTCCGGGCCGCCGACCGCGGCGCCAAGGTGCTGAGCGTCTGCTCCGGGGTCTTCGTGCTCGGCGCGGCCGGACTGCTCGACGGGCGCCGCTGCGCGGTCCACTGGCGGCACGCCGACAAGCTGGCCGCCCGCCATCCCCTCGCGAAGGTCGAACCGGACGTGCTGTACGTGGACGAGGACCCGGTGATCACTTCGGCCGGCACCGCCTCCGGCATCGACGCCTGTCTGCACATCGTCCGCAAGGAGCAGGGCCCGGAGATCGCCAACAGCATCGCGCGGCGCATGGTGGTGCCGCCGCACCGCGACGGCGGCCAGGCCCAGTACATCGAGCGGCCGCTGCCGCGCTCGCAGTGCGACACGGTCGGTGAGACGCTCGCCTGGATGGAGCGCCACCTCGACGAGGAGGTGACCGTCGAACAGCTCGCCGCCCGCGCGCACATGTCGCCGCGCACCTTCGCCCGGCGCTTCCAGCAGGAGACGGGGACCACCCCGTACCGCTGGCTCCTGCGTCAACGGGTACTGCTGGCGCAGGAGTTGCTGGAGGCCACCGACCAGACGATGGACTTCATCGCGGACCGCACGGGGTTCGGGACGGCGGCCGCGCTGCGCCATCAGTTCGTCCGCTCGCTGGGGACGACACCGAACGCGTACCGGCGCACGTTCAGGGGCCCGCAGGCCGCCTGAACGTGCGCCGCGCGGTCACCGGGGCACGGCCGTGCTCACCTCGGCACGGCCCTCAGCAGCAGCCGGTGCGGCCGCAGGGTGATGCCGACGCGGGTGGTGTCGTTCGACTCGGACACCTGCTCCAGCCGCCAGCGCGAGGTCACCGCCGCCGTGATGAGCCCGAGCTGGGCCATCGAGAAGTGGTCGCTCGGGCACTTCCGGTTGCCCACGCTGAACGGGCTCATCGCGTACTTCGGCACGTCCTTGGCACGTTCCGGAAGCCAGCGATCGGGGTCGAACTCCAGATGCCCGCCGTACGAACGCGCGTCGCGCTGTATCGCGTACGGGCTGTAGACGATGTCGGCCCCGGCCGGAATGCGATACCCACCGAGTGCGGTTTCGGTCACGGCCCGGCGCGTCAATATCCATACGGCGGGACGCAACCGCATGGCCTCGACGACGACATTGTTCGTGTGGGACAGCTTCCGCACGTCCGCGAATGCGACAGGGCGGCCTTCAGTGACCGATTCGACCTCTTCGCGTACGCGATCCGCCTGTTCCGGGTGTTCCGCGAGGACCTGCAGAAGCCACATGATCGTGGAAGCGACCGTTTCGCTTCCGGGGGTGAGTATCGCGACGACCTGGTCGTGGATCTCCTGTTCCCCGATGGGCTCGCCATTCTCGTCCTTCGCTTCCAGCAATGCTGTCAGCAAATCGTCCGGCTTTTGACCAGATGCACGGCGCTCGGCCACGATCTCGTCGACCAGGAGGTGTAAATCGGCCAATGCGCGGTCGAATTTACGATTGGCCGGAAGCGGAAGCCGGTAGAGCGGTCCCGCGGGAACGACCATACGGCGGTACATGCCGCGGAAGACGGTGGCGAGGGCGATGCTCAGCCGCTCGGCCCGCTCGTCCATGAAGTCGCCGCGCAGCAGGCAGCGGGCGGCGATGCGGACGGCGACGCGGAACGACTCCGCGGTGCAGTCGATCGTCTCGCCGGGCCGCCAGCGCTCCGCGAGGGCGTGCGCCTCCTCCTCCATGATCGGCCCGTAGCCGGGGATGGCGTCCAACCGGAAGGCGGGCTGGATCGTCCGGCGCTGACGCCGGTGCCGCGAGCCGTTGGCGGTCGCCACTCCCTCCTTGCCGAGCAGGCCTTCCAGGGACTCCCACAGCGGCCCGTCGATCTTGAAGTCGGGGCTCAGGGCGAGCTCCCCGGTGAGGGCCGGCGTGGTGACGGCGTACACCGTCTTGGGGCCCAGCTTCAGCCGGACGACCTCGCCCTGGTCGCGCAGCCGGGAGAGGAACCCCAGCGGGTCGCGGACCAGTTTCAGGCCGTGTCCGAGGCCGGGGACGCCGCCCCCGGCGAGGGGCGGGGTGGACAGTTCTGCCGCTTGGTGTGCAGCGGACCGTACCGACTCGACGGTCATTTCTCACCTGCCGCTTCGTTGTTGACGTACGGGGGTGTGGTGCGGTCGTCCCAGCTGTCGACCATGTACCGTCCCGACTCGTGGTGGAACCAGTACACGGAGCTGAACCAGTTCCGCATATTGAACAGGCACGCCCGTACGGCAGCCGCTAGTTCGGCGCCGCGGACGGACCCGTTGTCGATCCTTTCCGCGTACCTCAATACCTCCTGTTCGACGTCGAGGAATTCAGTGATGCATTCCTCGACCCGTCGCCTGACTTCCTTGACCGATTCCTCCAGTCGCATTCCCTCGTGATGAATGAGACTGATACCGAGATTGTGCACCTCGTCGCCCGCTATTTCTTTGGGCAGAGAGCACAGATCGTTGTACCAGGCGGCGAAATCCTGGCACAGCAGAGCAGCCCTCCGATAGGCGGGGTTCTCCCGCACGGCGACGGGCAGTTCGTACTCCGCGCTCGGTTCGAGCAGGTCGAGCCAGATCCAGTGCGCGAAAGTGTTCCGCCGCAGTTCGAGGTATTCCGCGACGGTCGGGACAATGCCCGAGACCCGGTTGTGGAATTCCTGGTCGTACGCCTCGATGACGGTGTGGAAGTGGTCGGCGAACCGCGCGTTCCACCCCTCGCCCAGGAACGAGTACAGCCGGACCATGCTGTCCGCGAACCCCGCCACCAGGGGGTCCTGGTGGTACAGATGCTCCTTCGGGGAGTCGAGGGCCGCGTGCAGCCGCGTCCTGAGCAGCTGCCAGGCCACCGGCCGGCCGTGGATGACATCACGGTCGTGGCGGTCGTCCCAGACGAAGAACCACGCGCTGTAGTCCGCTATCGCCTGGAGGACCTCGTCGGGCGCGCCAATGTAGAAGCCCGCCATGAGGTCGGTGTAGCAAAGCCCATCGGCATATGCCTCGACCTTCGCCGCAGACATGAGGCGCATTTCCAGGAGCCAGACCCTGGTGTTCTCCTGGAGTCGGGGCCAATACGGATGGAGTTGACGGGGAAACTCGGCCTCGATCACCGGAAGAGAGAGCGCCGGTGGAACGAGGGCCGAGGTGTACGTCGTTGAGGTGCTCTGTGGGAAAGCAGGCACGAACAAACCCCTCTCAGCCGCCTGTTGACGACACGCCCCTCCCGCTGTGCCGGGCGTGCGCCGTTGCGTATCCCCGCACTTCCCATTCAGCACCACAACTGACCGTTCTGGGAACGGATTTGCTGCGCTCACTACCCCACGATGCCGAGAATCTCCCTATGTGTGACTGAATATGGATCATTACAGACGCACAAGGGATCGAACGTGCTACGCGCAGACGAACGGCGCCTGGTCGGAGGGGAATCCGACCAGGCGCTGTGGAGGCGGGACGCTCACGCCCCGGTTTTCGTTCTGTGTCACAGACGTTCTCAGGTGTTCACAGACGTCCGCAGACGTTCTCAGTCGTTCGCGACGACGGGGTAGCGCGGTTCGTTCTCGGCCATCTGCCGCAGCGCGTCCTTGCGCTCGCGCTTGGAGAGCCGGTCGATGTAGAGGTACCCGTACAGGTGGTCCGTCTCGTGCTGGAGGCAGCGCGCGAAGTAGCCCGTGCCCCGCACCTTGATCGGGTTGCCCTTCTCGTCCTGCCCGGTGACCTCGGCGTAGTCGGGGCGGGCCAGCGGCGCGTACGCGGTCGGCACCGACAGGCAGCCCTCGTTGCTCTCGTCCAGCTGGCGCCGCTCGGCGGGCAGCTCGACGAGCACCGGGTTGCAGACCACTCCGGTGTGCCGCTTGCCCTCGTCGTCCGGGCAGTCGTAGACGAAGACCTTGAGGTCGACACCGACCTGGTTCGCGGCCAGGCCCACGCCCTCGGCGGTGTGCTGGCTGGCGAACATGTCGTCGACGAGCCGGGCGAGGTCGTCCCCGAAGTCCGTGACGTCCCTGCACTCCTTGTGCAGCACCGGGTTCCCGACGACCGTGATGGGCCGCGAGGTCCCGCGCCCGCGGTAGGCCGCCTCACGCTCCTCCGGGTTCTCGGTGTCGATGACGAAGCCCTCGTCGTCCACGGGGAGCACCCCGGAGTGCTGCTGCTCAGTGTCCTGCTGCGCCATGACCGACGTAAGCCTTCCTCGGAAAAACGGGGTTGCGATGCGGATACAGGGTACGGGGGCGCCGCGCCCCTCAGGGGCGCGGGGAACTGCGCGACCAGCCACAGCCGGACCCGCACCCGACGATCAAGCCCAGCGGCCCCCGGGCGCTAACAGACCTCTTCGAGGTCACGCCAGTCCCGCGAATCGGGACTGTCGGCGACCCACCCGTCCAGCAGCCCCCGCACCAGCGAGGCAGGAGCGGCGAGCCCGCACTCCCGCTCGGGCACCCACAACTGCCCGTCGGTCCGATGCCCGAGCGGCCCGGGATGCCCCGGCTCGCTGTGATCGTGCGGATCGAGATGCTCCCCGTCCCCCTCGTCGGACGGCATCCGCGACTCGGAACACATCCGGCACAGCAGCCGCACGGAGGACGACCAGTCCTCCGCCGCGAACCCCGCGTCGGCCGCGAGCCGCTCCAGGGCGTCCCGGTCGTCCTCGGTCTCCGCCTCCAGGAGCACGACCCAGGTGGGCACCGGCGAGGGCGCCCACAGCTCGATCTCGTCGAAGACGGGATACGCGTGCCCCGCGGCGGTCGTGCGCTCCCCGTGGGGAACCCCGTCGTGCAGGACGACCTCGCCCCAGCGCCGCCCGGAGGACGGCAGCGGGATGGAGAGGACCTCGATACGGGCGGGGTCGAGCCGCCGCCCCCACACGACCTCGGCCTCGCCCTCGGGCGACAGCCGCACGGCCGCGCTGCCGAGGTCCATGCCCACCGGCTCCCCGGAGGCACCGGCGCCCGCGCCCGGCCTGGGCCGCGACGCACCGCCGGGCACCCGCAGGCCGTACGCCTGCCAGGCCCGCCGCGCCAGCGGCCAGTCCTGCAGGGCGGTCGCCGCGATGCCGACGTTCCACCAATCGGGGGCCCCGGTCTCCCGGTCGAGCAGCGCCACGGCCCGCAGACCGGCCGCCCGCGCCTGTTCCCAGTCGTGCCGGAACTTGTGCAGCAGCGCGAGGTTGAACCAGGACTCGGAAAGCCAGGGTTCCAGGTCCGCCGCACGTGTCAGCAGCGCCCCCGCGTCCTCGTACCGGCCGTCGCCGATGAGGGTGAACGCACGGTCGGTGGCCTGCCGCCATGAGGCGGAGGGCCGGTGCCGTCCCTTGCCGAAGATCCTCACGATTCCCGCCTGCCAGTTCGTTGAAGAGCGTGCAGCCTCGGGCTGGACTGTGCCCCCTGATGTCCTCTTCCTCGCATCCAACCACGGACGTGAGGAGGGGCGCTCATTACCCATGGGTTACCCAACCAGAGGCAAGGTAAGACCGTCTCTCGCCAGCACCCTGGCCAGCGACTCGACGACCTCGGGCCGGTAGTCGCGCGCGGTGCCCAGCCGCAGCTCCTCCAGCGCCTTCAGCGGCCCACCGGGGCCCGCTTCCCCGGCTATCTCCTCGTACGCGTTCACGGCCCTCACGATCGACGCGCTGACCGGTTGGTCGCGGTAGGGGTCCGCCTGCCGCTCCACCACGACGGCGACCGCGGCGGCCACGCCCGTCTGGCGCACCACCGCGCCGCCGAGCAGGGCGATGCGCCGCTGTTCGGCGGGGGCCAGGGCGGCCGTGGCACCGGCGGGTACGGGGTCGACGAGCGAGAGCTGGCCGATGTCGTGCATCAGGGCCGCGTACTCCAGAACGGTCAGCTCGGGTCCGGAGAAGCCCAGCTCACGGCCGACGGCCCGGCTGAGCGCCGCCACGCGCCGGGCGTGCCCGGCCGGGGTGTAGCCCGCTATCTCGGTGGCCCGGGCGAGTGAGGCGATGGTCTGGCGGTAGGTGGTGCGCACGGCCGCGTACCGCCGGAAGGACAGCTGGGTGAGCAGCAGCGGCAGACAGAGGACGGGCAGCGCCCACAGGCCCGCGACGGCGACCGCGAGCGCCATCACGGCCCCGGTCGCGCAGACCGCCCACCCGATGCCGAGCGTGCCGCGCAGTTCGTCGCGCAGCAGCGGTCCGAAGGGCCAGCGGGTCCGTGCGTGCGCCATGGCCGCGGCCAGCACGGCGTCCCACAGCGCGGTCAGCAGGAGCAGCGCGACGACGAGCGCCGCGTACGCGGGTCCGGTCCCGGCCCACTCCGCCACCCTGCCCTGGTTGTAGAGGGGTTGGAAGCACACCGCGGCGAACCCGACGGTCAGGACGCGCCGGGTGAGATGGTCCGCGGTGGGCCCGTGGCCCTTCGCCACGTGCGGCACGCAGCCCAGCAGGGAGGCGGCCGTGACCACGGCGACGATCTGCGGGACGCCGTCGTGGGTGGGGTGGCCGGCGTTCTCGCCGAGCAGCGCGTAGGCGAGGGCCCCGGCGGCGGCCAGCGGCGCCGACTCACGCTCCTCGGCACCGCTCCAGCGGGCCAGCTCCCCCACGGCGATGAGCACGGCGAAGGCGAGAGCGGGCCCCCGCTCGTCGATCCCGGCCCAGAGGGTGACGGCGAGGGCGGCCACGGCGGCCAGCGCGGCGCCGGCCCGCACGAGGATGAGGGCGGGCGGGAGCGGTCCCCCACTGATCGTGCTCATGGGCCGGACCCGCCGACGGTTCCGCGGTGCGGTTTCAGGTCGGTGGGCTTGAGGTCGGTGGGCTTGAGGTCGGTGGGCTTGAGGTCCGTGGGCTTGAGGTCCGTGGGCTTGAGGTCCGTGGGCTTGAGGTCCGTGGGCACGCGCGGAGCCGGTGGGAGGGCTTCGGCGTGCGGGGACGTCTCGTCCGCCGTCACCGCGGGATGCCATCCCTGCCGCACGAGCGCCCGTACGAAGGCCTCCACCATCCGGGGATCGAACTGGGCCCCGGCGCACCGCTCCAGTTCCTCCAGGGCCGCCGGGACCGGCCGCGCCCGCCGGTACGAGCGCGTCGACGTCATCGCGTCGAAGGCGTCCGCCACCGCCACCACCCGGGCGAACTCCGGGATCTGGCCCCCCTTCAGCCCGTACGGATAGCCGCTCCCGTCGAGCCGTTCGTGGTGGTGGAGGATCGCCGACCTGGCCTCGCCGAGGAAGCCGATCCCGCGGACCATCTCGTGCCCGTACTCGGGATGCAGCTCGATCACCCGGCGCTCCTCGGGCGTCAGCGGGCCGTCCTTGCGCAACAGGCGGGTGGGGACCCCGAGTTTGCCGACGTCGTGCAGGATGCCGGCGAACCTGAGCACCTCGGCCCGTTCGTCGTCCATGCCCAGTTCGCGCGCGATCATCATGGACGCCTGCCCCACCCGTTCGCTGTGCCCGCGCGTGTAGCCGTCCTTGATGTCGACGGCCTGCACGAGCGCCCGGATGGTGGCCCGGTGGGCGGCCCGCTCCCGGTGGTACTGGGCGAACACCCACCACGACACGTACATCGGCAGCAGCACGAGCAGCGCGGCGGCCGGCCCGTACGGGCTGCGCCAGAGCACCGCCATCATCAGCCCGGCGAGCCCGTGCACGGCGACGGGGGCGAGCGAGCGCAGGAACAGCCCGCGCCAGGCGGCCCGGACCGGCACCCGTTCGGCGAGCGCCAGGATGCCGCCGTCGAGCACGGTCAGGACCAGGCAGAACGCCACCACGGCCGCGCCGGCGGCCGCCAGGGCGTAGGGGAAGTCGGAGGTGACGACCGCGTCCCGGCCGCCCAGCGACCAGTGGACCTTCGAGGCCGCCCAGGTGCCGAGCGCGAGCTGCGCGGCCCGCCACACCCGGCGCGGCCACCGCGGTCGCTGCTCGACCCGGGCCAGCAGCGCTCCCGGCATCGGCACGAGCGCCGCGGCGGGCGGGGGCAGCAGGAAGGCGGCGGCGAGCATGACCGGCGTGTGCCATCTGAGGGAGGCACCGGTCTCGCCGGACGCGCCCGCGCCCTCGGGGCCGCCGTCGCCCGCGAAGCGGCTCGCGGCGAGCAGTTCGCATGCCGCGCAGAGCGCCGAGAACAGCGCCACCGCCGGCCAGGGGGCGCGGGTGTCCGGAACCGGCACCGCGCAGAACGCCGCGGCGAGCGCGGTGCAGACGACGTAGACACGTGCCCACGGCGGGACCGACCGCATGGCGCAGCCCCCCTCCCGCTCCCGCTCGGACCACCTCGCACAGGCCAGGCCGCGTACAGCCTTCGGGACATGGACGATAGGACGGTCGGGTGGGGCCGGGGGGAGGCATGGGCCGATTCACCGGGCCGACGCGAGCAGATTCGCCCGTTCGAGTGAGCCACGTGTTCGCACGAAGGCGCTGTACTCGGCTACGACCGGACGTCCGTACGAGCCCATGTACGGGCCCATGTACGGGCCCATGTACGGGCCCATGTACGGGCCCATGTACGGGCCCATGTACGGGCCCATGTACGGGTCCGTGTACGAGGCCGTCGGCGCCCGGAGCGTTCTCCTGGCCGCCGGTTCAGCGCGCCACGTCGGCCGCGAGCGCCTGGGTCAACTGCTCCACCGTGGCGGGCGACTCCCGCTGGAGCGCGGCGAGGTCGAGGCCGTCGTCGCCCATCACGGTCAGCAGGGCCCGGTCGCCCACGGCCATCACGATGACGTGCCCCGAGCCGCACCGCGCCACGACCTCGCGCAGCGCGCCGACGCTCGTCTGGTCGGCCATACGGCGGGCCACGCCGAGGGTCGCGGCGGCGAGCGCGGCGACGGACTCGGCGTGGGAGGAGTCCGTGTCGGCGACCACGAGGAGTCCGTCCGCCGTGGACAGGACACTTTCGGAGACCCCCATCACCCGGTCGCGCAGAGAGGTCAGGATCTCGGTGAGGGGATTGGGCTGCGACGTGTCGCTCATGGCGCTCCTTGCTGCGTGCATGGGTGGTCGTGGTGCGGTCGGAGCGGTGTCAGTCGGTATCCGGAAGTGCGCCCAGGCCCCGGCGGACCCGGCGCAGCATGTCGAGAGAGGGCTGGTCGGCGGCCAGTTGCTCGGGCGACAGCGGGGGCAGCGCGAACGGCGGCGCCGAGGGGGACGAGGCGGCGCCCCGCATAGGCAACGGCGGGGGCCTGTCCACGGACGCGGACGCCGACACGGACGCCGACGCCGGGCTGCCGATCCCCCGGCCCGACCCCGCTCCCGCTCTCGTCTCCGCCCCACGAGCGTCCCCCGGACCATGCGCCGACAAGGCGTCCGGTGCTGACGCGACCTCGGGCTCCGGCACGTTGTCCGTTCCCGGTCCGGTGTCCGTTCCCGGTCCGGTGTCCGTTCCCGGTCCGGTGTCCGGAGCCGGTCCGGCGCCCCGTGTCTCCACGCCGTCCGGGCCCGGCTCGATGTCCGGGCCTCGGGTGCGGCGATGCGCGGTCCGCCGGGCTTCGGCGGCCGTCCCCCGTCGAAGACGCTTCGCCGCCCGACGTCTGCTTGAACTCACTAGCCCCCGTGCCCCCCGGTCGTCCCCGCGGACAGAGCGTCGCTTCCCTCGGCCGACGCCTCCCCCTGCGGGCCTTCCCGCGCCTGCCCGTCCCGTACGAGGACATCGGGCGCCTGACCCTCGCGGATCCGGGCCTCGTGCGCCTGGCCGTCGTGCGACCGGCTCTCGCGCGTCCGGGCCTCCCCCGGCCACGAGCCGCCACCCCGCGTACGCCTCGGCAGCGGCGCCGCCTTCGCGGCGGGCTCGGCCTGCGCGGAGCCCGACTCCGACGCGTCCGCGGCGCCCCGTCCGGGCAGCACACGCGGTGCGGTGCTGGGCCGGCCCTCGGACGGACCGCCCGTCTCCCAGCGGATGAGGTCCTGGGCTTCCAGACGGGTCAGGTCCAGCATGATCGCGTACAGCCCGCGCCCGAGCGTGAAGGCCATGTCCCGGGCGGTACGGCGGCCGTTGACGGTGCTCAGCACCGACCGGTGGCGGTCCGAGAGGCCGCGGCGCAGACCGGCGTCCGGTACCGCCGCGGGCCGTATCCGGGCGAGTTCACCCGGCGCACCCCACTCCCCGGAGAGCCGCACGATGCGCCGGGTGGTCTCCTCGGTCAGCCGCCGCGGCTCCACACCGGGCCCGGCGTGGAGGGTGGGTTCCGGGCCGTCCAGCGTCCAGCCGCCGGGCGGTCCGATGGCCATGGCGAAGGCCGCGTCGAACACCGACGCGGTGCACACGACCTCCAGTTCGGCGGCGCCGATCAGCCCGGCGGACACCAGGTATGCGCCCAGCCGGTCCGTGTCGGGCTCCGCCGCGCAGGCGGCCAGCCAGGTCTCGTCGTCGATTCGGCCCGGCGTGAGCAGCACCGAGGTGGCGGCCGGGGCGCCCGGCGTCTCGACCGCGGCGATCAGCCCGCCCCGCAGGTGAATCGTTCCGCCTGGCGATCCGGAGACCCGTACGGTCCCGCTGTAACCCTCTTCGTGCAACCCCTGCAACAGCGCGGGCAGATTGCGCGCCTCGGCTGTCGTCATGCGAGCACCTCGGCGGCCCGGTCTGCCAGACTCCGCGTGGCGAGCGCCAGGTTGGCCCGTTCCCGGTCCATCCCCGCGGTCAGCAGCAGCGGGTCGCCGACCGGCCGCGCGACGGCGAGCAGCACCTGATGGCGCCGCCTGCTGGTCATGATCACACTCTCCAACTCCCCCTCGGCGCCCGCCCGCCCCAGTCGTTCGGCGATGAGGGCCGCGAGTTCGGCGCACTCGGCACCGTCCCCCGCCTCTTCCGCGTTCCCGGCCACCCCGTAGGTGAGGCCGGTGACCGCGTCGACCAGGGCGACGCCGGTGACCCCGGGGGAGTCGAGAAGCCGGACCAGGGAGGCATCAACGGTCGTCGTCATTACCCCGTTCCCCCTTCACGTCTTGACGTCGCACACTACTTTGAGCTTCAACTTACGCAACAGACGCCATATTTTGTATTTTGTGGCGCACTAGCCGCTTGTGTTCGATCGTAGTTGTACAGGCAACGACCGAACAGCGTCACCGAGGAATTGGGGCAGCAGTATGAACATCGAGACCGCGCTCAAGGAAGCCATGTCCGTGGAAGGCGCCATCGGCGTCTCCCTCGTCGACTACGAGAGCGGCATGGCACTGGGCACGCTCGGCGGCGGACCGACGCTCGACCTGGAGCTCGCGTCGGCGGGCAACACCGAGGTGATGCGCGCGAAGCTGCGGACGCTCTCCTCGCTGGCCATGGACGACACCATCGAGGACATCCTGATCACGCTGGGCAAGCAGTACCACCTGATACGCCCGCTCACCGCCAGCGGCGGCACGCTCTTCCTGTACCTCGCCCTCGACCGCGGCCGCAGCAACCTGGCGCTGGCCCGGCACAGCCTGAAGAGGATCGAGACGACGCTGGAGGTCTGACGCCGGGCCCGGTACCCCCGGCACCCCCGGACCCCCCGCACACGCACCCGTAACGCCCAGAAGCCGGACCGGCTGAACCGGTCCGGCGTCGGGTCGTTCTCAGGAGTGTGCTTCAAGGGCCGTGCAGCCCTCGGCTGTCAGTCCTCGGTGGCAGACCTCGGGTGTCAGCCCTCGGGTGTCAGCCCTCGGCCGCGGCGCCGCGGACGTCCGCGGTCGTCACCTCGTGCTCGGGCACCGTCTGCCCGGAGCGGATCAGCTCGATACGGCCCATGACCTTCGCCCGCAGATCGGTCGGCACGTCGTCCTGACCGCAGCAGCGCTTGACGAGCTTCTTCACGGCCTGCTCAAGTCCGTACTTCTCAAGGCACGGTGAGCACTCCTCGAAGTGCACCTCGAACTTGGTGCAGTCGGCATCGGGCATCTCGTGGTCGAGGAACTCGTAGAGATGATCGAGTACTTCACTGCAGTCCGTCTCGTGCGGCTCTCCGCAGCTCATGAGCCCGAGCCTTTCGTTCCGTCCGACTCTCCGGCGCCCGCCGGGACCAGGCCGCGGTCCTTGGCGTAGTCCTCCAGCATGCCGCGCAACTGACGGCGGCCCCTGTGCAGGCGGGACATCACCGTACCGATGGGTGTCCCCATGATGTCCGCGATCTCCTTGTACGCAAAGCCCTCGACGTCCGCGAGATAGACGGCGATACGGAATTCCTCGGGGATCGCCTGCAGCGCCGACTTGACGTCCGAGTCGGGCAGGTGGTCGAGCGCCTGCGACTCGGCGGAACGCAGACCGGTCGACATGTGCGACTCGGCACGCGCCAGCTGCCAGTCCTCGATCTCCTCGGCGGCGGACCGCTGGGGCTCGCGCTGCTTCTTGCGGTACGAGTTGATGAAGGTGTTGGTGAGGATCCTGTACAGCCACGCCTTGAGGTTGGTGCCCTCACGGAACTGGTGGAAGGACGCGTACGCCTTCGCGTACGTCTCCTGCACCAGGTCCTCGGCGTCGGCCGGGTTCCGCGTCATGCGCAGCGCGGCCGAGTACATCTGGTCGAGGAACTCCAGCGCGTCCCGCTCGAAGCGCACATTGCGCTCGGCGGTGGACTCGCTGCTGCCCGTGTCCTCGGGCTGCTCCGCCTGGCCGTTTTCGGTCCCTGCGTCGGTCCCTGTGACCGGACCCACCTCCTCCAGAGTCTGGGCGGGGCCGAAACCGGTCCCACCTGAATCGGAGAATAGACGACCGGCGGTCGCGGCGGCTTGCCGATCCGGTCCGCCCGCCACCCGAACAGGGGCGGTCTTCGCCGCGTGCAGCACCGACCACTCCAGGTCTGTGCTGCTGCCACGGCTCGGGCAGATGGTCGAACCCATGCGGCGGACTTCCTCTCGTACGACGTCTCCCAGCACACCTTCCGTGCTGTCTGATCCGCACAACAGTGGTCCGGGGCGCAACATTCCCGGGGTCACGGGAGTGACGAAACCCACTTCAGGACGCCGTCCGTGACGACCGTCAGCGCCTGCTCCTGGTCGACCGGGGCACGCTTCGGTACGGCGAAGCCATGATCGCCGTACGGCACCTCGACGAGCTCGTACGCGTCCGGCCCGGTCCGGTCCGGGAACTCCTCGGGGCGTCCGAACGGGTCGTTGCCGCCCTGTACGACCAGCGTGGGCACCCCGGCGCCGAGCAGTTCGTCGGCGCGGGACCTCTCCGGCCGGCCCGGCGGGTGCAGGGGGAAGCTGAGGGCGAGGACGGCGTGGGCGCCCAGCTCGGTGGCCGTGCGACAGGCGACCCGGGCCCCGGCGCTGCGCCCGCCTGCGACGACGGGGAGCCCCGGTGCGGCGAGCGCCGGCCACAGGCCCCGCCAGCCCGCGTCCAGCGTCTTCGGCGCGGGCGCGAGCTTCTTGCCCGCCACCCGCCAGGGCTGTTCGACGAGGGCCACGGTCACTCCGTGCGCGGGCAGGGCGGCGGCGAGCGCGCGGAGGTCGCGTGCCTCGATGCCGCCACCGGCGCCATGGCTGACGGCCAGCACGAGCCGGGCCGCCTTGGCCCCCGCCGAGTCTGCCTTCGCCGCCTTCTCGGCCGTGTCGGCCTTCTCGGCCCGGCGCCAGGTGATCCGGGCCGTGCCCGCGTCCGTCTCGACCGTCTCGACCGTCTCGATGATCTCCGTCACATGCGTCACGTCAGAAGAGTGTGCCCTCCTCGGGCCCCTCCAGCTCCTTCAGCAGCTCCGGGCCGTTGTTGCGGACGTTGCTCACCGCCGTGGAGACGGGATACGCCCGCATCAGCCCCTCCGGCGGCGGCGCGAGCAGGGAGCGCAGGTCCTCGACGTCGGTACGGGAGGGGTCGAGCCAGGCGTCCCAGCGGTCCGGGGTGAGCATCAGCGGCATCCGCGGGTGGATGTCGGCGAGGGAACGCGGGCCCTCCTCGGGGCCGACCGCGAGCGGGGAGGTCTCCGCCTCCGTGGTGATGACGGAGCAGGTCGCCCACCAGGCGCGGGGGTGGTCGTCGGGCAGCGTCCTGTCCCGCCAGAACTCGTACAGCCCGGCCATCGCGAAGACCGAGCCGTCGGCGGGGAGCACGAAGTACGGCTGCTTGCGGGGCCGCTTCTTCTTGCCCTCCACCTCAAGGTCGCGCTCGCCGGTGCCGGTGACCCACTCGTAGTAGCCGTCGGCCGGTATGACACAGCGCCGGGAGGTGAAGGCGCGTCGGAACGAGGGCTTCTCGTGGACGGTCTCGGAGCGGGCGTTGATCATCCGGGCGCCGCCCTCGGGCGTCTTCGACCAGGAGGGGATCAGGCCCCACTTGAGGCGGCGCAGCTGACGGACCGGCGCGGGGTCCTCGGCGCCCTTGAGGGGACGGTCCAGGACGACGTAGACCTCTTTGGTCGGAGCCACGTTGAAATCGGGGTCCAGAGCGTCCTCCGGCTCCCACTTCTCGATCTCGAAGACTCCCGCGAGGTCTTCGGGCCCACGACTGGCCGCGTACCGTCCGCACATCTGAACCACCCCTCCGACCTGACGCAATCGTGAACCTACATCGTCGCAGTCACCGTCCCGACGGCTTCCGGGATCCCGCCCTGTTCCGGAGCGGTCAGAAGCGGCCAGTAGCGGTCCGGAGCGATTCACAGGTGTCTCCGGGCCTGCTCACAGCGGCCGAGGGTAGAGCAGATGTCCCGGACCGTTCCGGGGCTTCACTGCTGTGACCTGCGCCTCGGCCGTCAGGAACGATCCCCGCCCCTCCCGCGTCTCATCTACCGTCCGCTCATACATGTCAGACTGCCTGGCCCACCCGTAAACCCCTGCCGAAACCCCTGCCGACAGCGCACCGAGGGAGCCCGAGCCACCCATGGACAGCACCGCAGCCACCTCGCTGGCGACCGTCTGGGACGAGGTCTTCGGGAGCCAGCCCGACCCCGACACCTGGGTCGTGGTCGCCACGATGGCGGCCGCGCTGGCCGCGATCGTGCCGCACCCGGTGTGGCGGCTCTCGCGCAACGCGATCACCATCGCCCACGAGGGCGGCCACGGTCTGGTCGCGCTGCTCACGGGCCGCAGCCTCAGCGGCATCCGGCTGCACTCCGACACCAGCGGTCTCACCGTCAGCCGCGGCAAGCCGACCGGCCTCGGCATGATCCTCACGGCGGCCTCGGGCTACACGGCTCCCCCGCTGCTCGGCCTCGGCGGGGCCGCGCTGCTGGCGGCCGGCCACATCACCGCCCTGCTCTGGCTGGCGACCCTGCTGCTCGTGGCCATGCTGGTGATGATCCGCAACGCGTACGGGGCCCTCACGGTCCTCGTCACCGGCGGCACGTTCGTGGCGGTGTCCTGGCTGGCCGGTCCCCAGGTCCAGGCGGCGTTCGCGTACGCAGTCGTCTGGTTCCTGCTGCTCGGCGGGGTCCGCCCGGCCTTCGAACTCCAGGCCAAGCGCTCACGCGGCGGAGCGGGCGACTCGGACGCGGACCAGCTGTCACGCCTGACGCACATACCGGCGGGCCTGTGGCTGTTCCTCTTCCACGCGGTCTCCCTGTGCTCGCTCCTGGCAGGCGCCAACTGGCTGCTGGACCTGTAGGTCCGGAGGGGCGCGCGCCCCTCTGGACGGGGCGCGGCCCCTTCCCTGAGGGGCGCGGGGAACTGCGCGACAAGCCACACACGGCCCGCAGCCGCCCGACCACACCAGCCTCCCGAGCTCTCAGGCGCACCCCCCACCCCCCTCGGAGCGCACCACCGCTTTCGATCAAGATCTCCGCAAGGGGCGAACCCTTAAAGTGAGGGCATGCCCGTTAACCCCGCACTCACCGCCCTCTGGCCCGCCCCGCACGCGAGCGGAGCCGTCGACGCGACGGTCCACGTGCCCGGGTCCAAGTCGGTCACCAACCGCGCGCTCGTCCTCGCGGCACTCGCCGCCGAGCCCGGCTGGCTGCGCCGCCCGCTGCGTTCCCGCGACACTCTCCTGATGGCCGGCGCCCTGCGGGCGATGGGCGTCGGGATCGAGGAGGGCGTGGGCCCCGACGGTTCCGGCGAGGCATGGCGTGTCATCCCCTCGGGCCTGCAGGGCCCGACCACGGTCGACGTGGGCAACGCCGGCACCGTGATGCGCTTCCTGCCGCCGGTCGCCGCACTCGCCGACGGCCCCATCCGCTTCGACGGCGACCCCCGTTCGTACGAGCGACCGCTGCACGGCGTGATCGACGGACTGCGCGCCCTCGGGGCCCGGATCGACGACGACGGCCGCGGCGCGCTGCCGCTGACCGTGCAGGGCGGCGGGGCGCTGGAGGGCGGCCCCGTCGAGATCGACGCGTCCTCGTCCTCGCAGTTCGTGTCGGCGCTGCTGCTGTCAGGCCCGCGGTTCAACCAGGGCGTGGAGGTACGGCACACGGGCTCGACGCTGCCGTCCATGCCGCACATCCGGATGACCGTCGACATGCTGCGCTCGATCGGCGCCCAGGTGGACACCCCGGAGTCGGGCGGCGAGCCGAACGTCTGGCGGGTCACGCCGGGCGCGCTCCTCGGCCGCGATCTGACGGTCGAGCCGGACCTGTCCAACGCCCAGCCGTTCCTGGCCGCCGCGCTGGTCACCGGCGGTACGGTCGTCATCCCCGACTGGCCCGCCCGCACCACCCAGCCGGGTGACAGGCTGCGCGAGATCTTCACCGAGATGGGCGGTTCCTGCGAACTGACGGACCGGGGCCTTGAGTTCACCGGCTCCGGCTCGATCCACGGCATCGACGTGGACCTGGGCGAGGTCGGCGAGCTGACCCCGGGCATCGCGGCGGTCGCGGCGCTGGCCGACTCCCCCTCGACCCTCAGCGGGGTGGCCCATCTGCGGCTGCACGAGACGGACCGGCTGGCCGCGCTCACCAAGGAGATCAACGAACTCGGCGGCGATGTCACCGAGACCGCCGACGGCCTCCACATCCGCCCGCGCCCGCTGCACGGCGGGGTCTTCCACACGTACGACGACCACCGCATGGCGACCGCGGGCGCGATCATCGGCCTCGCGGTGGAGGGCGTACAGATCGAGAACGTGGCGACGACGGCGAAGACCCTGCCCGACTTTCCCGCGCTGTGGGCCGGAATGCTCGGGAACTGACGGGCGGACCGGGATCATGCGCCGTTACGGCAAGCACACCGACGAGGACGACATCCCCTCGCGTCCGAACCGCAAGGGCAACCGCCCCCGGACGAACATCCGGCCCAAGCACGAGGACGCGGCCGAGGGCATGGTCCTCACCGTCGACCGCGGCCGGCTGACCTGCCTCGTGGACGACCGCGTGGTCTTCGCCATGAAGGCACGCGAGCTGGGCCGCAAGGCGGCGGTCGTCGGCGACCGGGTGGCCCTCGTCGGCGATCTGAGCGGCAAGAAGGACACCCTCGCCCGGATCGTCCGGATCGAGCCGCGGACCTCGGTCCTGCGCCGCACGGCCGACGACGACGATCCGTACGAGCGCGTGGTCGTCGCCAACGCCGACCAGCTGGCCATCGTCACGGCCCTCGCCGACCCGGAGCCGCGCCCCCGTCTGATCGACCGCTGCCTGGTCGCGGCGTACGCGGGCGGCCTCGACCCGCTCCTCGTCCTCACCAAGTCGGACCTGGCGCCCCCCGACGAACTCCTGGAGCTGTACGGGGCACTGGGCGTCCCGTACGTCGTCACGAGCCGGGAGGAGCTGGAGAGCGGCGAGGCCGTCGACCGCGTACGCAAGCAGCTGGACGGCAAGATCACGGCGTTCGTCGGGCACTCGGGCGTGGGCAAGACGACGCTGGTCAACGCGCTCGTGTCGACGGAGCGGCGGCGGACCACGGGTGTCGTCAACGCGGTCACGGGCCGGGGCAGGCACACCACGACCTCGGCGCGCGCGGTCCCGCTGCCGGGCGACGAGGGCTGGCTCGTCGACACGCCGGGCGTACGGTCCTTCGGGCTGCACCACGTGGACCCCTCGCAGGTCATCAAGGCGTTCCCCGACCTGGAGCCCGGCACGGAGGGCTGCCCGCGCGCGTGCAGCCACGACGAGCCGGACTGCGCGCTGGACGCGTGGGTCGCCGAGGGCCACGCGGACCCGGCCCGCCTCTACTCGCTGCGCCGGCTGCTGTCGACCAGGGAGCGGCGCGAGGGCGACTGATCGCCGCACGGCCTCCGTGGTGATGACCTCTGTGTTGTTTGCGTCCCTGTCGCGACGGTAAAGGCATAATCGCACCAAGTCCGAGCGGTCACGGAGCGTGGGAGGGCATCACATGGCGTGGCTGCTGGTCGTCGTGGCGGGCTTGCTGGAGACGGGTTTCGCCGTCTGTCTCAAGCTCTCCCACGGCTTCACGAGACTCTGGCCGACGATCGCCTTCTGCATCTTCGCGCTGGGCAGTTTCGGCCTGCTCACCCTGTCCCTGAAGAAGCTGGACGTGGGCCCGGCGTACGCGGTGTGGACGGGCATCGGCGCGGCCGGTACCGCCATCTACGGCATGATCTTCCTCGACGACCTGGTGTCCACGCTGAAGATCGTCTCGATCTCGTTCGTGATCATAGGAGTCATCGGCCTGCAGCTGTCCGGCTCGTCCCACTGAGCCGGCTCCCTCCCGGCGGCGCGGGCACCTCAGACCACGGAGCGCACCGTGGCGAGCGCGTTGCGGACCAGTCCCGCCGTGCCTCCCTCGCCCGCCGGGGCCAGCACGCACGACACCCCCAGCCGCACCGCGAGTTCACAGGCCCGGGCCAGCTCCGCCGCCTCCGTCTTCGACCCGCCGTGCACGGCGAGCGAGGCGACCGCCCGGTCCCGTACCAGCGCCACGAAGTCGCCGGGCGAGGGCAGCGGCCCGTCGGCCCGGCGCTGGGCGGGCACGGCCGAGGACGACGGCACGGCGGACAGCGTCGGTGAGGGCAGCCGCTCCCCCCAGCATCCCGTGAGCATCGCGCGCACCAGCACGTTCCCTCTGGCCGCGGACGCCGTCCACTCCGCCGCGGCGGCCAGCCGTTCCCGGGGCTCGGGCCGGCTCACCAGGGCCCGCTCCACCCCGGCGAGATAGGCGTCCGCCTCCCGCCGTACGAGCGCGCGGGCGAGGCCTTCCTTGCTCCCGAACTCGTTGTAGAGGGTCTGCCGGGAGACCCCGGCGACGGCGGCCACGTCGACCATCCGCACGGCGGACCACGGACGGCGTCCGAGTGCCGTGTAGGCGGCGTCCAGTAGGGATTCCCGCGCTGCAGGCATCATCGCCTCCCTGGGGCGATCGGCTCTGCGCATCAGAGTTGACGCGCGCGGGGGCACTGTCAAGACTTCGCACGCCGTCGGGGCGGAGCGGGTCAGTTCGTCGGGTGCGGGTCCGCTGTGGCTGAGCGCGCAGTTCCCCGCGCCCCTGAAAGCCGGGGCTACGCCCCAGCCTTTCGCCCTTAAGGGGCGCGGGGAACGGCGCGGCCGACCACGACGCACCCGCACCCGGGAAGCGCCCCCCAAGTCCCCACCCCCTCAGGGGCGCGGGGAACGGCGCAATCTTTTGTCTTCAGGGGCGTGGGGAACGGCGCATCTTTCAGGGGCGCGGGGAACTGCGCGCTCAGCCACGACGCACCCGCACCCGACGACCGCCCCAACACCCCACCCCCTCTCCACAACCCCAGCCCTATAGCCGCACCCCCCGGAGCGGTACCGTTCCCC